>CAMDGH010000082.1 GCA_945897755.1 Chryseobacterium gleum | reverse complement strand
ATATAAACCATTACCAACGCAACCAAACCCGAAAAGTCCAATGTTTAATTTATTTCTCATTTTTCTTATTTAAAAAGTTTATTAATAATTTTTCTAATGTTTTTGTTTCTACCAAAAAACCATCATGCCCAAAAATAGAATCTATTATTTCAAGTCGAGCATTAGGTAGGTGTTTTGCTAAAAATGTTTGCTCACTAACTGGAAACAGTAGGTCACTCGAAATACCTATCACTAAGGTATCGGCTGTAATTGTTTGTAGCGCTTCTTTGATAGAGGTACGATTTCTACCGATATTGTGACTATCCATTGCTTTGCTAAGATACCAGTAAGAATATGCATTAAAACGATTTACTAATTTTTGCCCTTGATACGCTTGGTAAGAACTAGCTTTGAAGTTGTCGCTGTGTTCGTTGGAGGTTTCTGCTTGTGTTTTTAAATACCCTTCATACGAACGATAACTTAACATGGCAATACTTCTAGCTGCTTTCAATCCTTTTAATCCTCCTTCCGGAATTTCCTGCTCGAAGGTCTCGTCTGCTAATAATGTTAAACGTTGCGATTCGTTAAATGCAATTCCAAAAGGGGAGTGCCTTGCGTTGGTCGCAATCAAAACTAATTTTTCCAGCTTCTCTTCAAGGATATATGAAAACTCCTGTGCCTGATGTCCTCCTAAAGATGAACCAATCAATAAATAGATCTGCTCAATTCCGAGTTCTTGTTTTAAAAGTTGATGTGCATCTGCCATGTCTCTTGGCGTGATTGCAGGAAATTTTAAATAAGCATGAGAACTAGGAAGGTGTTCGGATAAAGGACCAGTACTCCCATAGCAAGAACCTAAAATATTTGCACAAACGATGAAATATTCTGGTTTATCAAACAGATTTCCTTCTCCAAATAATCCATTCCACCAATCAGAAACGTCAGAATTAGCAGTTAAAGCGTGACATACCCATATCACTTTTGAATTCGGAGTGAGAGTGCCAAATGTATGATAACCAATGGAAAGACCAGGTAAAGTTTCACCGGATTCTAGAATAAATTCACTTGGTGAGTGAAAAGTGTTGAAGTGTTTCATTTTCTTTATATTTATATTCTTCCAATACACTCTGTATTGAAATCTGGATTTGGCACCGATTTTCCAATCTACTAAGGTAGACTTACAGTTGGTTGCCAGAGGTTCATAGAGCCAGTCTCTCACCTCTTCTTTATAAATCAAGAATCACTGTGTGATGTTTGATAATGCAAATATATTCAAATAATTCAATATTCAAAAATGCTATATTGTGAACTTAAGAACTTAAACCCACCGAAACACTTTTTTTGAAAGCTTTTATTTTATTCCTTTTATTCCTTTCTAATTTCTTACTTTTGTTTTTCACGTCAGCCAAAGTAGAATGTTGATTTCCAAGAAACGCGTTGTATTAATTTGCCCTTATCCAATTGGAATGGCACCTTCTCAACGATTCCGTTTTGAACAATACCTAGATTTTCTTTCGGATAACGGTTTCGAAATAACTGTAAAACCATTCTTAGATCAATCTACGTGGAGTTTATTATATAAAAAGGGTTTATTTCACAGGAAAACAGTTGGCATGGTAAAGAGTGCGTTAAAGCGTTTTTACTTGTTGTTTCAATTAAAGCACTACGATTTTGTCTTTATGCATAGGGAAGCAATGTTTTTCGGTCCTCCTATTTTAGAATGGCTCATTATTAAAGTATTTAAAAAGCATGTTTTGTATGATTTTGATGATGCGATATGGCTTAAAAATCATTCTGATAGTAATGCATTTCTTTCCATTACAAAATGGTACTCCAAAGTACACTCCATTTGCAAATGGGTGGATGTAGTTCAGTGTGGTAATCAATATCTGGTAGATTTTGCATTAAAGTATAATTCCAATGTGTTTGTTGTACCAACGAGTATTGATACAGAAGGCATGCATAATCAAACCATTAATTATAATCGAAAGGTTCTAACAATAGGTTGGACCGGCTCTCACTCTACGATGCATTATTTGGGTGAATTAGTTCCTGTTTTGAAACGATTAGAAGAAAAATACACCTTTCATTTTAGGGTGATTTCAGATCGGAACCCAAATTTACCACTTAAGTCTTTTTATTATTGTAAGTGGGATAAAGCTAACGAGATAGCTGATTTGTCATTGATTGATATTGGTGTGATGCCGCTTAAAGACAATGAGTGGTCGGAAGGGAAGTGTGCGTTTAAGGGATTGCAGTATATGGCTCTAGGTATTCCAACTGTAATGTCTCCGGTTGGGGTTAATAAAACGCTGGTAAATCACATGGTAAATGGTGTTTTAGCTTCTTCTGAAGACGAATGGTACAAAGCATTAGAGCTATTCATACTAGATTCAAATAAACGAAAAAGTATTGGTTTAGAAGGCCAAAAAACAGTGTTAGAAAATTATTCTGTTGAGTCTTTGAAAACAACTTATCTCAATCTATTTAACAAGATGAGTAATTTTTAGTTCAATTTTCTCGTTAATTGAGCTAAAATAGATACGGAATATACAGCTAAAATAATCAGAGATACTTGAAAGAAGTACTGCGATGAAATACCTATTATTATACCAATGGGGATAATAAGTGTGAGTAAGAGCAGCGTTTTTTTCCATAATGATGCATGTCCCTTGTCTTTTTTAAATAAGAAATAGTCAAGTCCTAAGATGGTTCCAATCATAAATAGTCCAAGCGAAAAATCCCAAACAAGATCGAATCTAAGAAAGTTAAGTGTTGCGCATAAAATAAGCAATGAAGCAACAGAAATAAAAAAATAAGCTATTTTTTCTTCCATTCCTTTAAATGGAAATAACATGTATCCATTTAAAGATAAGGAAAATAGTGTTAGGAATAAACAGTCTATTTGTATGATTAGTGTGATCGGAATAAAATGTGTAAAATAGCAAATGCCACTTATAATGAGCACGGAAATAGAAAAAATAGTAGTGATTTTAAAAAAACGAGTCATATTACAACTGATTTATTCTTGATTTTTCAGTTGCACATACTAAGTTCCACAATGCTCGAGCTCCAACATTAGCATCCCAATCGTCAGATTTTCCTTGAGCAACTTCGTTTAAGTCAAATCCAATGATTTCTTTTCCTGCCTTTACTAACTCAAAAAATAAATAAGAGATTTCTTCAAGTTCAAATCCTCCTGCAACTGGGGTTCCAGTATTCGGGCATAAGTTTGGTTTTAATCCATCAATATCGAATGAGATGTATACCCTTTTAGGAAGTTCCTTTATTATTTCATTAACTGATTGACTCCATGTTTTCCCTTCATATTGCGCTTTCTTCAGATCCCAATCAAAAAAGGTTTTAATTCTTCCTTTTGATGATTCAATAAGGTCAATCTCGCATTGTGCAATATCACGAATTCCAACTTGAACAAGTTTTTCTAAATGATCACAGGAATTTAAAACGTTAAACATAATACTAGCATGTGACTGCTCAAAACCTTCGTACGTGTCTCTAAGATCAGCATGGGCATCAATTTGAAGTATTCCAAACGGAATTCCTATCTCATTAATTGCTTGAATTAAACCAAGAGGTGTACTGTGTTCCCCCCCTAAAACAGCAGGAATTTTTCCCTCAGAAATTATTTTTTTAGATTTTGATTTTAAATTTTCTTTTAATGCTGTTTGAGCTTCACTTATTTCTTCTAAAAGCTGTTTAAACTCAGTTGAGTTATCAATATCGCCTCCAGCTTCTAGAAATTGAATGTATTTAATCCCTTTCTCACTTAGTCTTTTATTTATCGTATACCAATCAGACGAAATGGGAGACATAAACACTTTTGTTTCCCAAGCATTTGATAAATAGGGATGGTAAAAATCCAATTGGGTTGAAGCATCTAAAATTACTTGTGGTCCGTCACTCGTTCCTTTTCCGTAGGACGCGGTTGCATCCCAGGGAATAGGAGTTATAATAATATGTGCATCATTCAATGTGACAGGGAAACCAAATAAGTTTCCATTAGCAATACCTACACCATTAGGATTGAATGTACTCATCTACTTTTAATAAGGTTTTTACAAAATTTGGAGTAGCAAAACTCCCTTTATGGATATCAGAATTGTAATATCTCAATCCGTTATCAGTTACAAAGGAGTCAATTTCTGTTGTGTTAGAAATCTCTTTTGGATGTAAACTTCCTTTTAATCCGTATTGAAAACTCCACATTCCAGTAGGGTAGGTCGGCACGAAAAACAAAGAAACGGGCGCGTTTTCAGTTCCGAATATACCTTGTAGTGTATGGTTCAATTCAGCAAAAGCTTTTTCATTAAATTTAGGAGATTCACCTTGTGCGATTAAAATCCCTCCATCATTTAAGGCATTGTAACAATTTGTATAAAACGAAACGGAGAATAAACCTTCAGCTGGACCAACAGGGTCTGATCCGTCAACAATGATTAAGTCGTATGAGTTAGGTTTCGAATTTGAAATAAACGCTATTCCGTCATCAACAATTAGCTCAAGTTTTGGATGATTAAATGATGCTGCAATTTCAGGTAAATGTTCCTTACAGGCCTTAATTACTTCACCATCTATTTCGACCATAGTTACTTTTTCAACACATTTGTGTCTTAGGATTTCCCTAACTGTACCTCCATCACCACCTCCAATCACAAGTATGTTTTTAGCATTTCCATGGGTAAACATAGCGGGATGTGAAATCATTTCGTGGTAATGAAATTCATCATTAATGGTGGTCATAACCATATCGTCTAATGCCAACATTTTTCCATACTTATAAGATTCCAAGATACGAACACGTTGAAATGGCGATTGAACATCAAAAAAAATATCTCCCGTAAAACGAAGTGATAATGCCTGGTCTTCATCTTTATCTGTAAACCAAACGTTACGGGTATACATAGTTGGATTGGATCTATCGGCAGCTTTCTCACGCATAGATGTTAAATCAAAATCATTACGAGTCAATAAGTTTACAGATCCACGTTTCATTTCTAATGCAGAGTAATTTTTAGACCCAAAACATTCTTTTAAAAAGTCAAAAGAAATCCATGCATCCATTTCTCCGCAAGTAAATAAATCTACAGCTGCATAACCATATTCTGGCCAAGTGTGAATAGCAAGATGGCTTTCCTGAATTACAACAACGCCAGAAACACCGTAAGGTGAAAAGTGATGGAAAGTAGAATTGATTACGGTTGCACCTGCCTTTTGAGCAGCTCCGACCATGTCTCGTTCAATCGATGCAACATCATTCATAATATGAGGGTCGCAGCCCATAAATTCTACTAGGATGTGATTACCTAACGCATGATTCATTTCTTTAAATTTAAAAATTAGTTAATGTGCAAAAATAAAGTATTTAGTAGATAAATAGTCAACTTAAAATTATTTTTTAATAAAGGATTTGTAAACAAGACAGTTAATTCTTTATTCAAAACAAAGCTAAGCAGATCATTTAAACATAATTTGTATTTGCTATAAACAAAAAAAGCTGTTCTAAACGAACAGCTTTTTTATAAGGTTGTTTTTATCTTAAGATAAATGAAACACGTCTACTTTGTGCTCTACTTTCTTTTGAATCATTCTTTCCAATTGGTTGAGCACTTCCGAATCCCATAGATTCAATTTTTTTTGAATCTATTCCTTTTGAAATGAGATAGTCTTTAACTCGTTTAGCTCTTTTTTCGGATAATGCAAGATTTTTACAAGCATCACCAGCTTGATCAGCATGTCCATGTAATTCAATTATTTTTGAATTCGATTTTAACTGAATTACGATTTTATCAAGTGTTTCAGTTGCAATTGGTGTTAAATTGTGTTTACCAACATTAAAATGAATATCGTTCATGGAAATAAATGATTGTGAAATCAGTTCTTTTTTTGTTTCAATTAATTTTTCATCAGATGTTGCGATTTGTTGTACATCATCATCATCTTCATTTACATCAGATTTTATTAATTCCATTTCATCAATTAAGTTTGTAGCACCGTAACATTTATCAACAATCCATAGGATAAATCGAATGTCACATACGATTGTTCTTTGGATGTTTGGTTCAAAGAATATATCTCCTGACATTGCTTCCCAGTTACCATCAAATGCTGCACCGATTAATTCACCATTCGCATTGATACAAGGTGAACCCGAATTGCCTCCAGTAATATCATTGTTGGTTAGGAAGTTAACGATGAGTTCTCCTTTTTTTGTACCATATTGTCCGTAATCTTTATTTTTCCATAATTCTTTCATTATTGGATCAATGTTAAAGTCTAGGTCTTCTGGATTTTCTTTTTTAATCATTCCAGACAATGTTGTTTTATAGTCAAAATACATCGCGTCTTTTGGAGCGTATGGCAATACATTACCATAACTTAGCCTAAGTGTAGAGTTTGCATTAGGAGCAAACGTTTTTTTCAAATCCATGGATTTTACACCTTTTACAAAAAACCTATTTGCATGTTGAAGTTTGATTTGAGCTTCAATAATATTTTTTTTATTTATGGTATTGAAATAAGCTTCTTCAATATCACTTAGTAATAAGAGTAAAGGGTCTTTCATTAATTTTTCTTCATCATAGTTAGATACGAAATTACTATATCTTTCTTTTGACGTGAATATTGATTTTTTACGTATTTTAGAAATCAACTTATCTACTTTTTTGAAGCCTTTTTCCTTAGAATATATTTTTCTTGAAAACGGTCCTTTTTGATTGTTAGGAATGTCTTTTAAATACATTTTATAAACATCGCTTAAGATTTCTAATTCGATATCTAAATTATTGTTTGCGAAAAATTCTTTCCATTTATTTTTAGCTATTTTTTTTAATTGTTCTGAGGCGTCTTTTTTTCCTTCTTTTTCGAGTTTAAGGACGCTCTTGTAAATTAAAGCAATCGAATTAATGTCTACTTGACGAATAAATTCATTGTAGTATACTTTAGTATATACAATTGAATTTGTCGATCGATAAGCATCTTCAATGTCTGAAAGTGTATTTGTATAAGCAACTTCCCCACTTGTAAAGGCATTGAAAGCATCTTCGGTTTCCCTTTTTTTGTCAGCTACTTTATTGTTTTTTAATTGTTCTGTTTGTCCAATGTAGTATTTCCAATAATTAGCTACTTGAGCATATTTAGATGAATATTTCAATCTAATAGACACATTTTGATCCATGTATTTCTTCATTATTTGAAGTTTACGTGCTCTGATATCTACAATTTTCGGTTGTTCTAATTTTATAGCTTGTTCTACTCCAAATGATGTTAAAAATCGATTTGTTCTTCCAGGAAATCCTAAAGTCATTGCGTAATCATTCTTTTTAACACCATTTAATGAAATAGGGAGTGAATGTTTAGGCGTGTATGGTTGATTTGCAATATTGAATAACGATGGTTTATTATCAGCACCAGCATATATTCTAAACATAGAGAAGTCAGCTGTATGTCTTGGCCACATCCAGTTGTCAGTATCTCCACCAAACTTACCAGATGATTGAGGAGGTGTCCCAACTAATCGAATATCAGTGAATGTCTCTTTAACAAAAAGATAAAATTCATTTCCATCAAAAAAGTCTTTAATGAATGCTTCGTAGTGGGTTCCTTCAACTGCTTCTTTTTCTAACTTTCTACTTATTTCAGCAATTTTTTCAGCACGTTGATTTGCATTCATCGTTTCTGACAATTCTTTATTTATAATCGAACTTACATCTTCCATTCTAATGATGAAAGTTGCTGTTAATCCAGGAACTGCTATTTCTTGATCTGTACTTTTAGCCCAAAAACCTTTGTCTAAATAGTTTTTTTCGGGAGTTGATGCATCTGCAATAGCATCGTATCCACAATGGTGATTAGTTAATATTAACCCTTTTTTTGATATTATTTCTCCTGAACAAAATCCCCCAAATGATACTATAGCATCTTTCAATGAAGATTGATTTATAGAATAAATTTGTTCTTGAGTTAATTTTAGACCATGTTTTTTCATGTCTTCATAATTTCTTCCTATCATAAAAGGAAGCCACATTCCTTCATCTGCTTTTGAAATCATTGTTGTTAGAAGCAGAGTTAATAAGGTAAATAGTTTTAAATTTCTCATTATTTTTTTTTTTGCTAAATCAAGTAGTCTTGATTAATGATTTATTAATTGATTGTAAAAATAATAAAATTTTTGATTGAGTGTATTTTTGATTAAAAAACACTAATCAAGGATGGAGTGGAATATAATGGCTGCATTACCAAGTATTGCTGCGTTTTTTTCGTGGAGTGCTGAAGTCTTTACTTTTATTTTATTTTTAAAAATGGATAGCAGGTTAGCATTCATGTATTGTTCTACTTTTTGTCTGAAATATTCACCATTTTGTGCAATTCCTCCAAATAAAATGAACGCTTCTGGATCGGAAAATGTTGCAAAATCAGCAAGCGCATTACCGAGTATTTGACTTGTGAATTCAATGATTTCAAGTGCAAATAAATCCCCTTTTTGTGCCTCCTTGAATACGTGTTCAGCATTAGGGTTTTTTATTCTTAATAATGATGAATTCGCTTTGTTTGGTGATTCTAATTCTGAGATACTTCTTACAACTCCTGAAGATGAAGCGTATGTTTCGAGGCAGCCATTTCTTCCGCACTTGCATTTTCTACCATTTGGAATTACTCGGAAGTGACCATATTCTCCTGCTGAACCATATGCACCATAAAGAAGATTGTTATTTGCGAAAATACCGCTACCTAAACCTGTTCCTAAGGTTATTTCTACAAAATGAGTGTAGTTAGTTGCACATCCGTATTTTTTTTCTCCAACAGCGGCAGCATTTGCATCGTTGGTTAAAATTGTGGGTATTGAAAAAGCTGTTTCAAAAAGTTGTTTCAAAGGGATAATGCCTTTCCATCTAAGATTTGGAGCATGTTCTATATTTCCCGTGAAAAAATTACCGTTTGGAGCACCGATTCCAATTCCGATAGTTTGGGCTAAAAAAGTTGAAATTTCGGATGATTTTTTAAGGTATTGAATGAATTCGAGCGGATCTTTGTATGAATTAGTTTTTGTTGATTGCTCGTATATTATTTCTCCGAGCATATTTACAAAGCCAAAAGCTATATTTGTTCCTCCTATATCTATCCCTAAAGCATATGATTTTTCCATATTAACGTATGTTTTAGAGAGTTTAATAAAACGTACTTCTTCTAATTTATGTTAATACAAATCATCGTCTTCATCATCAAGAAAGAACTTGGGTTGTTTTCCACTTTTTTTGTAAGCAGTCATTTTTTGAGATTTAGGTCTATCTTCTAGTTTTTTAGAGATTGGATCTTTTTTCTTTTGAATTTTATTTTCTGTTTTTACAAACGGTTTTTCAAAAGAACTAGGCTCATTTTCCAATGGGTCAACTTGTTTAAAAGGTGTTCTTTCTGAGCCCGTTTCTGAACGTGTTGTAGGAGTAGTTTTTCTGTCAGCAGGATTAAACTCTTTTTTTGGCCTGTCTTCGGCTTGCTTGACTGTAATAGGCCTAGAGTTTATTTTATGACCATCGAGCGAACTTATAGCTCTTTGTGCTTCATCATCATTTTTCATTTCAAGAAATGCAAATCCTTTAGATTTACCTGTTTCTCGGTCAGTAGCTATTGAAACCTTGGTAACTGTTCCATATTGTTCAAAGAGTTGTTTCAGCTCTTCTTGAGTCATGTTATAGTCAAGTTTGGCAACAAATATATTTGTCATACAATTAAATTAGAATTGTTTTTCATGAATAAAGATAATAATTGAATAATTAAAAAAAAACTAAATTAGTTATTTTGTGTTTATTATGCTTTAACAAAAGTAAAAAATTAAATAATTAAAATATTAAATGCGTATCGTAAACTTTACCAATAATGAATACAATGTAAATGAAAACGTAGCAATTACAAGTATATCACATACTATTCCGCCAAAATAGCTTCTATTGTATTTGAAGCAAAATTCATTCATATTTTTTAAATAAAGTAACTTCAACCGAGTTTTGGATCGCTTTTATCAAGTTCTTTGCTTCTCAGTCACCAATAATCACGGTTAGTATTTACGTCTCTTACACAGAATAGCTTGTTTTTCTCGCATTTCCTTGAATTCAGCATTACATTCAGACTCATTCGAGTAATGATTAAAAAATGCTACGAACTTGATGTCTTTAATTTTGAACAATGTTAGTAGTGGTACAACCTTGGTTTTTACTTTCTACGTTTAAAGTTCACGACAAGCATTAAAAATTAAAAAATGGATGGTGGTTTTCTGAGTTCCAGTTTTGCGTCTTGAAGTAGTTTTCCGTTTGCGTAAAGTCGTATTAAAAAACTTTTATTGGTTCCAATAGGAGTTGCAAAGAATGAAATATTCCAACAA
>CAMDGH010000081.1 GCA_945897755.1 Chryseobacterium gleum | reverse complement strand
GTTTTATATTTTTCCGAATTACATCCTTTCGGTAAGGGTATATGTATCTGAAAATGAAATAAATAAAATCAGTAAGTAAATATATTACCCATAGTGGTAAAAGAGATATCGGTAAAACGATAAAGTAGTAAAATAAAAATGAGATTAAAGTGGATATTTTTCTCCCCATAATTGTACTATTTGCTGATTAAGTTCTTGTTCTTTTTTACTACTTCCAGGAACAATAAAATTCATGTTTTCTAAACCTAGAGGCATAAATTCTTGTTGTGTAAAACCTCCCTCAAATGAGTGCGCATTTAGGTAGCCTTCCCCATATCCTAATTCTTTCATAAGTTGTGTTGGAGCATTCCTTAAATGTAAAGGAACACTTAAATTTCCACTTTTATGAACTGTTTCTAAAGCTTTATTTATTGCTTGGTAAGCAGAATTTCCTTTAGGACTAGAAGCTAAATAGATAACACATTGAGAAAGAATTATTTTAGCTTCAGGAAATCCAATTGTATTAATTGCTTGAAAAGTATTGTTGGCTAATATTAATGCTGTTGGATTTGCAATTCCAATGTCTTCGCTCGCAGAAATAAGTAATCTACGAGCAATAAAGCTTGGATCTTCTCCGCCGGCTATCATTCGTGCTAGCCAATATACTGCTGCATTAACATCACTCCCTCGAATGGATTTTATCATTGCAGATGCAATGTCGTAATGATTTTCTCCGTTTTTGTCGTATGCAGAGATGGCAGACGCGGTATTTTTATGAACAAATTCATTGGTTATTTCAATGGTTGTTTCGGGAGATAATTGTATCAGAAGTTCAAATAGATTCAAGAGTTTTCGGGCATCACCTCCAGACAATTGAATCAGTGCATCAGTTTCTGTTAGTATGATTTTTTTAGCACTTAGAATGGAATCGTTTTTAATCGTGTTTTCTAATAATTGAGTAAGTTCTGACTTTGTAAGGTGCTTAAGTGTGTAAACTTGACATCGAGATAATAATGCGGAAATAACTTCAAAGGATGGGTTTTCGGTAGTTGCCCCAATCAGTGTGATGATTCCTTTTTCAACAGCATTAAGGAGAGAGTCTTGTTGGGATTTTGAAAACCGATGAATTTCATCGATGAATATAATCGGTCTTTTCTCGGAAAATAAACCGCCTTTTTCAACCGAGTTTAAAATATCCCTGACGTCTTTAACTCCAGCTGAAACTGCAGAAAGTACATGTAGTTGACGGTCTAATTGTTTTGCAATTAAAAGTGCGAGCGATGTTTTCCCTACCCCTGGTGGCCCCCAAAATATAAGGGATGGGAGATTGTCACGAGAAATCGAATTGTAAAGTACACCTTCTTTTCCGATAATGTGCTGCTGTCCAATGTATGTTTCGAGTGACAAAGGTCTTACCCTTTCAGCTAGTGGCGTGTGATGAGTCATTAAGTATGCTTTTAACCAAATATAGTTATAAAAATGTAAAATATCAAAATGCTGGTTTTTTTGTTCTCTAATTCATTTTTTTATTTAATTTTGTTTAAATTAATTTTTTTTTTATGTTATTTAGATTGTTTGTATTTAGTTCTTTTATATTTGTTTTTTTCTCTTGTTCAGGTAACTCAGTAGTTTCCAGTGAAAAAAAAGAAAAGATTTCTAAAGTTCCTATTGATAGTAATAGAGTATTGATTTCAAATCATACTGAAATAGACTCTAACCTTACTGATTTTGCTCTTTCAATAGGTGGATATTCTAATTCATTCTTAGTTAATAGAAAGTTTTCATCTAGTTATGCGGATAAAGTAAACGCGAGTTTTTCAAGCTTTACGAATTCAAAATTAAATCCGATTAAGACTTGGGTAAAAACTAATAAAATGATACCAGAGCAATATAATTCAAAAACCTTATTCTATCCTTTTGCAGGTGCTGATTTTGTATATGCAAATTCTTTTTTTAATGACGTAGATAATTACATTATGGTAGGTTTGGAAGGACCGGGGTCATTACCTGATTATACAAAGATGACTAATGAACAATTAGACGTATACTTTCATCAAATATTCGCAAGTTTGAATGCTTCAATGAGGTCAGGATTTTTTTTAACAAAAGAAATGGCTGTTCAATTTAAACAGAAAGAAATAAATGGAACGATACACTCACTATTGTTTTACCTTGCAAGAACTAATCATAGGGTGATTTCTATAAAACATTTTGTATTGGATTCTTTATCTAAACCAGTTTATTCTGCATTTAATGGAGTGAATACTCCTGGAATTCATATTCAGGTTTTTGATGAAAAAAACAGGGTTAAGAACATTTATTATTATAATACTGATTTGAGTAATTTTAATCCTAATTTAACTAAGTTCACATCTTGGGTTAACTCCTTTGGTTCACATCATTTAATGTTAAAGGCTGCTTCGTACTTGAATTTTTCAGAAAGTTTTTCTAAAATTAGAAATTATTTACTAACATCAAGTAATTTGATTGTGCAGGATGATAGTGGTATTCCATATCGTTTTCTTGCTTCTTCCGATTGGGATTTACATCTCTATGGGGGTTATAAAAGAGTGATTAATTTATTTGCAAATAAAATTCAACCAGAATTAGTATTGGCTTATAAGGATTCAACTAAATTTAGTTCATCTAAACTGCCTTTTAATATTGGTTATAATGTTGCTGTAGGTGAAACTAATCTTCAAGTAGCTTATAAGAAGAGGAAGAAATAGGCTCAATGTCTCAAAAACTATATACAAGAAGGGTTGCAACAAATATGGTCATTGCCAATATGATTGGCACTGGTATTTTTACGTCAATCGGTTTTCAAGTTTCTCAAGATTCAATTCCAGATCCTTTTTCAATTCTCATGATTTGGTTGATTGGGGGAATCTTTTCATTGTGCGGCGCTACTGCCTATGGTGAGGTTGCTACTACCTTTAGGGAGTCTGGAGGAGAATACACTTTTTTAAGTAAGATTTACCATCCAGTAATTGGTTTAGCAAGTGGTTGGGTTTCTCTTATTGTTGGTTTTTCAGCTGCTATCGCTTCATTGGCTTTAGCTTCCGGGGAATACTTGAAACCCGTTTTTAAAAATTATATCTCGCACGATTATTTATATTTAGGGCCTAAACTAATAGGTGTTTTTCTTATTTTATTGGTTACTCTTATTCAACTTAAAGGAGTTAAGTCCAGTGGGAGATTTCAAAACATTGTTACCTATATAAAATTATCTTTTATTGTCATTGTCATTGTTTCTCCTTTTTTGTTTTTGGATGATTCTCTTAAAAGTAATATTTCTTTTTTGCCAACAGATAAAAGTTGGGGGATAATTACGAGCCTACCTTTTGCAGGAGCTTTGGTTTATGTTATGTTTGCTTACAGCGGTTGGAATGCGTCTGCTTATATTGCTGGTAATCTAGAAAATCCTAGAAAGAATTTACCTTATTCTCTTATTGTTGGAACTTGTATTGTTACATTAATATACTTGGTATTGACATTTGTTTTTATGTATGTGTGCTCCTTTGAGGTCTTAGAAGGTAAAGTGGATATTGGGAATTTGGTTATTGAACGTATCTTTAATTCGAAAATTGCTTACGTCTTTGGATTCTTTTTTGCATTGGCTTTAATATCAGGGATTAACGCTATGTTTATCGCTGGTCCTAGGGTAGCTCAAAAAATAGGATCTGATTATAAGATGTTTCGTTTTTTGGAAGGTCAGTCAGCTAATGGTGCGCCGAGAAATGCAATTCTGCTTCAAACAATCGTTTCTTTGATTTTAGTCATTTTCTCTAGCTTTAAAGGAATTGTAGAGTATATCGGGTTGACATTATCTATATTTTCGTTACTCACTGTTTTTGGCGTTTTTATTTTTAGATTTAAGAAAATTGAAAGTAGCCATACGGTGAAAACATGGGGTTATCCTTTTACGCCATTGATTTTTGTTGGAGTAACTTCATGGATGATTTGTTATTTTGTGATTGATAATCCGATGCGATTATTTTGGTCATTACTTACGATATTACCAGCTTTTTTCATATATTACTATTCGAAGAAAAAAGGTGAATGAAACGATGGTTAATATATGTTTTTTTAGGAATAACTAGCGTTTCTTTTTCGCAGTTATCGAGGGATTCTCTTTATAAAACTTTGCTTGGGAAAGATCCAATAGTAGATATGGTTTTATTGAATCCAACTAAGTTTAGGTTTCAGTTTATTCTTTCAGAGGTTTCACGAAATGAAAATGGAAATAATGTATCTGAGAAGTTTGATTTTTCAAATAATCTTTATTTTTATCCAGCAAGTATGGTGAAATTACCAACAGCTATTTTTACCTTAGAGTGGTTGGATTCCTTAGGTATAAGTTTGGATTCATATGTGAAAATGAATAAAGATTTTACGTGTGGTAATTTAAATTATATAGACATAACTCAAAAGAAACGACTTCAATTTGATCAAATAATTGAAGATATGTTGTCGATAAGCGACAATAATTATTATAACATACTATTCAATGTGCTTACACCAAAACAAATAAATAAAAAGTTAGTAGAAAAAAACTTATTAAATACCTATATATACAGGAGTTTTGATGGTTGCTATTCTCCATTGCACGTTTGTTCTCATTCCTTTTCTGTTTTTAATCCCTTAAATAAAAAGTGTTTTTATAGTAGTTATTCGTGTTTGGACTCAATGAATTATTTGCCGGGTTTTAAAGCTTCGCCTTCAAAAAGAATAGGGAGTTTTGTGATGTATAATAACAAACGATTGAAGCAGCCATTCGATTTTAATTATCATCTCGATTACCCATTAATTGATATCCATAATACAATGGAGAAATTGTTTCTAAATGAATCAATCGATTATAATCAATCCTTTAATTTATCTTCTAATAGTAAGTTTTTTTTGATGCGTTGTCTTTCGAAGTATCCAAGAGAAATGAAGAACAGTATTTATCATTCATATCCAGATAATTATTTTAAGTTTATTTTATTTGGTGAGGATTCCATTTCTTCTTTAGGAAGATATCGAACGTTTAGTAAGATTGGTATTTCGTATGGATTTGTAACTGAATCAGCATATGTTGTTGATTTTGATACAGAAACTGATTTTTTACTAACTATGAGTATTTATGTAAATCAGAATGATGTTGTAAATGATGGGGTTTATGAATATAAAACGATTGCAAGACCTTTCATGGCCAGGTTTTCTAAGTTGATTCTTGGTCAATTAATTGAAAAAAAGAAAAGAAGTTCATTTGATTTTGATTATTTCCACTTTTTGAAATCCTTGCTTGATGAATAGAATTTAGTAACTTTGATGAATAGAATTAAAGTATATATTTTGATGAAAATGGCGTGTAAATTTTTTTTAGTGTTTTTCTTATTTGTTAATTTGACTGGATTTGTTTTTTCACAATCCTGGAAAAAGGCATCAACTTCTGAAAAACTTCAATTGGCATTGGATTCACTAAAAATTAAATATCCAGATGTAGTTAATAATCCTGCCAAGTATAGATTGAAAATAATTTATACTGAAGTAAATAGAAATGAATTTGGAGCGAAAACAGAACTTGTTGGTTTCAGGACAGATGAAAAAGAATTTTTGTATCCTACCTCTGCAATTAAATTACCTGTAGCTTTAATTGCACTCGAAAAACTTGAGCTTTTAAAACTAAACTACCCTAAATTAGAACTCAATTCGAGGTTAAAGTTCATTCAGAAAAAAGGAGTACTTCCTTCAAAATCTCAAGTAGTTTTAAATGGATTGTATTACTATCCGTCATTAGATTTTTTTATGAAACAAATGATTGGAGTTTCTGATAATGATGCGTATAACTATCTTTTTGAATTTAATGGCCAAGAATTGTTAGTAAATAGGCTTAAAGAATTGAAATATAATAATGCTCGAATAACACGTAAGTATTTATTAAATTGTTCTCTTGATCAAAATAGAATCTCAGATTCGATGGTTTTTTTCGGAAATCGATCTGAATTAATCTATAGCAAACCTGTTACTGTGTTTAATGATTCAATGTATGGTGATTCTACTTTTAAGTTGGGTAAAAGTTATGTGGGATTAGATAAGAAAAATATCGAAAGACCGTTTGATTTTTCAAAGCAAAATTACATTGATGTTTTAGATCTTCATAAAACACTTCAAGGAGTTATTTTTCCAGAAAGTAAAAGTGCTATTACGTATAATCTAAATGAGAATCATCGAAAGTTCATTTTGAAACAATTGTCCTTGTATCCTCAAGAATTAGGACTCAAGTATAATGAATTACAATACTATCCAACTTATACTAAGTTTAATTTTTTTGGTAGGGATTCCCGTATTTCTTTTTCAAATGATTCATTATTTCGATTTAGGTCTTTTAATGTGAGTGGGATTTCTTTTGGTTGTGTAATCGATGCTTCGTATATGATTGATGTACAAAAAGGTAAAGAGTTTATTTTAACAATTGGTATGTATGCCAATACGGACGAAGTTGTCAATGATAATAACTATGATTACGAACGTATTGCTTATCCTTTTATGAAAGAGTTAGGGAGAATTATTATGCGGAACACACCTGATAATTCTTTTACAACCGATTATTTAAAGTCTTATTTAAAGCAACTTGAGATTTTAGTTAAATGATTTATTAACATATTTGATTAGATATCCACTTAGTCTTTGATGTGGAGTAAATAATCATCAAATTTGTTCTGCAAAAAATAAAATTTTTGAATGGCTAAAGTGCAATTAATTCGAATTGGAAGCTCTCCCAACAATGATATTGTTATTAATCATGTTACATTAGCTGAATATCACCTTGAATTGTTTCAAGATATGGTGGGAGATATTTTTGTTACAGATTTAAATACGATTAATGGAACTTTTGTTAACGATCAAAGAGTAGATGTTTGCCGAAAAATAGTTTCCAACGATATTATTACTATTGCTGGTAAATTTAAGTTTGAGTGGATGAAATTAATTGATCATCCAAAAGTGAATCCAATTTTTGAACCTTTGAGAAATGGTGTCTATCAAACTGAAAATAAAGATAATTCGTATCAGATTGATATTTTACTTGTTGATGAATCAATTGCTTCCAATGTATTTTTCGAGAAGGAAGTTGAGTCTGATGAAGATGAGATTGTGAGTAAGCTTAAATATGTTATGGTTAATTATGGTTCAGTGATTGCTATTTTTACTTTGAATTTCATTCTTTTTATGCTATTTTATTTTGCGTTTTTATCTTGATTAAAAAATTACAATGAAAGTTTCATCTTATATTAAATCCGAATTAAGTCAGTCTCCAATCTATACAAATGTAGTTGCTGATAAAATAACTAAGAATGGTCATGTCTTTATCGTTTCTGAAGGAAGTCCTCATGATGATGAAGGAGATTATATTTCGAGATTAGCTATTGCATCATTTTTTGATTTTTTCGAAAATGACGTATTAGAAAATATTTACCTAGGCATTCAAACTTCTTTTCAGTTTACAAACGATCAATTGTATCGTCATGCCGTTTTTATTAACCGCTTAACCAAGGTATACGCTTCATTATCTTTGGTGTTAGTTAGACCGGAAGGTGTTTATGTTGGACATATAGGTAATACTAGGGTGTATTACAAGTCAAAAAATAAGGTTATAATGTTAACTAAAGACGATGGACATATCGTAGTTAATCGTTTCCCTAAAAATACTACTTTTGAGCAAGAGAATCAAACGATTCCTAAGGCTTTGGGGAATTCTCCTTCGGTTTTTCCTTTTGTTTCAAGTCATAGAATTGAAGCTGTAAGAGGAGACCTTTTTATTTTGACTACAAAAAATGTTGTGTCTGCTTTAGATGAGGCTGATATTGCAAATAAGATTTCTTTCGAGTCCTTGGATAAAGATTGTGATAAAATTGTTTTGGAGTCTCAGCAAAGACAAGTAAATGAGTCAGTCTCTTTAATTGCTTTTGGAGTTACTGATTCAATTTATTCAGATGAATATACCATTCCCGTTTTTGTTGATGAGCGTAAAAGTCATTTAGCTGAAAAAGAACTTCCTAATAAATCTAAATCAATTCTATTAGATTTATTAACAACCAAAAATTTAATTATTTCTGCGGGTATTTTAATAGCGATTTTTTTCTTGATATTTTTTTTAAGATCTCCCAAAGATGATACTCATTTGTTGAAAAATAATCCTTCTGAAGCGATAGTTAATGACGAGCCTGTTGAAGATATTGATGCTGAAATGGCCAAAGAAGAAGCAAAAAGATTGAAAGAGGAAAAGAGGAGAGAAGAGGAAGCCCTTAAGAAAGCAAAAGCAAAAGAAGAGGAAGAAGCAAAAGAAGAGGAAGAAGCAAAAGAAGAGGAAGAACAGGATGCTGAACTAGACGATGAGGAACCAAAAGAGACTGTTAAAAAAGAAGAATCTGGTAGTTTTACTTATCATGTAGTAAAATCAGGAGATATGCTAGGTAAAATTGCTGAAAAATACCATGTTAAGACAGAGGTGCTTCGAAAAGTGAATAATTTAAAGAATGATCAAATTAATATTGGTCAAGAATTGAAAGTTCCTAATTAATTTATAGTTTATATTTTTTTTTAAAGACATGAGGTAGATTTAACCTTATGTCTTTTTTCTTTTTTAGTAGTTTTAACATTACAAATGGTTTTTTCAATATGAATTTTGTAAAATCTTTTTTTCGAAAGAAGTCAATTGATTCCATTTTGGAAAGGGTGTCTAAAAATGAAACTAGTGGCGATCAATTAAGCAGATACCTTACTTTAAAAGATTTAATTACATTCGGTATTGCTGCTATTATTGGGGCTGGTATTTTTAGTACAATTGGAAACGCTAGTCATGATGGTGGTCCGGCAGTGATTTTCTTGTTTCTTTTTACAGCACTGGCTTGTGGGTTTTCTGCTTTTGCTTATGCTGAGTTTGCTTCTATTATACCCGTTTCTGGGAGTGCTTATACCTACGCTTATGTTGCTTTTGGTGAGCTTGTAGCATGGATAATCGGTTGGTCTTTAATTATGGAATATGCAGTTGGGAATATTACTGTTGCTATTTCATGGAGTGATTATTTTACGAGTCTTTTACAAACTGGGGGACTCAATATTCCCGAATGGATGCAGTTAGATTATTTTTCTGCGCGTTCTGGGTACTTAGAATATGAGAGCTTGATAAATTTAGGACGTCCTATTTCGGATGAATTACGATTGGCTTTTAATGCTTGGTGTTCTGCTCCGGTTCTTTTCGGTTTTCATTTTGTTGCTGATCTACCAGCACTTGGTATTATTGTTCTAATTACTGCTTTGGTGTACAGGGGAGTTAAAGAATCTAAGCGTGCTGGAGCAATTATGGTTTTTATTAAATTGTTTGTAGTGTTATTGGTGCTAATTGTGGGCGCTTTTTATGTGGATGTTTCACGTTGGAAGCCTTTTGCCCCAAATGGTATAAGAGGAGTTTTAATGGGAGTTTCTGCTGTTTTCTTTGCTTATATTGGATTTGACGCTATTTCTACAACAGCTGAAGAATGCAAAAACCCACAGCGTGATTTACCTAAGGCGATGATGTGGTCCATAATTATTTGCACCATTGTCTATATTTTGATTGCTTTGGTACTAACCGGTATGGTTGATTATTCGCTTTTAAATGTGGGTGACCCTTTGTCTTTTGTTTTTCATAAATTGGGAGTCCATTGGATCTCTGGTGTGATCGCTGTTAGTGCTGTTGTGGCTATGGCAAGTGTTTTACTTGTTTTTCAAATGGGACAACCTAGAATTTGGATGAGTATGAGTAGGGATGGTTTGTTGCCTAAACGTTTTTCGAAAATACACCCAATTTATCGAACTCCTAGTTTTGCAACTATTGTAGTTGGTTTTGTGGTTGCTATCCCTTCGTTGTTTATGAATCTTAAGATGGTTACTGATTTGTGTAGTATAGGGACCTTATTTGCTTTTGTATTAGTATGTGGTGGTGTGTTAGTTATGAATTCACGAAGTGATACTCCTAAAAGTGCATTTAAAACTCCCTATGTGAATTCAAAGTATGTAATGCCTTTTTTATCGGTTGGGGTTTGTTTTCTTTTTGTAAATAACGGAATTTCAGAAATTAAAATAGCGCAATGGGTGTTTTTAAGTGTACTCTTTTTGTTTTCAATTTTATCCTTCAAGTTTCAGTTTTCACTTATTCCTTTACTTGGACTCCTTTCTTGTTTCTATATGATGACCGAATTAGAGCTAAGTAATTGGATTGGTTTTGGTGTATGGCTTTTAATTGGATTAATCGTTTATTTCACGTACAGCAGAAAAAGGAGCTTGTTGTCTTAAAAGAGCTAACTACTTATTTTTTTGAATCAAGTAATGCTTCCCCATCAATCATATCTATCCATTTCCCCATTTTTTTCTGAATGACCTTAAAATGGGTTTGATCTTCAAGTGTAACGAATGAAATTGCCTCCCCTGATGCATCAGCCCGACCAGTTCTCCCAATTCGATGGATGAAGTCTTTTGGTGATCTAGGGAGTTCGTAATTGATTACATAAGGGA
>CAMDGH010000080.1 GCA_945897755.1 Chryseobacterium gleum | reverse complement strand
CGAACAAAAGGTGGTCAAAAAGCACCTTTAATTATTTCAACAAGAGGTCATAGATTAGAAGGTATCTGGCATAGTGGAAGTCCAATGGGTATGATCATTAATGCAGTTAGAGGAATTATTGTTTGTGTTCCAAGAAATATGACTAAAGCAGCTGGCTTCTACAACACATTGCTCTCTGGAGATGATTGTGCACTCGTTATAGAGCCGCTAAACGGTTATAGGACAAAAGAACAAAAACCAATCAATATTGGTGAATTTAAAACTCCAATTGGTATTCCTGAAATCGTTCTTCAAGGTTCAGATATTACCATGGTTTCATACGGATCGACATTTAATATTTGCGAAAAAGCATGCGTAATTTTGAGTGAACTAGGTATTTCAGTTGAATTAATTGATGTGCAAACATTACTGCCATTTGATTTAAACCACATGATAAAATCATCACTCAAAAAAACAAGTCGTCTAATTCTGATTGATGAAGATGTAAGCGGTGGTGCGTGTGGATTTATGCTAGATAAAATACTCATCGAACAAAAGGGATACTTTTTACTGGACTCGGCTCCTGTTACACTAACAGCTAAAGATCACAGACCTGCTTATGGCTCCGATGGAGATTATTTTTCAAAGCCAAACTTAGAAGACATTATTGAGAAAGTAGTTGAAATTATGAGCGAAGTAAACCCATCAAAATATCCAATTCTTATTTAAAACAAGCTCTGTTTAAAATGAAAAAAATTACAATTGCCATTGATGGTTATTCAAGTTGTGGGAAAAGCACACTTGCAAAAGCTTTATCTCAACACTTAGATTATTTATTTATTGACACTGGAGCAATGTATCGAGCTGTGGCATATTTTTGCAACAGTAGAAATTGGATATCCATTTCTCACATAGATAATGAATCAATAATCAATGGGTTAAGCGAAATAAACCTTGAATTTAAAAAAAATGAATATTCATCTCACTTAGAGATTCACCTTAATGGAATCAATATAGAAAGTCAGATTAGGTCACTTGAAATTAGTTCTTTGGTCAGTAAAATTGCAAGTATTAAAGAAGTCCGAGACAAACTGGTTATAGAACAGCAAAAAATCGGGAAGAATGGCGGAGTTGTGATGGATGGCAGGGATATTGGTACAGTTGTATTTCCTATGGCAGAATTAAAACTATTTGTCACTGCGGATCCAGAAATTCGAACAGAAAGAAGATACAAAGAATTAATCGTTAGCAATCCATCTATTTCCCGAGAGGCAATCAAAAAAAACTTAGAAGAAAGAGATTTTCTAGACACCACACGTACTGAAAGTCCTCTAAAAAAAGCCTCCGATGCAATTTTACTAGACAATAGTTTCCTCAATCAAGAGGAACAGCTTCTCATCGCTCTTCGTTTCGTAAACGAAATCCTAATTTAATCCATCAAAAGAGATTCTCTATTTCTAAAACAACTCGAATTAGAAGAAAACTTAATCATACATTTTTTAACAAAAAAAAACGGACTTAAAAAAGCCCGCTTAAAAAATGTAATGTAATCAAATTTAATTACATTAATGAATTTAATTTGTGAATGTAATTTACAGCAGCATCTTCAACTTCATTTTTCAAAACTGGAAAATCTTTTGTTGTTTTAGCACTATTTATTTTCTCAGACATACCATTACGAAAGCCAATAACTTCCTCAATCAACTCATTTGTTGCTTGCGTTTTATTTTCGTTGTATAGTTGAACACTGAAGCACTCTTCTACTACGTCAAACACCATTCTGTTTAAGTCTTTTTTAAATTTTCTTTTACTAGCCATAATCTATTTTATTATAAAAACAAAAATACTATATTCTTGATTAACAATCAAATTTATTTAAGGATTTATCGAAGACAGAATAAAATGTAAAAAACAAATGGATTTAATTTTGTTTAATTAGGTCACTTATTCTACTTTTGCAGAGTAAAAAAATATAATATGGCAAATACATCCGATATCAAAAATGGCTTGTGTATCAAACACAACGAAAAACTATTTCAAATCATCGAATTTCAACATGTTAAACCTGGAAAAGGCCCCGCATTTGTAAGAACAAAAATGAGACAAATTGAAACCGGAAAAGTATTAGACAATACGTTTTCAGCAGGTCATAAAATTGATATTGTTCGCATTGAAAATAGAGAGTATCAATACTTGTATCAAGAAGGAAGTGAATACATTTTCATGAATAATGAAAATTTTGAGCAAATCAATCTGCCTGGAAAAATGGTTGAAAAACCTGGATTTCTTGTTGAAGGTATGATGTGTAATATATTATTTCACGCAGAAGAAGAAAATCCACTTGTACTTGAATTGCCTTTTTATATTGTTTCAGAAGTAACCTATACTGAGCCTGGTGTAAAGGGAGACACAGCTACAAACACAATGAAACCAGCAACAATAGCTACTGGAGCAGAAATTAGAGTTCCTTTATTTATTGATAATGGCGAAATAATTAAAATTGATACACGAACTGGTGTATATGTTGAACGTGTAAAGAAATAACATTCAACCCTTATTTTATGAAGCTGTTCTATTTTAAGTTCAGCTTTTTTTTGTGTATTTTCTTTAGATGTGCTAGACTAACATGTTAGACCTAATCTATAGTTGAAAAAAGACATCCCTGACCTTGACTTCAAAATTCTGGAGACCAAGTTAAGCTATGCTACTAAGTTGAAGAATTACCTTTGAATAAAACACAAATAAACGAATTGAATATCAGCATTTAAACAATGCTTTTTTTGTAATTACTTTTTAAGCTTTTTAAATCCGAAACTAAAGGATCATAATAATATCCATTCGTTAATTCATTTAACTTACCGTATGGATGTAGAGAACGAGATCCATCCTCATTTTCAACAACAACATTCATTCGTTTGAAGAAATCAAGTTTTAATTGATCTCCGAGCTCTTTTACAAATCGAACTGAAGAATCAATAGCGCAACCAGAAGCATTCGTTTGTGATTGATCGACAACAAAAACAATCGTATATTCATTTAAAACACACGCTTTTGCTAACAGGGCTAAACTGTGTGCTTTCCATTGAGAAGTAAATCGTTCTAAACCCTCATTAATAAAATCGATTTCTGAATTTAGAATAGGTCTACTTGCATTATACAACCAAACACGACTATCGTCAGAAAAGCCATCAAATAAATTATAAATCTGCTGCATTCGCAATCAATTCTGCAATATCCAACACCTGAATATCTTGTTCTTTGTTAAAATTCTTAAGTCCATCGGTCATCATTGTATTACAAAAAGGACAACCAGTAGCAATAATAGTCGCACCCGTTTCTAAAACATCTTCTGTACGTTCGATGTTAATTTCTTTATTCCCTTTTTCAGACTCTTTAAACATCTGAGCACCACCAGCACCACAACATAAACCATTCGTTTTACATCGTTTCATCTCAATTAATTCAGCGTCTAGCTTCTCAATAAGCATTCGAGGTGCTTCATATATATCATTTGCCCTCCCTAAATAACAAGGATCATGAAATGTTATTTTTTTACCTTTAAACAACTGACTTCCCTCAAGACCAAGTTTACCTTGATTAATTAAATCTTGAATTAATTGCGTATGATGAATTACTTCGTAATTACCACCTAATTCAGGGTATTCATTTTTCAAGGTATTAAAACAATGAGGACAAGCTGTAACAATCTTCTTAACCTCATATCCATCAAGCACCTGAATATTCATCATGGCCTGCATCTGAAAAGTAAATTCATTACCTGCACGTTTAGCAGGATCACCCGAACAACTTTCTTCTGTTCCCAACACAGCAAATTTAACATTACAGCGATGAAGAATCTTAGCAACTGCTTTAGTGATTTTTTTTGCACGATCATCAAAACTACCTGCACAGCCTACCCAGAATAAAATATCTGCAGTTTCACCTCTCGCAAGAAGATCAGCCATTGTAGGGACTTTAAATTCAGTACTCATAAACCTTATTTTTCAAAAACTTGAATAGTCACTTTTTTATCAACCAACTCAGTAAATTTACCTTGGTATTGAGTAGCTCTAACCATGTGATTATCGATCCAATGATAATTACCCCCACGCGGTTTATTCAATAATAAACCATGATACTTGAATCCATTTTTATTTAACCAAATCTCAGTATAGTCTCTATGCTCGTCTGTTCGTGATGTAAAAAAAGTGATAATATGACCTTCATCATACCATTTATTAAGCGTTTCTAAAGCGTCCGGATAAACTTCAGCAGTCAACATCCTTTCAGGTTCTTCATTTGGAATATCATCACAAATAGTACCATCAATATCTATTAAATAATTTTTAACATTTTCAGGTAAAACAGGACTTAATGCATGTCCATTTTCAGTAATTGGTATTAAATCCATCTTTTATCTAGTTTAAAATTAACACATTGGTAAATTAACATTATTCATTGATCCAGTTTGCTCTATCTGCTGGTGAAAATTGCCAAGGAGCACCGTTATTTTCAATATTTGTAAGCATGCCAGCTAACTCTGAAGGCATCTTAGATTCCTCCATCACTAAATACCTCCTTAGATCCATAATAATACCCAAAGGATCTATATTTACTGGGCACTCTTGAACACAAGCATTACATGAAGTGCAGGCCCAAATCTCTTGCTCAGTAATGTAATCACCTAACAAACTTTTTCCATCATTGAAATCTTGCTCATTTTTTCGCAGTCCATCTCCAAGCTCCACCATACGATCTCTCGTATCCATCATTATCTTTCTTGGTGATAGTAGTTTACCTGTTTGATTGGCAGGACAAACGGAAGTACATCTTCCACATTCTGTACAAGTATATGCATCTAACAAATTCTTCCATGACAAATCAGTTATGTCTTTTGCCCCAAATCGACTTGGTAAAGACTCTGATTCTGATGTAGCGTAAGGGTCTATAGAAGGATCCATCATTTTCTTTACTTCTTCAGTAACAGATTGTAAATTGGTGAATCTTCCTTTTTGATTTAAGTTAGAATACCATGTATTTGGAAAAGCTAATACAATGTGAAAATGTTTAGAATAAGGTAAGTAATTTAAAAAGCCTAAAACCATTAATAAATGACCCCACCACCCTATTCTTTCAATCAAAACCAAACTTTCATTCCCAAAACCATGAAATAATAGCGGACCTAAATGACTAGAAATTAAAAAATGAAACGAACTTTCATAACCCATTGCAACATGGGAAAGACCTCTGTTAAATAGCACCTCATCAGCACCATTCATCATAAATATAAACGTAATAAGCACAATTTCTGCAATCAAAATCAAGTTAGCATCTAACTTTGGCCAACCGTTTAGCTCGCTTTTAACCAAACGAGGTACTTTCAACAAATTTCTTCTCGCTAGAAATAATAATGTTGCAAAAAACGCCAACACAGAAAGAACCTCAATAAAACTAATGGTAAAAGTGTAAAAATCAGACAAATAAGATCTAAACACCCTGTGATAACCCAAAAAGCCATCCGTAATAATCTCGATCAACTCAATTTGGGTAATTACAAAAGCAACATAGAGACATAAATGAAGTAAAGCAGGAATTGGTCGTGTGAACATCTTTCGTTGACCTAAAGCCACTAATAGCATGGTTTTCCAACGTTTCATTGGATTATCTGAGCGATTTAATTTTTTCCCAAGTAAGATATTCGATTTAACACGAAGTATATTTTTCGAAAACCAGAAAACACTAGAAACAAAGACAATAGAAAAAATAATTATGGAAAGCATAATAATCAGTGTATTTGAAGTTACTAATTTAAATCAATTACTGTATCTGAAACAATTTTTTTCAACTTTTGTTCCTGACGTTTGGTTAGCTTTAGTCCTTTTGATTTTCTACCAAAAATAGACATTTTAATATAACGCTCCGGATGTTCTTTTAAATCTTCCAATAATTCTTGAAGATTACTATTCGATTTTAACAATTCATTATAGAAGCGTTCGTCTTTTAACAATTTGCCTAATGTCCCCTTTCCCTTATCAATTCCATCCAAGGCGTTATTAAATGTAATCAAGGACTTATTCGCTTCGTTAACTACTTTTTTGAAATCCGAAGTAACCATATCATCTGTAATTTTCTTTGTATTACCAATAATTGCTTTAATCTCAAGATTACTTTTGCTTAAATTTTCAGTAATTCCAGCAACATTTGTTAATATGGCTGACAACTGAGTTTTTTCATTTTGAACTAATTCTTGCATCTCTAAAGAGAGGTCTCCAAATCGTTTGATAGAAGATCTAATTTCGATAAAACTGGATTGAATTTCTGTGGAGGCAGTAGTATCCCAAAAAGCAGAAAAAGACTCAACTACTTTATCAACATTACCCATTAATCGTTGCAGTTTTTTTGTAATTGGGTCAGCATAAGCCTGCATTTGTTGCATCATATCTTTAGACACTTCTCCTTGAAGATGCGCATTTACTTTTACAAATCCATGAAGCTTAGTTTCCGGGAACTTTAACACCAATGCTTTAGTGAAAAAATCCAAAGAACCAATTTGGAGAACAGTACCTTTAGGAATCCTAACATTATCATTTTGAACACTAAAGGTAACTTTTACAACTTTATTTCTTGGTGCTGTAGGAATTAATTCAATCGAAAGCACTTTTCCTATACCAACACCATTTACCATTACACTACTCGCTGGCATAAGACCACCTGAATCTGAGAAATAACCATAATACAAATCATCTCCTCCAAAAAAGGTACTTCCTTTCAAGTAATTTACTCCTAAAATGAGAAACACAATTGCTATAATACAAATAAGTCCTACTCTAATTTCTTTTCCTATTTTCAATTTATCTCGTTTTAGTTAACCTAATTGCTTCGTCAATATGAATACGAATATTATTTTTAAAAGCGATAACAAAAGAATTAGGAAACCCTTTTAACCGCATTTCATTTTTTAATTTATTTGCTAAATTAAAATCATTTTCAAAACTTCCTGTTAAATACTTAAAAGAATTACCCTCTTTAATTTCATCTACAACAATATTTTCGAATTTTTTATCTTTTATAAGTTGTTTGAGAGAAGATTCTAATTGCACCTTAAAGATGATTTTATCTTTATAACTTGAATCTACAAGGGTAGTTTCAAGTTTATTAATTCCTGAATCAACCGTTTGAACACTTCGCTTATTTATGCTGTTTTTTTTCTCATCAATGCCTTCCAGTTCTTCTTTATATTTTTTAAAAGCTAAAAACATGGCATTAGCCATCTGCATTTGAGAAGCATCTTCTTTTAAGTAAGTCTCGTCTTTTAGATTAGATAAAAATCCCGTTTCAATCAAAACGGAAGGCATCGTTGTTTTATATAAAACTAAAAAACCAGCTTGCTTCACCCCTCGATCATACCTACCTATCTTTTTAAATTCAGATTGAATTTTTGTTGCAAAATTTATAGAATGATCTAAAAAAACAGAAAGTTGAAGTTGGCGTGCAATTATGGCATCCGGACTCAAATCAAAACTATTGTACTTTACTCCCTTATCTTCTTCCAAATAGATCGTACTATTCTCTCTATCCGCAATATTTTGCTGTGATTCTGTTCTATGCAAACCCAACACATACGTTTCTGAGCCAAAAGCAGAAGTTGAACCAGCATTGGCGTGTATACAAATAAAAATATCTGCTTTATTCCGATTTGCAATTTTTGCGCGCTCATCAAGTTCAACAAAAACATCGCTATCCCTTGTATAAATAACTTTTATCTTTGGGTATGACTCTTTTATTCTCGCACCTAACTTTAAAGCCATACTTAAACAAACCGTCTTTTCATTTGCTACTCCACCATGACAGCCAGGATCCTTTCCACCATGACCCGCATCGATACAAACAGTTCCTAATGTGGTCAATTTTGTTTGACAAAAAACAGAATTGAAACAATGGGTTAATAATAAAAAGAATAACAAACGCATAAACTTAAGCTAAAACAATGTAGCTAAAACTAAGATAATTTATAGCTTTGCAACAAACATCAAGAGCAAAAATACACACATAAATTGGCAATATCTAAACAACGATATCAAATTATTATAACAATAGTGTTAATAAGCTTAACAGCTTCTATCTCTTTCTCCCAAATAGACACTTTAATAAAGAACGACAATTCTTTTTCGTCAATAGGTTCTTATACTGCAAAAGATTCAATTATCTCTGATATCGAAAATCAAAAAATCCATTTATATGGTGATGCTAGTTTTGAATACGAAGATGTTAAACTCAAGGCAAATTACATTTTATATGACCTGAAACTAAAAGAACTATTCGCCAGTTACACCAAAGATAGTTTAGGTAATAAGATTGGATCGCCAACCATAAATCAAGGGGGGGAAATAATAACAGCTGGTACAATTCGATTTAATATAAAATCCAAAAAAGGTTATATTCAAGAGATTGCCATAAAGCAAGATGAAACTACGCTTCGTATGGAGAATGCTAAGCGACATGCAAATTCACAAGTTCACTTTAAAGACGGTAAATTTTCAACCTGCGATTTAGAAGAACCGCATTTTCATTTTCATTTATCCAAAGCAATATTAATTCCAGAAAAAAAAATAGTATCAAAGCGAATGAATATCTATATTCGTTCAATAGCTACTCCAATTGGTCTTCCATTCTTAATTATTCCTCAACAAAAAAATAAAGTAAAATTAAGTAAACATGGTTTTCTTATCCCAAAACTTTCACCATTATCACTTTATGGAATGGGAATTAGTGATTTAGGTTACTACATACCAATCAATGACAGTCTTCAAACTACTTTTTTAGCAAACATATTCACTTCTGGAAGTTGGCTTTTATCAAATACAACAGACTACAATATCAAGTACAAATACAACGGCAGCCTTACACTTAGCTACCAACAAAACAATTCAGGATTCCCAAATCACGAACAGACCAATAAAGGCGTAGTTTTTTGGAATCATAGGAAAGATATCAAATCAAATCCTTATTGGAATTTTAACTCTAATGTAAACTTCATTTCTGATAATAATCCAAAAAACACTCCTGACCCAAGCAATCCTGTTTTCTTTAACAATACATTTAAATCAGACATCAACTTAACACGAAGCTTCCCCAACAAGCCAATCCTGATGGGTTTAAAATTATCATCCAGCCAAAACTCCACATCAAAAAACATAGAATTAAAAAGCCCTGAATTCACCACGACTGTTACACGATTTTACCCCATAAAACGACTGCACAAATCAGCTATTGGCCCCGATAAATGGTATGATAAAATTGGAGTAAGTTACAACTTAGAAGGAAAAAATTCAGCTGCTTTTAACGATTCACTCCTTAAAAACAAGGATTTTAAAACTATTCAAAATAAATTTATAAATGGTGCAAAACAAAATGCATTTATCACATCAACATTTAAACTATTTAAAAACACATGGAATTTCTCACCTTCAATAAGCCTAGATCAATACTTTAATTTCCAACAAACTACAAAAAGTTTTGACGCTACTTCAAACACTTTAAAAACGAACACCCTACAAAAACCAGTAAGCTTTCACCGCATAACTTCAAACTTTCAATTTACAAGTCAAGTGTATACCTATTATAAATTCATCGGTAAATCATCACCTATCGTTAGACACATCCTGACCCCATCAATATCTTATACATTTAATCCCAAAACACAAAACTTTAATCAAAACTACATTGATGCAAATAACAACACCATCTTTTACTCACCCTTTGAAAGAAGTCTTTACAGTGCTTTAAACAGTGCTCAAAGTAACTTGATTCGTTTTGACGCAACAAACACCTTTGAGTTAAAACACAAATCATCAAAAGACACATTATCTGGTTTCAAAAAAACAAAGCTAATCGAAGCGTTAACATTGAACGGATTCTATAACTTTGAAAAAGATTCAATGAAATTATCAGACATTTCACTCTCTCTTAGACTAAATCCAATCGAAGTATTGAGCATCGTTGCAAATTCAACATTTAGTCCTTATGCTTGGGATCCAACAACACTTATCACAAAAAAAGAATATGCAATTTCCAACTCAGGCAAAATTGGAAGAATTATAAGTACGCAATTTAACACCACACTGACACTGACAGCACCCAAAAATAGAAAAAAAATAAATGAAAATAAGTTGGCATTTACTGATAAATGGAATTCAGAAGTTCTCTTTTTCAAACTGCACCCAGAACAATTTATTGACTTTGAAATTCCTTGGAAAATTAACATTTCTCACGTTTTATCAATTGATACTAAAACAATGAAAAAAAATAGTGAAGACAAAAATATTACAACAACACATACAGCCTATCTTACAGGAGATATTAATCTAACAAAGAGATGGAAAATTTCAAGTATGGCAAATATAGACTTAGTGAGTAAACAGATCACAAATGCAAATCTGACTCTTACAAGAAACTTACATTGTTGGAATATTTCATTCTTTGCAACTCCTATTGGAACCAATAAAAGTTTTTTAATACGACTTTACGCAAACGGAAAACTACTTCAAGACGCAAAACTGGAACTCAGAAAACCACCATCCATTTTTTAATTTTTAATGCTTGTCGTGA
>CAMDGH010000079.1 GCA_945897755.1 Chryseobacterium gleum | reverse complement strand
GTACTTAATGGAATTGCCTATAATTCAAATGCAAAAAAAACCTATCTCACTGGAAAAAATTGGGGTAAATTAGTTGAAGTAAGTATTAAGTAAATGAGCTTATTCATTCGTTAAACAGGTTTAAAGCCCACTTTCACTCGTACTCTATTCAATGTTGCTTGAGCTACCATACGCGCTTTTTTTGCCCCCTCTAAAAGAATATTTTCTACTTCATCAGGGTGTTGCATGAAGTAACTAAATCGTTCTCTTTCTTTGGAAAATTTTGTAATGAGCAATTCATAGAGGATTGTTTTGGCATGTCCATAACCGAAACCTTTAGTCTGGTAGTTTCTACTCATTTGTTCTTGTTCTTCAATAGAAGCAATTAGCGAGTATATCTGAAAAATTGTGCAAGACTTAGGGTCTTTTACCTCGTCTAATCCTTTTGCATCAGTCACTATTTTCATGACTTGTTTTTTCAATTCTTTTTCTGGAAGAAAAATGTCGATGAAATTGTTTCGTGATTTACTCATTTTCAGGCCATCAACTCCAGGAATTATCATGGTGTTTTCTTCTATTTTTTCTTTAGGTAGGACAAAGGTATCTCCCATTTTATTATTGAATCGTGCTGCTACATCACGCGTAAATTCAATGTGCTGTAGTTGATCTTTTCCAACGGGTACAATTTCTGCGTCATATAATAAAATATCGGCCGCCATTAGCATTGGGTAGCTAAATAATCCTACATTCACATCTGATAATCGGTCCGATTTATCTTTAAATCCATGAGCAAGCGATAAGCGTTGAAAAGGGAAATGACACATTAGATACCATGACAATTCAGTAACTTCGGGCACATCACTTTGTCTGTAAAAAAACGTTTTATGTGGGTCAAGACCAAAGGCCAACCAAGTAGAAGCCGTTGCATGTGTATTTGCCTGTAATTCAGATCCATCTTTAATTTGAGTTAAAGAATGCATATCAGCAATAAAAAGGAAAGCTTCGTTTTCTGGCTTACTTGCCATTTCTATTGCAGGAGCAATCGCCCCTAATATGTTACCTAGGTGTGGTCTTCCTGTGCTTTGTATACCCGTTAAAATCCGTGCCATCTTTTTTTGTGCTAAGGTATTGATTTCGGTTTAATAGTTGTTTTATTTAGGGAAGAATTGTATATTTAATGTGTGAAATATAAAATGCGCCAGGTTCTTTCATTTTGCTTTAAAATGTATCTCTATGGCGTATTTATTGTGACATTAAGTTGCTTTTTTACTCCAATTTATTTTTTGTTAATTACCGGTAAAAAGAAGGAAACCACTTTTTTATTCCGAACTTGGAGTTATGTTTTCCGTTTTTTCACCTGTTATTTTATTCGCATAAAAGGACAACCTGTTATTTTACCTGATCCCTTTATTATTATTGCTAATCATACTTCTTATCTTGATATTTTTCTGATGTACTCTGTTTTTCCCAGTACTCATTTTTTGTTTTTAGGGAAGTCTGAATTGTTAGGGTATCCATTGATAAAACATTTTTTTAAGCACCTTCATATTCCAGTATTCAGGGATAAAGGTGTGAAATCGGCTAAATCATTGATCAAATCCCGAATAGCGCTGGAAGAAGGATGGAGTTTGGTCATATTTCCAGAAGGAGGAATCTCGGACGAAAATTATCCACATTGCTCTTCGTTTAAGGATGGGGCATTTATTTTAGCAAAGCAATGCCAAGTCCGTATTGTACCAATCACTTTTTTAAATAATTTCAGTTTATTTGAGGATCCAAGCCATAAAAACAGCAAAGCTAGACCAGGTATTGCCAAGGTGCTTATTCATCCTGTCATTTCACTTGATCAAATAAATAATTTATCACTTGATGAATTAAAAGATTTCGCGTTTTCTGTGATAGAAAAACCTTTGATAATAGCGAATAAAGAAAGTTAAAGTTTATATTTGCATAACACTTATTTTGATTTAATAGATTCAAATTAGATTGATTTTTAGCACGCATTTATTGAATTTAATTTTAGACTAGGATGCTCATTACAGATGAAATTGTAAATCACATTGCTCATTTAGCTCGCTTGGAGTTTGAAGGTGACCGTAAGCAGACGATTAAAAATGACATGGAAAAAATAGTTCGTTTTATGGGTAAGCTTTCGGAAGTAAATACAGAAGAAGTAGAACCCTTAATTTTTATGTCTACTGAAGTAAATGTGTTGCGAGAAGATTTTCCTGTAATTTCTATTTCTCAAAAAGACGCTCTTAAAAATGCTCCTAAACATGATTCAGATTACTTTAGAATACCAAAAGTGTTGGACAAAAAGTAAAAGTAGCAAATCCATTTTTTTCACATTCTAACTATTCTTTGACCATTAATTTCAAATAAATGGACTTTACTTCCTGGGGATTCATTGGTTTATTTTTCGCTTCTTTTTTATCGGCAACCATTTTGCCTTTTAGTTCTGAAGTTGTGTTAGTTTATTTTCTAAATCAGAATGTTAATCCTTGGATTTGTTTAAGCATTGTTACTGCAGGAAATTCATTGGGAGGGCTTACTAATTATGGTTTGGGCACCTTAGGTAATCTGAAGTGGTTAAAACGGATTGGAGTTTCTGAAGCATCAATATTAGCTCAAGAAAGATGGGTTGTCCGTTTTGGGTCATGGATTGCTTTATTTTCTTGGGTACCCATCATTGGTGATCCTCTTTTAGTTGCGCTTGGTTATTATCGAAGTCCATTATGGCTCACGCTTATACTTATGTTTTTAGGTAAATTTTTACGCTATTGGTTGATTATTATCATTTTTACTTAGTCCAATTTTGGCGCAAATTTATTAGATAATTAAGGTTTCCTCTAATCCAGCACTGAGGGTAGAGTACTTAAAATCAAATCCTTCGCGTACTAACTTTTCATTTGAAATCTGAACCCCATCTAACACAAGGGTTGCCATTTCTCCGAGTATTAATTTGATTAAAAATGCGGGTGTGTTAGGGAGTATTATTTTTTTGTGTAATATTCGGGCTAATTCAATAGTGAAATCATAATTAGTCTCATTTCCAGCCACAGCATTAAAAACACCCTCTTTTTTTTCTTTCATAATAAATTCGAAAATCCGAACTAAATCCAACCAATGTATCCAAGGAATCCATTGCTGACCTGAACCAATTGGCGCACCAAAACCATATTTTATGGGTTTAGAGATCTTATCTAAAAAGCCTCCTTTACGATCAATTACAGGACTTATTCTCAGTTTAGTTACAAAGCAATTGCTTTTAAACACATCCGCTTCTTCTTCCCATTTCGCGACGATTGTTGATAGAAAATCATTTCCGAAAACATCGGTTTCGGAATAGGCATGTGTTGGTGAATCAAAGCCATAGCAACTTACTCCAGAAGCAGTGATGTAATGCCTTAAGTTATTCATTTTAGGTTTGAGAGATGCTAAAAAACGGGTAGGATCAACTCGAGAAGCGACGAGCTCTTTTTTTCTGGATTTACTCCATCTTTTATCTCCGATAGACTGTCCTGAAAGGTTTATTAAATGAGTGATTCTTTGGAGAATGGATTCATCAATCAACTGTTTAGAAGGATCCCAATAATAATGGTCTTTTTTTACTGGATTACGCGATAAAACCCCAACCACATACCCTTTCATGAAGAGGTAATCGGATAATCGCTGCCCAATAAGACCTGTTCCACCCGCTATGATAACAAAAGAATGCTCCATTTTTAGTTCGATATGTAGATTGTAAACAAATGCTTATAACATAATTTAAGGCTTAATGTTTTTCATTTAAGCACTTTTCAATCACGTTCCAACATATTGCCGCCGTTTTATCCCAACTAAAAACTTCCGACCTCTCTTTTCCCTTCGTTTTTAATTCGTGATAAAGTGTTGGATTAGTTACTAATTTTTTCATAGCGTCAACGATAGATGTAACAGAAAAAGGATCAGCATAAAGCGCAGCATCTCCAGCTACCTCAGGTAACGAAGTTTTATTACCAGAAATTACTGGAATTCCGCACCGCATTGCTTCTACTATTGGAATTCCAAATCCCTCGAAATAAGGAACATAAACAAAAATAGCTGCTGCACCCATTACACGAATAAGCTCTTTTTGAGGTAGGTGTCCGGTAAAGTGAATTTGATGATTTGATGATATACTGTCGTCTAATCCCATTTTTTTCCACATCGATTTTCCAGTAATTATTAATTCGTAATCATTACTTGGTATTTCTGTTTTGAATTGTAAATAAGCTTCCAGTAAGCGGTTTAGATTTTTTCGAGGATGTAATGAACCCACGAATAAAAAATAAGGTTTTCCTTTCGTATATTTATTTCTAATTTCTTCTATTTCATTCATTGATAAAGGCATGTAAGCTTCAGATGCCCCATTCCATGAAACTGTTATTTTTTCGCTTGGTATTCCATATTTTAAGTGGATGTCTTGTTTACTGTAATTCGATACGGTAATAATTTGAACGGCTTTTTCAGCAAATCTTGGAAAGAAATAACGGTAATATAACCTGGTTAGCAGTGGTAAATCTTCTGGGTAATACTCGAAATTTAAATCGTGTATTACTGGTATTTGAGGAACAGACGTTGTTAAGCTTAAATATCCGTCGGGTGAAAAAAAGAGGTCCGCTTTATGCTTTCTCAATGCCATAGAAACACCGATATTAAACCATATTAAAAATAAGAAGGGGTGCCTTGCTGGAGGTGAAATTACTATCGGCTTTACATTGGAACTGAAAATAAAATTAGGATCGTATTTTCGATCAAAAAAAAATAGAAAAGTATGCTCCGGATGTTGCTCTGAAATCCGTTTTACTACTTCATACGTAAACCATCCGAAACCTTCCATTTTATCGGATAGTAAAAAACGGGTATTTATTGCAATTCGCATGGATTTTCTAAAAATTCAAATGTATGTAAATATAATAAAACGATTTTATCCTCTTTCTTTTTTCTTTTTTTTAGCAAACTAGGATTGTGTTTTACCTCTATTGTTTTTGCATTCTTTGATAATCTAATTCAAAAGATTTAACTTTGTTTAAACTTATTAAAAATTAACGATGGCAGAGGTTCAAAATGGAATTGAAATTCAAGAAATATTACAACAATTAGGAATAGAATCAACAAACAACGGTGCTTCTACTGGAAGTTTTTGGTATGCCTCTCAAGGTGAAACAATATCATCTTTTTCTCCTGTGGATGGTAGTTTAATCGCTTCGGTAACTGCTGCAACTGAAAAAGAGTATGAAATTCTTATCGCTAAAGCCCAAGAAGCATTCAAAAAATGGCGTATGGTTCCTGCTCCAAAAAGAGGAGATGTTGTGCGTCAATTGGCAGAAAAATTAAGAGAATACAAAGAACCACTTGGAAAATTAGTTTCCTATGAAATGGGTAAGTCTCTTCAGGAAGGTCTGGGAGAAGTTCAGGAAATGATTGATATCTGTGATTTTGCCGTTGGATTATCCCGTCAATTGTATGGTTTAACAATGCATTCTGAAAGAGAAGGTCATCGTATGTATGAGCAATATCACCCCTTAGGTTTGGTTGGGATTATTTCTGCATTCAATTTTCCAGTTGCTGTATGGAATTGGAATACTGCTTTGGCATGGGTGTGTGGAGATGTGTGTATTTGGAAACCATCAGAAAAAACTCCTTTGACAGCGATTGCGTGTCAAAAAATTACAGAAGAAGTTTTTACAGACAATGATGTTCCAGAAGGTGTTTCTTGTTTGGTAATAGGTGGCGCTGTTATTGGTAAGTTATTAACAGCTGATTCACGTGTACCTTTAATTTCTGCTACTGGATCTACTCGAATGGGTAAATCAGTTGGTGAAGTGGTTGGCGCACGTTTAGGTAAATCATTATTAGAATTAGGTGGAAATAATGCAATTATTATTACTCCAACGGCTGATTTAAAAGTGGTTGTGCCAGGTGCTGTTTTTGGAGCTGTAGGCACTGCAGGACAACGTTGTACTTCTACACGTCGTTTGATTATACACGAAGATGTTTATTCTGTTGTTCGTGATGCAATCGTAAAGGCTTACGGACAATTAAAAATTGGGAACCCTTTAGATACAAACATGCACGTTGGACCTTTAATTGATAAAGATGCTGTTGCAGCTTACGAATATGCCCTTAAACAAGTAGTTGTTGAAGGTGGCAAATTATTAGTAGAAGGAGAAGTCCTTTCAGGAGAAGGGTATGAATCTGGATGTTATGTAAAGCCAGCTATTGCTGAGGCTGATAACACGTTTAAGATTGTTCAACACGAAACGTTCGCGCCAATTTTATACCTAATGAAGTATTCAGGAGGGATAGAGAATGCAATTGAAATGCAAAATGCTGTTCCGCAGGGATTATCTTCAGCAATTATGACTAATAATTTGAAAGAAGCAGAACTATTTTTAGCTTCCTCAGGATCTGATTGTGGAATTGCGAATGTAAATATTGGTACTTCTGGTGCCGAGATTGGTGGTGCCTTTGGCGGAGAAAAAGAAACTGGAGGTGGACGAGAATCGGGATCTGATGCTTGGAAGGTTTATATGAGAAGACAAACAAATACGATTAATTATTCAGATAGTCTCCCTTTAGCGCAAGGAATTAAGTTCGATTTATAATCTTATTGAAATTTAATGCCAAATATAACTTAGGTTTAGTTCATCTTATAAAGAAGTGTTTTAAAAACTCCCTCAGAATTTATTCTTTGGGAGTTTTTCTATTTATGCTTACTTTCTTAAGGTGTATATTTAGTTCCTTTAACTTAGGGTGAATAATCGTTGAATTAATTGATTCTAATTCCAATCAATTCATTTAGGTGAATTATTTGTTCAGAAGTACCAAGAACAAATAACTTAGAGTGAGGAACAATCTCCGTATTTCCGTCAGGGTTAATGATGTATTTTCCATCAGCGGTTTTATAACCGATAATGGTTATATTGGTTTCTTTACGAAATTTCAAGATCTTTAAATCTCTTAATTTTTTAAATTGAAATTCCGTTGGAAGCTCTGCAAAAGAAATAGATTCGATATTCACGCCTTCTTTTCCTTGTGAACGAATAGAGTCCATAAACTCAACCACATCAGGGTTTGCTACTAACGAAGCCATATGCGCACCTCCTATAGAGTCTGGCATAATAACATTTGTAGCACCAGCTAGCTTTAATTTGGGCACTACCGTGCTAAAATTTGCCCGAGAGATTATTTTAATATTTTTATTTATTTCACGTGCAGATAAAACAACATATAAGTTATCTGCATCTTTTGGTAAACAAGAAATTACAGCAATTGCGTTTTCAATATTTGCTTTTGCTAACACCTCATCACTAGTCGAATTACCATGTAAAAACACACACTCTTTTGTGCTTTTAGACTGCGCTATTTTATCTTCATTGTTATCAATAATTAACACAGCGGTCTTTTTACTAATTAAATCTTCTGCAACTTGCTTGCCAACACGTCCGAAACCACAGATTACAACATGATTTTCCATTTTGTTTAATTTAATTTTTGTTCGATATTCTATTAAATTTAATTTATAATCTCCACCTAAAATGTATTTTGTAATCGAAGAAATAGCAAAAGCAAATGTACCAAAACTGATGATTATTAATAAAATCGTGAACAATTTACCTGAATCACTTAGCTCATGTATCTCTCGAAAACCAACTGTTGCCGAGGTAATAACGGTCATATAGAAAGAATCTAATAAATTCCAATCCTCAATAATCATGAAGCCAAAAGTGCCAAAAGCAATTATGACTATAAATATGCCTAAAAATAAGTATACGCGTTTAAATATACGTAGGTTATCAAACATGACCTCTTTTATTTATAGATCCCAAACTGAAGGGCGTTTTAAACGTTTAAAACCAAAATAGTGTTTATTTTCTAATATCCATGCCATTGCAAAGTAAAATAATAATGGAGAACCTAACGTAATACAGGTAGCGTAAATAAAACCAACTCTAACTTTTGAAGAACTTATTCCTGTTTTTTTTGCAATCCATGAACATACTCCATAAGACCGCATTTCAAAAAAAAAAGCGATTTTTTGAATTAGTTTTTTCATAGCTTGAACGATTTTTAATCTACTTACACAAGTATAGTAAAAAAACAAAAGAATATCTACTTAATCTATTAAATAAGAAGCAATCTTTTATAAAAATATTATGTGCCACAAAACGTATTGTAACCTTCATCGCCATTGGACGGAGGTTTTTGAAAATCGTTAAGTCCGTCATGCGTATCATACGGCGATTGCAACACCTCCAACAAACGGATAAACAATGAATAATCATTCAAATTTGCAGCCTGATGCAATGCTTCTTCAACTAAATGGTTACGTGGAATAAATTTTGGATTAAACTTCCTAAGCAAACCTTGAACCTCCTCCCACGAATATTCTGAAATACGATCCTTCCATCGTTCCAACCAAGAAATAAAATCACTTTGTATATAAACTCCTGTAAATTCGTCTTCAGATTTAGTCAACTGCAAAAACGTATTCGTAAAATCCGCTTTGTTTGCTTCCATCCACTGCAGTAAGTCTTTTATCAACACCGCATCTCCCTCCTTTTCCACCAAAATCCCCAACTTGGAACACATCATTTTCGACCAACGTTTTTCATATGCTATTGGAAAGTCATTAATAACTTCTTGACACAATTTCACCGCTTCTTCCTGATCATCATGAATTATCGGAATCAACGCACTTGCCAAACACGCAATGTTCCACTGGGCAATCGAAGGTTGATTGCCATAAGCATAACGACTATTGCGGTCTATCGAACTAAAAACCGTAGCAGGATTATACGTATTCATAAACGCACACGGACCGTAATCAATCGTTTCGCCAGGAATACTCATATTGTCGGTATTCATGACCCCATGGATAAAACCGACACGCATCCAATCTACAATCAAATCGATTTGTTTGTCCTGCACTTTTCTCAAAAATGCTAACGGAGGATTTTCTTCCTCTGCAACTTCCGGATAATGACGTTCGATTACATAAGCACAAAACGTGTTTAATTCTTCTTTTGGTAAATACTTCGCTGCATATTGAAATGTCCCCACACGAATGTGACTCGCAGCAATACGCGTCAAAACAGCCCCCTCACTTACATATTCGCGATACACTTCATCGCCTGTTCCAACAACTGCCAAACTGCGCGTAGTTGGAATACCCAATCCATGCATTGCTTCGCTAATCATATATTCACGTAACATAGCACTCGTGGTAGCACGACCATCACCATTACGCGAATAAGGGGTTCTACCAGCACCTTTTAGTTGGATGTCAAAGCGTTTTCCAGTTGGTGTTACGTGTTCGCCTAAAAGTATCGCGCGACCATCCCCAAGTATATTAAAATGGCCAAATTGATGTCCTGCATACGCTTGTGCAATTGGTTCAGAACCTTCTAGTACACCATTACCAGCCAAGGCTGAAATAGCATCAGAAGAAAGTTCACTAGGTAAACCTAGATCATCAGCCAAGTTTTTGTTATACAATAATAAGCGAGGCAACTCAACGATTGTAGGTGTTACCTTGGTAAATAAGTGAGAGTTAACTGTTAAGTATGAATTGTTCCAATTCCAACCAATCGTTGTTTGTTTTATACTTACCTCATTACTCGGTAAATGTGCTTTTGTATCCTTGAAGTCTTGGTCGAATTTCATGCGGTGAATTTTATGTATCTCTAAAATTAGAAGTAATATTCCAATTTCATTAACATTTAAGAGGATAATAAGAATCTAAAAAAGAGATAAATAATCTTAATTCAACAAAAAAAGGAAAATCATTGAATTATTAAATTAAAATCCTAAATTTGTAAGTGAACACTCACTAACATTAAAATATATGTCAACTGATATTTCAAAACGTCAATTGGAGATTATTGAAGCTGCTGGTAAAATCCTTACTGAAAAAGGAATCAATGGTTTGACTACTAAAAAATTAGCACAAGAAATGAATTTTTCAGAAAGTGCACTCTATCGTCATTTTACAAGCAAGGAAGAGATAATTGTATGTATGCTGAATTATTTAGCATTAAATATGGATCAACATTCTATTGAATTAGAAAATAAAAATCCAATAGAACAATTGAAAAATTTCTTTCAAAATCAATTTCGTTTTTTTGAAAGTCAACCCTATTTTGTAATCGCTGTATTTTCAGAAGGCCTTTTAGAAGAAAGTGAAAAAATTAATCAAGCGATTAAAAACTTAATGATTAAAAGAATGCAACTTTTAAAACCAATTATTCAAATAGGACAAGAAAAAGGAGCAATAACACACGACTTAGATTCAGATGAATTGATTCATATCCTAATGGGTTCTGTTCGATTGTTTATGTTAAAATGGAGAATGTCAAAATTTGAATTTGTTATTCAAACAGAAGGCAATAAAATGCTGACGAGTATTTTAAAATTAATTCAAACTAAATAATATGAGAGCAAAAATAAATCTACTACTATTCTCACTATTATTCTTAATGAATACGATAGCACAGGAAAAGAAAACGTTTGCAACTATTCAAGAAGTATTTGAATATACTAAAAGTAATAATATCACTTTTCAAAATGCTGCTTTACAAATTGAATTGGCAATATTGACAAAAAAATCATCCGTGTTAAATGCCATTAATCCTAAAATACCTTCTTCTTATCAAGCAATTAACAATCAAAATCAACAAATGAGTTTCTTGCCGGGACAAGCTTTTGGACTACCAGCCGGAACATTTAAAGAAGTTACTATTGGTCAACAATATGTAGCAACTTTTTCGATTCAACCCCAATTCGATATTCTAAATTTAGCTACAATTGCTCAAATTAAATCAGCCAAATTAAACGAACAACTAATTGAAAATCAAAATAAAATCAATCAACAGAATT
>CAMDGH010000078.1 GCA_945897755.1 Chryseobacterium gleum | reverse complement strand
TGATTTCCCTTCCAAATTCATTCCTTCTTTTAAATGGGGGGGGGCATCGGGCTTAGTGTCTTTTCAGTTGGATAAAGCGGTACAGGTTGCTCAAGAAATGATGGGGAGAAGGGGTGTTGTTTTTTCAGATGGAGATCAAGCGATTTTTGAATATTTACACGCTAAGTCTTTGCTGCTATGAAACAGTATATGCAATTATACCATCAGATTTTCAAATACCGTTTTTTAGCAATCACAGTGATTGTTTCTAATTTGTTTTTTATCGTTTTTAACCTGCTTTCTTTAGTTTTATTTATTCCTTTTCTTCAATTGATTTTTCCGAGTGATCCTTCTGTGCTTGTTGATCTGAAACATCCTATTTATGAGGGGGGGCTATTCAAGTTTTTTTCTTATTGCTCTGATATGTATCAGTTTTTAATGCATGAAATGGTTAAAAATGATCCGAAATTTGCATTGCTTTTTGTCTGTATTACCGTTTTGATTTCTTTTTTCTTCAAAAATTTGTTTAGGTATATTGCTGTTTATCAGCAATCACTATTGCGAATGTTAGTTGTAAAAGATGTTCGGAATGAATTGTTTGAAAAGTCTATGAGGCTTCCTTTGTCTTTCTATACAGAAGAACGAAAGGGTGATATTATGTCTAGAATAAATAATGATGTAAGTGAAATAGAGATTGGGGTGGTTTGCTTGTTGGAACTTATTTTTAGAGAACCAATTGCGATTGTAATTAATTTAGCAATATTGATTTATTGGAGCCCCTCACTCACTTTGATTTCATTGATTTTATTACCCATTTCTGCCTTTATTATCTCTCGGATTGGTAAAAGTTTGAAAAAGACTGCAAAAGCAGGGCAAGAGCAAATGGGAGTATTGCTTTCTATCATCGAAGAAAATCTAACGGGAATTCGAATTATTAAGGCTTTTAATGCAATACCCTACGTGAATAGGGTATTTAAAGAAAATAATCAAGCACATCAAAAATTAATAACGCTAACCTTGAGAAAAAAAGATTTGACTTCTCCGTTAAATGAGTTTTTGGGTTCGTGTGTTTTGATGTGTATTGTTTGGTTTGGTGGCTCTATGATTCTTGAGGAAGGGAAGTCTTCTCATTTATCTGGTGAGGAATTTATTACTTTTATCATTGTGTTTTCTCAGTTGTTGCGTCCTATTTCTGGAATTGCTTTTAATATCTCTTGTTTAAATAAAGCAAAAGTATCTCAAGATCGGATTAATGAAATTTTGATCTTAGATGAAAAAATAAATGAAGTCGAAACCCCAACAAGACTTAAGGACTTGGAAAAAGGGATTACATACAATAATGTTAAGTTTAAATATAAAGATGAGTGGATCTTAAAAGGAATTAATTTACATGTCGAAAAGGGAAAAAAAGTTGCTATTGTAGGGGAATCGGGTAGCGGTAAATCTACGATTGGTGATCTTCTTCCACGTTTTTATGATATCCAGGAGGGAGAAATTTTATTTGATGATGTGAATATTAAGGATGTTTCAATAACAGATTTAAGAAGTCATATTGGAATCGTTACTCAAGAATCTATTTTATTTAATGATACGGTGAGAAACAATATTGCGTTTGGATTAGAAAATGTTTCTGATGTTGCGCTCATTGAAGCCGCTAAAATTGCACATGTGCATGAATTTGTTATGAATCTTGAACATGGTTATGAAACCAATATCGGTGAGAGAGGAAATAAATTATCAGGTGGGCAAAAACAACGTATAAGTATTGCTAGGGCCGTGTTAAGAAATCCTGCAATTCTTATTTTAGATGAAGCAACATCTGCATTGGATACGGAAAGTGAAAAATTAGTTCAAGATGCACTTGAAAATTTAATGAAGGATCGGACATCTATTGTGATTGCCCATCGTCTAAGTACCATACGGAATGCCGATCTCATTATTGTGCTTCAAAAGGGCTTGATTGTTGAACAGGGAACTCACGAGTATTTAATTGAATTAAAAGGAGTGTATAATACATTGTGTTCCTTACAAGGGGTTTAGAAAATGAGGAAAACAGAAAATAGATGCGAAATTAAATTGGCTAGACCTGACTTTGTGCTTGTCTTGCTTTTTGTGCTGTTTCTTCAAGTTAGTTTTGGTCAGCTTGTTACATCAAAAAACCTTACTCCTTTAGGGTTGGTTCAGAATGTTTTATTGGGTCCGGGTGTAAGTATTTCTAATGTGACTTTTACAGGTTCTAATAATTCCATCGGTTATTTTGATGGTTCAAAATCCAATATAGGTATTGCTAAGGGGATTGTGATGACAACGGGTACTATTTTCGGTAAGTTGGGCCCAGTAGGTCCAAACGATGATTTAAAATCGGGTACTGATAATGGTGCAGATGGTTTTTCTTTATTGACAAATCTGGTAGGTAAATCTACATATAATGCTTCCGTTTTGGAGTTTGATTTTATCCCGATGTCTGATACTGTTCGGTTTAAGTATGTTTTTGGGTCTGAAGAATATCCAGAATATGTAGGGACTGAATTTAACGATGTTTTTGGATTTTTTATTACCGGAGCAAATCCATTTGGTGCTCCTTATCAAAGTAAAAACATTGCTATTATTCCAGGTTCTAATCTTCCCGTTTCGATTAATAACGTAAATAGTGCTAAGTTTAGTTATTACTATGTCGATAATACAGGGGGAAAGTCTGTTCAATACGATGGGTTTACAAAGGTGCTTGAGGCGGTAGCTGCTGTTAAATGTGGCCAAACGTATCATTTGGTGATTGCTGTTGGAGATGTAAATGATTCTGCGTACGATTCGGGGATCTTTTTACAAGCAAATAGCTTGTCTGCGAAGCCTCAATTGGAAGTTGATTTTTCATTAAATAAAGAGTTGTTTGGCGATTCAATCACTTTAGCCGAGGGTTGTACAAATGTTACTTTTGAAGTCAGTAAGTCTAATAGCGCTATAAATAAAAAATTTGATATACCGATTGTGGTCAGGGGTTCTTGTGCTGTTGGTGTAGATTATTCCAATACGGTTCCTGCTGTTTTAACGATCAACCCGGGCGTAAAAACGAATTCTTTTACAGTGAATATATTAAGGGATTTTATAACCGATAGCTTAGACTCTGTCATTTTTGATATTATGCTTCCTGACCCTTGCGGAAATTACATTAAAAAAACTTTTCTCTTGTATATTAAAAATGTAGACGATATCTTAATTCAGTTAAATGACACAAGCATCAAATGTAAAGGAGATTTGATTACCTTGTCTCCAATAGTTACGGGTGGTGTTTCTCCCTATGAGTATAAATGGAAAACAGGTGAAAATACCCAGGACATTTCCGTAAGTCCATCGATTACGAGGGGGTATGAACTCACTGTGAATGATATTTGTTTGAATGTTCCTGTAAAGAAAAATGTGATTGTAACCATTCCTGAATATAAACCTCTAGCATTGCTTGATATAGCAAATTTCACAGATTCGTGTCCTAAAAAACCAATTATTAAAGAAGCTTTTCCTTTAAATGGGGGTGGAATTTATTCGTATGAATGGACTGATGGTGTATCGGTATTGGGTAATGCTAAATCAATCAATTTATCAGCGCTTTATTCAACTATTTTTTCGGTGGAAGTAAAAGATCAATGTGGTGATTCTGTTTCTAAGAGTTTTGAGTACATTATTTATAATGCACCGCTTTATTATTCAATTAAAGGAAGACCCTTTGTGTGTGAAGGAGACACGGTAAGTCTTTCTGTTAGGCCTCTAGGTGGAATTGGTGCTTATACCTACGAATGGAAACCGATTGGTGTTTTTGATTCTAAAGTTGTGGTTAAGCCAACTAATGGAATGAGCTATACGATTTCTGTGGGTGACGCTTGCAAGACATATACGATTGATAAAACGATTACAATAAAAACAGTAATGCCTAGAGTTGATTTTAATACGAAAGGTATTTCTACTGGGGAGGATGTCTTTTTTTATAGTTTAGTCGATCCTTCAGTTGTTTCGTTTGGGTGGAATTTTGGAAATGGATATTTTTCTTCACTCAAAGATAGTAAAACTTTTTACCAAGATTCAGGTCGCTATTTGGTAAAACTGACGATTATGGATACCTTAGGATGTGTTAATTTTATTGAAAAGTGGATTAATCTGTATTATCCAAGTATTGTTTATATTCCCAATGCTTTTTCTCCAGATGACAATGGCGTGAATGATTTTTTCTTTCCCAATTTGATGAGTGTAAAAGAACTTGATTTCGCTATTTTTAACAGGTGGGGACAACGGATTTTTTATGCTAAAGACGTAAGAAGTAAATGGGATGGAACATATAATGGTGTTCTTTGTCCAGAAGATGTGTATATTTATAAAATAAAAACAGTCTCAGTTTTAGGGATTAAAAATGAATATGTGGGTCACGTAACCTTGTATAGAAACGAATTTTAATTTTTTTTTCATTGTTTAAAATTGAATACATTTAGGTATGAAATTCTTCTTTTTTAATTTTTCCTTTACTTCTTTCTTTATTTTTTTTGTTTCAATTAGTTTTTGTCAGGACACTGCCTGGCACCATAATTCCCCCCTTGGTTTGAGGACTAACAAAGGATATGCTAGCTTGAAAAACAAAATACCTTCTCGTGTTGTGGTGGCTGTGATTGATGGTGGTGTCGATGTTTTACACGAAGATTTACAAGGTGTTATTTGGGTGAATAAAGATGAAATCCCGAACAATCAGGTTGATGATGATGGAAATGGCTATTGTGACGATGTACATGGTTGGAACTTTTTAGGCAATAAAAAAGGAGAAATACTCACGTTTGCTTGTTATGAAAAAGTACGTGTTTTAAAGTCAATGAGGGATAAGTATGAACGACTAGAAGCAAAACAGGTTTCTCCGGAGGATATGGAGGAGTATCTTAAATTTAAAACAATCAAAGAAAGTGTAAAATCTGAAATAGCCTTTAATGAAGCTGAAATCATTAAATATAAACAGTATTTGGAATGGATTGACTATGTTCCAAAATTTCTTGCCAATAAATTTGGTGGTGAAAATTACACAAAAGAAGACGTGGAAAATTGGATTCCAAAAGATGACGACCTATATCAAGTTAGAAAATTGGCTTTGGATATGTATAATGGCATTGTATCAGCTGAAGGTGTTTCAGTGCAAATAGAATCTCTCAAAAAATCAAATGCATTTTATTTTAATATGGATTACGATGACCGTGCTTTGATTGGTGATAATCCCTCTGATTTTAAAGATATCGGTTATGGAAATAATAATGTGATTGGGTTAGATCCCATTCATGGTACCCATGTAGCTGGTATTATTGCTGCTGTTCGGAATAATAATAAGGGAATCGATGGCATTGCAGATAATGTTTCTATCATGGCATTAAGGGTTGTTCCTGATGGTGATGAGCACGACAAGGATGTTGCTCTTGCGATTAGATATGCTGTCAATAATGGTGCTAAGGTGATTAACTTGTCTTTTGGTAAATCTTATTCTGAGTTTCCTCTGGAAGTGTATGATGCACTTAAATATGCAAACGATAAGGATGTCCTGCTTGTGCATGCTGCTGGTAACGAAGCACGTGATATTGATTTTGAAGTGCGTTATCCTTCGGATTATTTTGATACCAATGTAAAATCACTTCCTTTGTTTTTGAATGTTGGTGCATCAACTTCTTTTTTTAAGGGTAATTTGGCTGCTGTTTTTTCAAATTATGGACAGTTGAATGTGGATCTTTTTGCTCCAGGTCAATCTATTTACAGTACTGCTCCAGGAGATGAAGTGATTATGCTAAACGGTACTTCCATGGCTGCTCCTATGGTGAGCGGTGTTGCTGCCTTGTTAAAATCATATTTCCCTAAGTTATCAATGCTTCAAATTAAAGACATTCTTATGAAATCAGTAAAGCCATTTGGGAAATCAAATCAGCTTGTACCAGGAACAGAGTTAAAAGCTGCGTTTTCTAAACTTAGTGTTTCGGGTGGAGTTCTTGATATTCCGAATGCAATCAAATTAGCTAAAAAAACAATAAATTAATTTTTTTCGGTATGAAATATTTAGTTTCAGTTGCGGGTTATTTTTCCTTATTCATGTGTATAGGATGTGTCTTCTACCTTGAATCACTCCTTAATTGGATTAATCCACTTGTTTTTACAAGTATTCGTTATGTCTTTTTAGCCCTTTTATTTTTTGTGACTTTTAAGCGTAAAAAATTATCATTATGGATATTTTCTGCAATGATATTAGGAATTGAGGTTGGTATCGATTTCCCTGCTTTTGCTCTTGAAACGGAACGATTCGGTAAAATTTTCTTGAGATTGGTTAAATCCCTTGTGTCTCCCTTGATTTTTGCAACCTTAGTAGTCGGAATTGCGGGTCATAGTAATATTAAGCAATTGGGAAGGATTGGTCTCAAAAGTATTCTTTATTTTGAAATAGTGACTACGGTCGCATTGTTTGTAGGACTGCTAGCGATTAATGTAAGTCAGGCCGGTGTTGGTGTCACAATGGCTGCTTCTAATGAAAATAAAGCTAAGTCTTCCGAGTTACTTGAACAAACTCATGCTCCAAAAGATCACTTTGTTGAAATATTCCCTGAAAATATTGCTAAATCGATTTATGAAAATCAGGTCCTGCAAGTAGTCATATTTTCCATCATTTTCGCGCTTGGTATTGGGATGGTCACTAACTTAGTTCATAAGCAACGGATGCTTAATTTTTGTGAAAGCTTAAGTGAAGTGATGTTTAAGTTTACGCACATTGTTATGTTCATTGCTCCGCTAGCTGTTTTTGGTGCTTTGGCAAGTACGGTGGCTAAGTCTGGTGTGGATATTTTATTGAATTTGATTAAGTTGGTGGGTACGCTTTATGTCTCTTTGGTTATTTTTGTAACGGGGGTATTACTGCCTATCGCCTTGCTCGCTAAAGTACCGATAAAACGCTTTATTAATGCTGTTTTGGAACCCGTAACCTTAGCTTTTGCTACTGCAAGTAGTGAGGCGGCTCTTCCTAAAGCGATGGAAAATATGGAGAAATTAGGTGTGTCTAAAAAAATTGTTGCTTTTGTTATTCCTACGGGCTATAGTTTTAATTTAGACGGAACTACGCTCTATTTGTCTTTGGCTACGGTTTTTGTTGCTCAAATGTCAGGCGTTGATTTATCGATTGGTCAACAAATTAGTATTTGTTTTGTTTTGATGCTAACGAGTAAAGGCGTTGCAGGGGTAAGGGGTGCTTCGTTTGTTATTTTAGCTGGAACTGTTGCTTCAATGGGTTTAGACCCCGAGAAAGCAAGTGTTATACTAGCCGTTGATGCTTTAATGGATATGGCGCGTACAAGTGTAAACGTGCTCGGAAATTGCTTAGCTTCTGTTGTTATCGCTAAAAGTGAAAATGAATTTACCCTTACTCCAATTGATGAGCTTGGTGATTTTTCTCATACTTGATTTTTAAACTCCTTTTTTTGTCGGATTTGTTTTTTCTTCTCTTCTCTTCTCTTCTCAAAGAACGCACATAATCATCTTTCTTTAACTAGCTTAATTCAGTTCTTTATAAGAATGCATGTTATTTTCTTGAAAAATAACTGCATTAGTTGTTATAATTAAGCTTATTATTTGGAATTCAAAGGATGAGATTAATAAAATATTAAAACGCAATTAATTAACTAAGATATATGAGTTGATTTGAATAAATTTCCTATACATTTGCATGTAATTAATTAATAATTAAAAAAATGAAAATGAAAATGAAAAAAATTTCTTTGTACTTACTTTTAGCTACAGTTGTTTCTGTAGTATCTTCTTGTAAAAAAGATGATATTGTTCCAACTAATTCAACAGCTTCGGTTTACACCGATGAGCAGAATAAAGAGAATTTGCAAAATACAGGGCTTTCAATGATGAAAGAAATGGATGCTTCTAAAAATTTAGTTGGAGTTGATTACACAAAGTATTTTGCTGAATTAGTAGATAAAGCAGATCCATTCGTAAGTAAATCAGGATTTATGCCTGTAAAGGTATTGACTAGTTTGGCTGTTTTCGGGAAAAATGGTTCAACAAAAGCAATAGAAAGTGCATTAAAAAGAGGTGGAAGTGATGATAATTTAAATGACGCATATACGAGCCGTTTAGGAGAATATAGTTGGAATGGAACTGACTGGACAAAAACAGCGAGTAATAAAATAATATTACGTTTTCCATCTTCAAATGCTAAAAAAGAAAATAATGCATCGTATGAAATTTCTTTTGTAAATTACAGTGATTCAAGTTTGTTGCCTAAAGGAAATACTCCTTCTAGTGTAGATGCAAAATTTACTGTTGATGGAACGGTATTGGTTCAGTTTCAATTTAAAGGACTTTATAATTTTGACGGTATTCCAAATTTATTGGATGCAAAATTGACTGTAAAACCATATAGCTTCTCTTCAACTTTTACAAATACAACTTCAAAAATAGATAAAGTGTTTACATTTAAGAATTTAGATAAAACCTTGTTTGCGATGGGTGCTTCTTTTGTTGGTAATCTAGATAGAGCTACGATTGAAGACTTGGTGAATAATGAAAAAGCGGAAGATATTAATAAAGTGATTAAATCCGTTTCTGCTTATACTCAAATTCTTGATGTAGTCATTAAAGGTAATATTAACGTAGATGGCATTGTGTCAGACGTGAAAGGGAAAGAAGATGTGTCTAATGACGAAATTATTTCTACAGGGAATAAAAATGTAACTATTGGTGTTTATTATGTTTCGTCTGGTCAAAAAATAGCTAATTCTGAATTTTATCTTAAAGATCATACTTACATAGATAATCAATACAATTCAAATACCCAACAATGGGAAACAGTTGAAAAAACTGAAAAAGAATTAGATATTCGATTGGTGTTTAAGGATGGTTCTAAAGCTGATTTAGAAACTTATTTTAATAAAGGATTTGACAAATTGGGTGATGAATTTGAGAAATTCGCAAAAGATTTAGAAGAAAGATATAGTAATTAATTAGCTTATCAATAACTAAAAAAGCTACCCTAGGGTAGCTTTTTTAGTTTATATTCATTCATTGTTGTAGCATTTGGTAAAATGAAAAAGAACAAGTAGATTGGACTATTTTGTAGTTATGTTTGGTATTACATAACAATACTTACTTTTAGAGCGAATTATGGGTGTAAAGCTACTTTGTTTTTGTTGTTGTTTATGTTGTTGTTTTTGTTCACTGGCTTTATTTGGTCAAGATCGAACCATTATGTGCGTAGATTCAATTTCAAGTTCAGTAATTGATAAATTTCAAGTAGAAATCACGAATCAAATTAGACCAACGCAATTCTCAGCTAAAAAAGGGATTGTAAGATTGAGTTCTATTTTAGGCGATACGCTGATATTATTAGTATCATCGAAAAATCACGAAAATAAAACGCTAATCATTTTGCCGAATCATCTTGAGATTACCGTTAAGTTACAACATAAAACGGTGCAATTAGATGAGGTTAAAGTGCAAAATGCGTCAGTACACTCCACTTCAGAAGTAGGTAAATTATCCTTAAGCAAAAAGGATATAGAGAAATTACCCACATTATTGGGTGAATCAGATCCGATACGTGTTATGCAGCTATTGCCTGGTATCCAGTCTTCGGGAGATGGAAATGGAATTTTTGTACGTGGTGGAGGAATAGATCAAAATCTAGTGCAATTGGATGGTATGCCCATTTATAATATTTCACATCTCTTTGGTTTTTTTTCAGTTTTTAATTCCGGAGCCATTCAAAAGATGGAAATCCACAAAGGCGGTATGCCTGCAGAATATGGAGGAAGAGTATCTTCTGTGATCGATATTACATCCCAAGTAGCAAGTCTAAAGAATCGGAAAGTGGAGGTTTCTCTTGGGTTATTGTCAGCGGCAATTACCGTGCAACAACCACTCAAAAGAGATACTTCATCACTCATGATTTCGGGTCGAAGAACTTACTACGATGGAATAAAAAAAATGTTTATTAGTGATAAATCGAAGTACAATACAAATTATTATTTCTACGATATTCAGGCTAAATATTATCATCGTTGGAATTCCAAAAATAAAATGACAATTTCTGCTTTTATCGTGAAAGATGAATTTAGTTACAATGATAACGTTACACAAGAATTTAAAAATGATATAAATTGGGCTACGTTTTTTTTACAATCGTCTTATCGACACGATTTTAATTCATTTAATGCATTGGAAACATCAGTTGGAATAAGTTCCTACGATAATCGTTCCAATTTAAGTTTATTTAGCTACGCTATGGGGTTAGAATCAGTGAATAATGATCTTGTATCAAAAATAAATTTCGTGAATCAAAAGTATGCATCTTTAAAAATAAAAATAGGAGTAGAAGGGTTATTTCATCAGATTTCACCCAATAATTTCAGTGCTTCCGGAGTTCAAAACACGGTACAGATTTCAAGTAATTTAAAATTGTATTCTCAAGAACTGACAAGTTATTTTTCTGCAGTTTATCAACCGAATGAGCGATTTAAAATGGATGTTGGAATTCGATTTACCCATTTTCAACAGTTAGGACCTTTTCAACGGTATGAATTTCTCTCAAGTACGCAACCCGTAATGACAGATTCGTATTCGAAGAATCAAAATGTGAAAAGTTATTTTAATCCAGAACCACGAATCTCTTTGAATTATCAATTATCAACTACATCGTCTATTAAGTTTGGAGCTAGTAAGAACTATCAATACATTCACTTGGTGCCATTATCATCGATTACTCTGCCTACTGATGTGTGGATGCCAAGCAGTAAATTGATTCAACCACAATCGGGTGAGCAATATTCATTAGGTTATTACCGTACTTTTAGGCATCAGATTGAAGTAAGTGCAGAGGTGTATTATAAATTTATGGATCATTTAATTGAATACAAAGAAGGAGTGATCAGTGTGATTAAAGTTCAGTCCAATTTTGATGAAAACTTTTTCTTTGGT
>CAMDGH010000077.1 GCA_945897755.1 Chryseobacterium gleum | reverse complement strand
AATAGTTCTTTTTTGAATGGTTTCCATACTTTTTCAATTTGGTAGGGTAAAAATACTAGAAATAGACACTAACTCGTTTATTTCTACTTAGAAATTTCAACAATGGAGTGTTTAGTAAATCGTTAAACGGATTTATAACTGAAAAGTATTCAGTTAACACAAAAAAAGCGGGTTCTAGTTAAGAACCCGCTTTTCATATCCTAAAAAGAATTATTTATACCAATCCTTGATCAATCATTGAATCAGCAACTTTAACGAAACCTGCAATATTTGCACCTTTCACGTAATCAATCGTTCCGTCTTCACGTTTTCCATATGTCACACACGCTTCGTGAATTGAAACCATGATCGAATGTAATTTACCATCAACTTCTTCTGCTGTCCAAGACATACGTAAGGAGTTTTGAGACATTTCCAATCCTGAAGTAGCTACACCGCCTGCATTTGATGCTTTCCCTGGAGAAAACAAAACCCTTGCTGCATCAAACGCTTCAATAGCTTCTGGAGTAGAAGGCATATTTGCACCCTCAGCAACAGCGATTACACCATTGGAAATAAGCACTTTCGCTTCTTCACCATTCAATTCATTTTGAGTAGCACAAGGCAAAGCGATATCACATTTAACATCCCAAGGACGTCTTCCTGCTACAAATTTAGCAGATGGATATTTAGCTACATAAGCTTCGATACGCCCTCTTGTTACATTTTTCAATTCCATAACAAAAGCTAGTTTTTCAGCATCAATTCCCTCAGCATCATAAATATAACCTGTTGAATCAGATAAGGTAACTACCTTCGCTCCCAATTGAGTCGCTTTTTCACATGCGTATTGAGCAACATTTCCAGAACCAGAAACCGTAACTACCTTACCAGAAAAAGAATCTCCTTTGGTAGCTAACATTTCTTTCGCGAAATATACTGTTCCGTAACCTGTAGCTTCTGGACGAATCAAAGACCCACCCCAATTTCTAGCTTTCCCAGTTAAAACACCTGTAAACTCGTTACGGATACGTTTGTATTGACCAAACATATACCCTATTTCACGACCACCAACACCAATATCTCCAGCAGGAACATCCGTGTCAGGACCAATATGACGCGCTAACTCAGTCATAAAAGACTGGCAAAATTTCATTACTTCATTATCTGACTTCCCTTTAGGATCAAAATCAGACCCACCTTTTCCACCACCCATAGGTAAGGTAGTCAATGAATTTTTAAATACTTGTTCGACACCTAAAAATTTTAAAATAGATAAGTTCACTGAAGGATGGAAACGTAAACCACCTTTATAAGGTCCGATTGCAGAGTTAAACTCTACTCTGTACCCTCTATTTACTTGAATCTCTCCTTTATCATCTAACCATGGAACACGGAACATAAGCGTTCTTTCTGGCTCAACCATTCGCTCTAGGATTTTGTGCGTAATGTATTTCGGCTTGTCTTCCATAAAAGGAATAACCGCTTCCGCTACTTCTTGAACTGCTTGTAAAAATTCTGGCTCATGACCATTCGTTACTTTTACTTTTGACATAAAAGCATCAATCTGTACTTGGTGTTTACTTGACATTATAATATAGGGTTAATTAATTTTCATGGCAAAAGTAGAAAAAAAAAAAGCGACAATCTTTAAAAAAATAAGTTTTTTTTTAAAACAAAACGATTCGTCAAATCTAAATTTAAAAAGGAGTAATCAATTGAGAAAATAATAGAAAATAAAACTGATTATTACACCCTGAAAAACAGCTTCATAATCTGTTTTTTACCCTATACTTTAAACAGAGTTTTTTCGTTGAAAGTGGATGAATTTCAGCATCAAAAACCCTCATTCAAACCCCGAATACTACTTTTTTAAATGAGTAAGAAAGTTAAATATAATTTGCTTACCCACTTCGGTCATTATGGATTCTGGATGGTACTGAAGTCCGAAAATAGGTAATTCTTTATGCTCAAGTGACATAAGTACGGAATCTTGGGAAAAAGACGTTGCCATTAATGGAGAATCGATTGCTAACTGCACCGCCCAACTGTGATACAAACCAACCTTAAATTGAGTTGGTATATCCACATACAAAATCGACTCTGAACATTGTGAGCACAACTCTTGGACTCCATGCTTTACGTTGGATTGATTATATAGGTTATCTCCAAAAGTAAGGGCAATTGCTTGCATGCCTAAACACACACCTAAAATTGGAATAGTACCAATCGCATCTTTTAAAATAAGCATTAGCTGACCAGCATCCGCAGGAAGACCTGGGCCAGGCGACAAAATCAAAGCATCTTTTTCAAACAAATCAGTCAACGTAACCTCATCATTCCGCTTAACGGTAACCTTACAATCAAACGATTCAAGGTAATGAACAAGGTTAAAGGTAAAGGAATCGTAATTATCAATTAGGAGTACATGCATGATTTACTCATTTTTTAGTAAACTTGTACAAAATTAAGATAATTGAAAAGTTTAGCAGTGCTAAATAAATTAAAATTTGAACTTTATAAAAGTAATACTCAATGAAAAAAGTAATTCAAATACAAGGAGCACCAGCACCCATAGGCCCTTATAGTCAAGCTATTTTAAGTGGTAATACACTTTATGTTAGCGGTCAAATACCCTTAGATCCCGTTTCAGGTCAACTCGTAGTTTCTGACATTGAAGCCGCAACAAGACAAATCATGGAAAACATCGGAAAGTTATTGAGTGAAGCAGGTATGAATCATACACACATTGTAAAATGTTCTATTTTCTTGAAAGACCTCAATGACTTCACACTAGTGAATGGTGTCTATGGAAGCTACTTCGCTTCTGAGCCACCTGCAAGGGAAACTGTTCAAGTAAGTAGATTACCGTTGGATGTCCCAATTGAAATTTCATGTATTGCAGTAAACTAAACTGATAAATCATTTTTTTTTGCAAAAAGAAACAACATATGACATTAGTGTAGTCATTGTAAACTACAATGTAGCATACTTCCTAGAGCAATGTCTAAACTCTGTATTCAAAGCATTGACTAAATGCTCGGGAGAAGTTTTTGTTGTAGACAATAATTCCATTGATGCGTCTATTGAAATGATAAGGGATAAGTTTCCACAAGTCACGTTAATCGAAAATAAAGAAAACGTAGGGTTTTCAAAGGCAAACAACCAAGCAATAGCATCATCAAAAGGGGAGTTCATTTTATTGCTTAACCCTGACACCGTAGTTGAAGAAGATACTTTTTTAAAAGTAATCATGTTCATGAAATCTCATCCAGAAGCAGGTGGTCTTGGCGTAAGAATGCTCGATGGAAAAGGGAAATTCCTTCCCGAATCAAAACGTGGTCTCCCTACCCCTTTGGTTGCCCTTACAAAAATCATTGGCTTGAGTTCCTTGTTTCCTAAATCGAAGTACTTTGGAAAATATCACCTTGGCTATTTAGACGAACACAAAACGAATGAAGTGGATATACTGAGCGGAGCATTTATGCTCATGCGAAAGAAAACATTGGAAAAAGTTGGACTACTCGACGAAGCATTTTTTATGTACGGAGAAGACGTTGACCTGTCCTACAGAATCCAACTCGGTGGTTATAAAAACTACTATTTCCCAGAAACAAGAATCATTCACTACAAAGGAGAAAGCACAAAAAAAAGTTCTGTAAATTATGTTTTTGTTTTCTACAATGCAATGATCATTTTTGCTCAAAAACATTTTAGCAATAAAAACGCTGCGGCATTTTCATTGCTAATCAACATGGCCATATACCTTCGTGCAGGTATCGCTATTCTAAGTCGCTTCATCAAGAAGATAGCACTCCCTATGCTAGACTTCGTTTCAATACTTTCATTACTTTATCTCAGCTCTTTTTATTGGGAAAAGCACCTCGTCAAATTCCCTGAACACATACTCAAAATTGCACTTCCTTCATATACCATATTATGGTTGACGGGTATTTATATGAACGGCGCATACGACAAACCTCACCGTTTAAAAAAAATACCTCCCGGTATATTGATCGGAACGGTCATCATACTTGTTATTTACGCACTTGTTCCGAAATCGGTTCAATTCTCGCGTCTTTTCATACTTATTGGAGCAGGTTTAGCTATCTCACAGTGTTTATGCTCCCGTCTTGTACTTCATCTATTCCTTGGAAATCAATATTCTTTAAAAGAAGTGTCCCAAAAAAAATTCGTGATTGTAGGAAGTCTTGAAGAATCGATTCGAGTTGAACAGATACTTAAAGCAAGCAACGTTTCTATTGGAGAACTGATTTTTGTATCCGCAACTGAAAAAAAAGACGCATTACAAAAAGGGACCATTCACCAATTGGATCAAATTACTTTTATACACAAGATAAACGAAGTGATTTTTTGCGCCAAAGACGTAAGTGCTCAAATCATAATATCGTGGATGGTTTCACTAGAAGATAACCTACTTGAATTTAAAATTGCACAACCAGACGCCCTTTTTTTAATTGGTAGTAACTCTATTCACAATGCGAAGGAAAGTTATGCAATCGAATTACATGAAATTAGCAAACAAGAAAGTAAACGTAAAAAAAGGAATCTTGATTTGATTACCGCACTCGCAATGATACCCTTATCTCCATTTTTATGCTTTCTTTTTCGTAATAAAAAGCAATTCTTTTTAAATTTAATTCAATTGTTGTTTGGTAAAAAAACACTAATTGGCTACTATTTCAACCGTAATGAAGCAAACAAAAGACTTCCCCCTTTAAAAAAAGGAATTCTTAATCCCACAGATCCTTCAAAAGACATCGATAACGAAATCAGAGAAAAACTAAATTTACTCTATGCAAGAGACTATAACATATGGAAAGACATCGAAATACTGAAGAAATCATGGAAATACCTAGACAGAACATAAGGTTTTTTTAATATTGATAATACATTCGATGAATGTCTCAAAAATTTAAATTAATTTCGCACTACTAATTTACTAGAAATAAACCATAGCAAACATGGCACAAATAGAGATTAAACTTCCTAAAATGGGAGAAAGCGTTACCGAAGCTACCATTACTAACTGGCTGAAAGAAGTAGGTGATCATATCGCACTTGACGAACCATTAGTAGAAGTAGCAACAGACAAAGTGGATAATGAATTACCCTCAGAAGCTGAAGGCATCCTAATTAAAAAAATGTTTGATAAAGATCAAGTTGCTCAAGTAGGTGATGTGATCGCTGTCATTTCAACTGGCGGTATTGAAGAAAAAATCGATCTCGTTCAACAAGAAGTTATTACTATTGTAAATGAAGCAGTTCAAGCTCCAGTAATGGAAACCCAAGTACTATCCTCAGAGAGCAACAGCAAATTTTTATCCCCTTTAGTTAGGAGTATTGCTGACAAAGAAGGTGTTTCAAACACTGAATTAGACGCTATCATTGGTACCGGTCAAGAAGGTCGTGTAACCAAAAAAGACATGATCGCTTACATTGAAACGAAAAAAAATACTCCCATTATTAATACTCCTGTCATTCCTATAACAAAGGAAGCTCCAGTAAATATTATTCCTAATCAAACTGAAAACGTTCAAAAAACAGCTCCAGTTATTCACAAAGAAATAGTGGTTATCCCATCTGCAGGCGATGAAATAATTGAGATGGACCGTATGCGCAAATTGATTGCGGATCATATGATCATGTCTAAGCACGTATCTCCACATGTCACATCCTTTGTTGAAGCTGACGTAACAAACATGGTAAATTGGAGGAATAAAGTAAAGGATAGTTACAAAAAACGTGAGGGAGAAACCATTACTTTCACACCGATTTTCATTGAAGCGGTTGCAAAAGCAATTAAAGATTTCCCAATGATTAACGTATCTGTAAACGGAACGCAAATCATAAAGAAAAAAGACATCAACATTGGAATGGCAACTGCATTACCAAGCGGAAACTTAATCGTACCTGTAATCAAAAATGCAGATCAGTTAAACCTAAATGGCTTAACAAAAGCAGTCAACCAAATGGCAAATAATGCTCGAAACAACAAACTAAAATCTGAAGACATACAAGGAGGAACATATACGATATCGAATGTTGGCACTTTTGGAAATGTAATGGGAACACCAATCATAAACCAACCACAAGTCGCTATTTTAGCATTGGGCGCAATTCGTAAAATGCCTGCTGTAATAGAGACTCCTGAAGGTGATTTTATCGGGATCAGACATAAAATGTTCCTTTCTCACTCGTATGACCATCGGGTTGTTGATGGTTCTCTAGGAGGACAATTTGTGAAAAGAGTCGCTGACTACTTAGAGCAATTTGATAGTAACAGAGAAATCTAATCTAACAAAAAAATAAAACCATAACAATAGAAAAAAGCCTGTATTTCAGGCTTTTTTCAGTTACATTAAATGAAAAAAAATCATGAAAATTAAATTAGAAAGACCCTTAGCTATTTTTGACCTCGAAGCAACAGGATTAAATATATCAAAAGATCGCATTGTTGAAATCGCAATCCTTAAAATCAATCCAGATGGAAGTGAAGAACGATTTAGATCACTCATTAATCCTACAATCCCAATCTCAGAAGAAGTAACCAAAATTCATGGCATTTCTGACGAAACGATTAAATCATCACCTACATTTTCTGAAATGGCTGATAAAATAGTTGCGTTCATTGAAGATGCTGATTTAGCTGGATACAATTCGAATAAATTCGACATTCCTATGTTGGCTGAAGAATTAATTAGAGCCGGAAGTAATTTTGACCTATCAAAAAAACACTTTATTGACGTTCAAAATATATTTCATAAAATGGAGCAAAGAACACTTATTGCTGCATATCAATTTTACTGTAAAAAAGAATTAGTAAATGCACATAATGCAATGAATGATACCGTTGCAACATGGGAAGTCTTAAAATCTCAATTGGAAAAATACGAAAATCTTGAGGACAACATCCCTTTTCTTGCCCACTTTTCTAGGGCTGGTGAATTTGAAAATATTGATTTTGCAGGTAGATTAGCAAAAAACAAAGATGGAGATTGTATTTATAATTTTGGGAAACACAAAGGGAAAACCATACAAGAAATTCATGAAAAAGAACCCGGATATTACAGTTGGTTTATCTCTCCTCAAACAGACTTCCCATTATTCACTAAACAAAAATTAAAAGAACACATGACTAAATTAAAAGAGAAAGAGCAACAAAATCAATCAGAAAACCTCAATCTAGAAGAAAAATTAAAGGCATTAAAATCTAAATTTAACTAACACTGGACTCTCGATTTTTAAACTCCTGAAAAACATGAAAATCATTTGTATTGGACGAAACTACCTAGAACATGCCAAAGAGCTAAACTCGGAAATACCCAGTAAACCCCTCTTTTTCCTAAAACCAGACAGTGCAATCTTACCGAAAAAAACACCTTTTTACATTCCTGACTTCTCCTCTAAAATTCATTATGAATGTGAGGTAGTCCTCAAAATTTGTAAAGTAGGCAAGCACATCCAAGAAAGATTCGCACACAACTACTTTTCGGAAATTGGCCTAGGATTAGACTTCACAGCCAGAGACCTCCAAGAAGAATGCAAAGCGAAAGGGTTACCTTGGGAGATATCAAAAGCTTTTGATGGTTCAGCTGTCGTTTCTGAAAAATTCATACCTAAGAATGAATTAGATGTTTCGGCGATTCCGTTTTTACTCAAACTGAATGATAAGATTGTTCAACAGTCCTCGACTGACCAAATGTTATTCTCTTTTGAAAAGATTATTGCTCATGTATCCCAGTTTATGACTCTTAAAATTGGCGATCTTATATATACGGGAACTCCAGCTGGTGTTGGTGAAATTTCAATTGGAGATTCATTAATCGGTGAAATGAATCAACTAAAAATGTTCCAAGTTCAAATTAAATAACTTTTTTAAGAGTGATAAAAAAATAAAATTCGCCATAAAATTTATTTAAATTTTTTCTCGGATAAAACGCTAGTTTAAAAAAAAAAATTATATTTGTATTCAAATTAAATGGAGGATGTAGCTCAGTAGGTTAGAGCGTTGGTTTGTGGTGCCGAAGGTCGTGGGTTCGAGACCCATCTTCCTCCCCAAAAAAAGGACTATTAAATTAGTCCTTTTTTTTTGCTCTTTTTTTCATTTTATACTGTATTTTTGTTTGACTTATTTACTCTCGACTTAACATAGATTAATACCTATTAAATATTTACCCTTTTTATACACAATGAAACCAGTATTATTAATTCTTTTATTTTTTATTAGCAATATTGGACTATCTCAATTGGTGATTAATGAAATCTGTGTTTCTCCTGGTTCTGGTGATGGCTCTTTTATTGGTTCATACAACAATACTCAACAAGGCGGAACTGGCAGGGGTGAATGGGTAGAATTATTTAATAATTCATGTGTTGCTATCGATATTTCGGGATATATACTCGGAACCTATAATTCAAGTGATGGAAGCGGTGCTGCTTTTATTGTTCCTGCAGGTAAAATTATTCCAGCAAAAAGTTTTGCTATTATTCATGGTGACTCAAAAATTGCTCCAACTAATGGAGCAATTGATATAGTAGCCGCTTATGCAACTACTTCTAGTTTCTGTATTGATGTCTACGTAAATGATAGAATGTGGTTTTCAAATGCAGGTGGTTGGATGGCCTTATACGCTAAAGATGGGACTCCTGTAGATATGATTAAATGGGGTTCCCCAAATCCAATAGATCTTTCCGGAAACCCTTGTGTTCCTGCTTCAAGTGCACTTTCGAGTTCCTTTACTTTAAAAAGCTATGCTTCGTATGGTAAAGGTGGTTCAATAAGTACTGCTCCGACAAATGCTAAGTCATTTGTTAGACTTCCTGATGGAGGTAATTGGTCAAGTACGTCTCTTTCAGAAAACAATTCCTATGGCTCTAGAAATAGCCCACTCCCTACTGCTAGTATTTCCTACACGAACGCGTGTGTTGGCGATGCTGACAAATCAGTTAATCTTACTGGAACAGGAACTTACACTGGAGGTACATATACAGCTACACCATCCGGTTTGATCATTAATAGTACTTCAGGCAAGATCACTACAGCATCAAGTACAACTGGTACATACGTAATTAAATACACCCTTCTAGGACTTACATGTCCCGACTATGCTGTTACAACCAATTTCACAATCGGACCTAAACCAACCGTTACTATTTCTCAAGATAAAACAATTTGTAAAAATGAAGAAGCAAGTATTACATTTAAAGGAACGCCTAATGCAATCGTAACCTATACCATAAATAGCGGAGCAGATTTAACGGTAAGCCTGGATGCAAATGGTGACAAAGTTCTTCAAACAGGTCCCTTAAATAGTACTTCAATCTATAAATTAAAAAGTATTTCCAACGCTTCTGCTTCATTATGTACAACCACCTTGAGTTCGATAGTTACAATTACGGTATTAGGCCCTCCTTCTTTTACAACAAATCTAACAGGAAATGATTTCTGTGAAGGAAGTGCGACTACCCTTTCTGCAAGCACTTCACCTAGTGGCAATTACACTTACGTCTGGACCACTCCTTCAGGTGTACTAAATCCAGGCAATGTTTCATCATTTAATACCACTGTTCCTGGAGAATATTCTGTTTCTTGCGTTTCTCAAGCACAAAAAATCAACCTTTTGTGCAATACTGATTTCGAAGAGCCGAATATAGCGCTGATTAATCCTAATTGGGTTTGGAACACGCAACAAGATTTTTATGTAAATTGCTGGAAGTCAACATCTGGTAAGATGGAGTTTTGGCATTCAGTGCTTAGTGGAATAACTGCTGTATCAGGAAAACAATTTGTAGAATTAAACGCAGATGCAGTTAGTACTTTGTATCAAGAAGGACTTACATTGCAAGCTGGAAATATTATAGATGTCTCATTTTCTCATAGGGGAAGAATAGGAGTAGATGTTATGAAGGTATTAATCGGACCTCCTATGCCTGCTCCAAATAGTGCTTGTACGGTTTTAGGAACCTATTCTTCAGGAAATACAGCATGGTCAAATTATACAACTTATTACACAATACCAGTAACAGGAAGTTATTCTTTGCGTTTTGAATCAGTTTCAGCTACTGGGGGGGATCCTACTCAAGGAAATTTCTTAGATGGAATCTCAGTATCATTCATTTCTTGCCCTAATCCATCAGTAAAAAAAACAGTTAATTTATTACCAAAACCTAAAATTAGCAACATATCTAAAACAATTTGTACGACAGGCACCATCAATGAAGTACCACTAGGTAATTCACCAACTCAAATCGTTCCTTCGAATACACTTTATTCATGGAGCTTACCAACAATTACCCCAACTTTAGCTATTGGGGAATCAGCAGCATCTAATCAATCTGCTTTTAATCAAACGCTAACAAACCTTTCAAATTCAAATGTCACTGCAGTTTATACCGTTACGGCTTCTGCTGGCTCATGTACATCAACATTTAGTGTTAATGCACTAATTCAATCTAAAGTTAAACCAAACATCAATTGCGATGCCTCAACGACTAGTTCTGTTAAATTCAAATGGGCTTCCGTTACAGGTGCTTCAAGCTACGGAATCTCCATTCTTAAGGGTGGTGTATCTACTACAAAAACAGCACAATCCGGAACTGATTTTTTGGAAAATGGGACTTTAGGGCAAAAGATTAAAATTACAGTCACTCCCATTGGAACTGGCTGCTTCAAAGAAGATACCCTTACCTGCCAGGTAATTGATTGCCCATCACCAACCATCTCTAAAGAACCTATCAATGATACCGTTTGTGTTGATGAAACAGCAACCTTCAATGCCTTAGCTCTTTCTACAGATCCTACAGGTGTTTCTTATCAATGGCAAAGTAAACCAATTGGAGCTTCATTTTCCGACATCGCTGGCGCAACAAGCACATCACTTTCAATTCCATTTGCACTTGTAGCCCAATCTGGTACTGAATACCAAGTTATCGCTACCGACATCAAAACTGGAGCTTGTAAAATAACTTCTAACACGGTTAAATTAATTGTTATTCCTACTCCTATCTCAAACCCTGTATGCACCCAATCCATTACCTGTAGTCAAGCCGATGTTACTTTAAATGGTTCAACTTCCACAAGTGGAGCTACGTATGTCTATAAATGGACCGGAGGACCTGCTGGCGCAACGATTACAAATCCGAGCGCAACTTCAACTTCCGTAAATAA
>CAMDGH010000076.1 GCA_945897755.1 Chryseobacterium gleum | reverse complement strand
CGGAGCGAGCCGTAGGATTACAAATCCAACGGAGCGAGGGTTGAAAAAAATAGTTTTATGCTTTTGATTGCCGCAGGTTTGTGGAACCGTTTTTTTCAATTTTTAGCTAGAATTGAAGGTAATTCTTTAAGTTTAGACTTATGAATGGTATTCTTTTTTTGAGATAAATACGTTGTAATACTAATGTAAGGTGCTCAATACAAGTCTTCTATAAATTTTTTTTAATGCTTATTTTGTTGATTTTCAATCATTTTTTTTGTCATGTAGTGAAATTTTTATATTAACTTAGATTTCCTATTTTAACCTTTTTTTAAATCAATAACATCTATGGATTCATCCGAAATAGCCAAAAAACTGGAAATGATCCCTCACCCAGAAGGTGGGTTTTATAAAGAAACATACCGTTCTGAAGAGCAATGCTTGGAAGGCAAAAGATCCATTCAAACCATAATTTACTTTTTATTAAGATCGAGCGATGTATCAAGATTTCACCGCATAAAAAGTGATGAGATGTGGTTTTTCCATCTCGGAAGTCCTTTGGTTGTTCACACATTAACAGAAAACGGACACATAGAACATCATCTCGGAAACAATTTAATCAGTGGAGAAACACCTCAGTTATTGGTGCCCAAGAACACTGTTTTTGGGTCAACTGTGCTATATCCAGATTCATTTTCCTTGGTGTCTTGCTCAGTAGCACCTGGATTTGATTTTGAAGACTTTGAGTTATTTACAGCTGCCGATCTTCAAGAAGAGTATCCTTTTAATCAATCCATTATCGCCAGATTAACCTAAGGTAATATGCTAGAGACAACCCAATTTGACACAGACAGTCTATTCATGCAACGTTGCTTAGATCTTGCATCCTTGGCTAGCGTATCCGTTGCTCCAAACCCAATGGTAGGATGTGTAATTACCCACAACAATTGCATTATTGGCGAGGGATATCATCATTATTTTGGTGGACCACATGCAGAAGTAAACGCATTCAACTCAGTTAAAGAACACTTTCTGCTCAGCGAATCAAGCGTTTACGTCAGTTTAGAGCCCTGTTCACATACAGGTAAAACGCCGCCATGTGTAGACTTGCTGATTAAACATCGTGTAAAACGCGTTGTGATTGCCTGTCAAGACCCTAACGAACTCGTAGCTGGAAAGGGGATTAGTCTACTTAGAGCAGCCGGAATTGAAGTAACTTTTGGTGTACTTGAGAGAGAAGCAACCTTGTTAAACAAGCGTTTTTTCACATATCACCTTAAAAAGAGACCATACGTTACATTAAAGTGGGCTCAAACCATTGATGGATTCATCGATAAAGAACGGACAGATAGCTCACAACGCGAAATAAATTGGATTAGTTGTCCTGAAACACAAGCGCTCATTCATCATTGGAGAGGGGAAGAACAAGCAATACTTGTTGGCTGGAAAACAGTAGAGCACGACAATCCGAGCTTAACCGTTCGCGAAGTGAGTGGAGAAAATCCATTACGCATTATCATTGACAGTCAACTGCAGATGCCTTTAATTTCAAAAGTATATTCCGATGGAGACAAGACAATCGTTATTAACAAGCTAAAAGACGCTTACGTCGGAAACGTGCAATTGCTTAAATTAACGCAAATCAATACAAAAACGATTTTAACAGCCTTGTATAACATGGGGATCAACTCTGTATTTGTTGAAGGCGGCAGTGGTACATTACAACACTTCTTGATCGATGGATTATGGGATGAAACGAGACTGATTGTCGGCAACACAAAGTTCAATATAGGATTAAAAGCCCCGAGAATGCATGGAGTGCCTGCTAAAACATATTCTTTTGCCTCAGACACTATTCATCATTATTACAAGTAAAATCGCGCTTTTTTTCTTGATAAAAGAAGGAACAAAAACACCTCTGGTTTTAAAAAAGCCGTAGATTTCGTTTTTCAGCAGTATAAATAGGAAGGTGTTTTATCAGTGACCTTCGTTTTTCACTTGAGCAACTAAGTCAGTAGCTATTTTTGCCGAATATAAGCACAGGGGGATTCCACCTCCAGGATGAACACTTCCACCAATAAAAAACAAACCCTTTACCGTTGAGAAATTTGGATGTCTAAAAAAAGCCGCCATCCGATCATTAGAACTAGTACCATAGAGAGCCCCTCCGGCACTAGATGTTCGTGTTTCAATACGGATAGGGTCTAAATAGTCCTCAACAACAATCAAAGGTTCTATTTGAACACCCAATAAACGACTGATCTTGTCTATGATAATCCGTCTTGCCTTCTGTCTTAAAAGATCCCAATCCTGACCATTATTGGCAGGAACATTAATCATCACGAACCAATTCTCTGAGCCATTTGGAGCATCCGAAATAGATTTTTTTGCGCTTACATTGATATATACCGTAGGATCTTCAGGTAGTGTATTTTTTTCAAATATTTCAGAAAATTCTTTTTTATAATCCGCAGAAAAAAAGATTGAATGGAGGTCTAATTCTGGAAATTGCTGACTGATCCCCCAATAAAAAATAAGCGCTGAACTGGATGGCTCTTGAGCTAATATTTTGCTCGGTTTTTTGAGATTAGGAAGCAAGTATTTGTATGCCGGTTTTACATCTGAGTTGCAAAAAACAACATCAGCACTAAACACTTCAGATCCAATCCTAACCCCATTTACACCGTTTTTGTCAACGCATATTTCATCAACACGCCGACCAAAACTAAACTGCACTCCAATATCATTTGCTAAATCAACTAAGCCAGTTGTAATTTGGTGCATTCCATTTGTTGGGTAATATGCGCCTAAATTAGCTTCCAAGTGGGGAATCAAAGTCAGTATGCCTGGAGCAACATAAGGATTTGACCCATTGTAAGTTGCGTATCTATCAAAGAGTTGAATCAATTTAGGGTGTTTAAGGTGTTTTTCATTAACCTCATGCATAGTCTTATTTAAATTCAAGCGCGGAATAGCAGCAATTGTCTTTAATATTTCGGGAGAAAAATACGTTTTCCAGCGATGGAGCGACTTTTCTAAAAATGTATTTTTAGTTGCCTCATAGCTAAACCGACTTCGCTTCAAATGAGCTTCAACGAGTGCTGGGTCTAGTTGAAGTTTTGTGATTAGCTCCTCATTTCTTTTAGTTGGATCGGAAAAAAAAGAAAAACGGGTACCATCTTCATAAAAGTAATTACAAACAATTTCACAGCGCTTATACATGAGGTAGTTTTCGGGCTTCTTCCCACATAAAAGGATTAGTTCATCAACCAATTCGGGTAAGGTAAATAAAGAGGGTCCGGCATCAAAACGAAATCCACCCAAGGAAAAAGCAGTTAGTTTCCCCCCTGGATACAAATTTGCTTCAACAACATGCACTTCATAGCCCTTCATTCTCATCCGAATGGCAGCTGCAATACCAGCAATACCAGCACCCACTACAATGCATTTATGATGTTCTTTCATCGATACTTTTTTACAAATAACAAATGTAAATGATAAAAAGCATCACAGACAAAAGAAATAGACTTTAAATTAATCCATAAACGATTTATATTCGAAGTACTTATCAGGGATAACTTTTAAGCGATTTTAGGTTTATTCAACCCGAGGTTGTATATTTACCTATTCAATCAAACTACCATGCAATTTTTTATCGATACCGCAAACCTTTCTGAAATTCAAGAGGCACATGATTTAGGAATCCTAGATGGAGTAACTACAAATCCAACCTTAATGGCAAAAGAAGGGATTACGGGTAAAAACAACATATTAAAACACTATATCGATATTTGTTCTATTGTAGTAGGGGATGTTAGCGCAGAAGTAATCGCAACAGATTATGAAAACATGATACGTGAAGCAGAACTATTAGCTGATTTACACCCTAAAATTGTGGTGAAAATCCCTATGATTCCTGCAGGCATTAAAGCGATTCACTACTTAAGCTCAAAAAACATCCGTACAAATTGCACCTTAGTTTTTTCTGCGGGTCAAGCACTCGTTGCAGCAAAAGCAGGAGCTACCTATGTTTCACCTTTCGTTGGACGATTAGACGATATTTTAGGCGACGGACTTCAACTTGTAGCTCAAATTAAAGCAATCTTCAATAATTATGACTTTCCAACTCAAATATTAGCTGCTTCAATACGAAATCCAATGCACATTATCCAATGTGCAGAAATTGGTGCAGACATTGTTACCGCTCCCTTATCATGCCTACTTTCCCTGATGAAGCACCCGCTAACGGACAGTGGATTAGCTCAATTTATTGAGGATTTTGAAAAAGGCAATAAAAAATAACATACACAAAGACTTAAAGCATTGAAATTAGAAACACTATTGCAGCATACAGGACATTCAAGTCCTACAGAAATGCAAGCAAGTTATTGGAAAGAAACAAATCCGTTCAGTATTTTATTAGCGCATACGGGTAGTGGTAAAACCCTCGCTTTTTTAATCCAATTAGAAAAACACCTGTCGGAAAAAAACGAATCCGTATTAATACTTTGTCCTACCCGTGAACTTGCTTTACAAGTATTTACAAGCTACGTGTCACTGAAAACAGGGAGGAAATCAGTGTGTTGCTACGGTGGACATTCATTTAAAAATGAACAATTGCAACTTCAAGAAAAACCAGCGATAATTGTTGGTACGCCGGGAAGAATTTTAGATCATTACCAACGAAATACGCCTGGTATTGGAGCATTTTCAAACCTGATCTTAGATGAATATGACAAAACCTTAGAAATGGGGTTTTTACCTACCATAACTGAAATATCAGCCTTTGCTTCACCTTTAAATAGCATTCAACTCGTGAGTGCCACGGAAATAAATGAATTACCCCCACTATTTTCCGGTATCACATTTCAAACATGCCATTTTCTCCAGGTAGAAAAACCGCAACACCATTACTTTAGTTTAGCTGCACCAGGGCATGATAAATTGTTCGCACTTGTCTCTTTTTTATCCTCTAAATCATTTGGACCGGTTTTGATTTTTTGTTCTCACAGAGAAGCTGCTAATCGTATTTCGCAACAGCTTAGTGATCACGGAAAAGCAAATGCAGAATTTCATGGAGGTATGGAACAAGTAGAACGCGAACGCGCATTGATTAAATTTAAACATGGCTCTGTTGACTGTCTTGTATGTACTGATTTAGCCGCAAGAGGATTAGATATTCCAGAAATAGATGCTATTTTCCATTATCAGTTTCCACATACCTTAGCGGATTTCATTCACAGAAATGGCCGAACTGCCCGTATGCAAAAAGAAGGACAGGTATACTTATTGCACTCTGAAAACGAGATGCTTCCAAGTTACGCTTCAGAACTAGATATAAAAGCCGTAAGGGCTCCAACAGAACTTAGCGACTTTAAAGGACAGAAAAAAATTACCTATTACCTTTCTGCAGGACGTAAAAATAAATTAAGAAAAGTAGATATTGTTGGATTCTTTCTTCAAGAGGCAGGATTAACGCAAACCGAATTAGGCTTAATTGATGTTTTTGACAGTTATTCTTTTGTGACCATTGATGCATCAAAAAAGAATGAAATAAAAGCGCTTTTCCCTAGGGTACGAATAAAAAAACAAGCTGTACTAATTTCTTATTGCAGATAGCCACAAAAAAATATACTTATGATGCATTTAGGCGAATACAATACCTTAACTATACTCCGATTTACAAGTGTTGGTGCATACCTTGGTGACGATGATGATAACGATGTATTACTTCCAACAAAATACATCCCAGAAGGATCAGAAATCGATGATAAAATCGATGTTTTTCTTTACCAGGATTCCGAAGACCGCTTAATTGCTACACGCTTAAAACCACTTTTAGAATTACACCAATTTGGTTTACTTCGCGTAAACCAAGTAAGTCATTTTGGTGCTTTTTTGGAGTGGGGAATTGAAAAAGATGTTTTTGTCCCTTTCAAAGAACAGAAACAAAAAATGGAAGAAGGTAAATCCTATATCATCTTCATTTACATCGATCAGGAAACACATCGTCTTGTTGGTTCATCTCGGGTAAAAAGGTATTTAGAGATGGATAAAATGACCGTAAAGGAAGGTGAAGAAGTAGATTTATTAATTTGCGAAACTACAGAACTCGGTAAAAACGTAATTGTAAATGACACGCATAGTGGTTTAATTTACAGAAACGATGTTATACGAACCCTTCGCTATGGCGAACGCACAAGTGGATTTGTTACAAAAGTGAGGGAAGATGGAAAACTAGATATCGCACTTGATCAAGTTGGATTTCAAAAAATGGAACCAAACTGCGAGCGACTCTTACAAATACTGTCAGACAGTCAGGGAGTTATAAAATTAACTGATAAAAGTGATCCTGACACCATTCGTGAATTGGTAGGAATGAGTAAAAAAACATTTAAAAACGCAGTCGGAATGTTGTACAAGCAACGGTTGATTTCAATTGAAGACGATCGTATTACGATTTTATAATGATGTAAAATCAGTACTTTCATTTAATCGTGATTTACGGATTTTTAAATCAGTGATAACTAAATCAGTGACATATATATCAGTAGGGATTAATGAACCTGCGAAAAATCCCCATAAATCATTTAAATCCAAAAAAAACAATAAATTTGTTTTTGAATGATTGACTCACGCTATCTTTTATCGTTACTATTTATTCAAACCTCTGAATCATAAATTAAAAAAAATGAAACGAACACTTCCTATTTTCATCTTTACCTTAGTGCTATTTTCGTGTAATAAGCCAGATAAAACCCCTCCAATCGATGATAAAATCGATTTAGACGGAAAAATAATCAATGACTCCAGTATTGTTTATCCAGAACGGTTTTTACAATCAAAGCGAACCCTTTCCCCAACTGATCTAGAGAAAAAAACACCTGTATATGTATGCGCACATGGCTTTACCGCTTCCACATTTGAATGGTTAGAATTTAGGGATTTTGTCGAAAAACAAAAGAATGCATTCACTTCGCTAGTACTACTCGGTGGACATGGAAGAGATTACGAAATATTTAAAAATACTACTTGGCAAGATTGGCAAAAACCAATTATCGATGAAGTAACTACATTAACGTCGTTAGGATACGAATCCATTTATTTGATTGGATCATCTACAGGATGCCCATTGATTTTAGATGCCTTAAAAAACAGTAGATTGAACTCAAATGTAAAAGGAATCTATCTCATCGACCCGATTATCGTTCCGTCTACTAAAACACTTTCTTTAATCAATGGAGTTGGACCTCTTTTGGGCTATTCAGAGAGTGAAATGGAAAAAGGTGAAAATGGGTTTTGGTACAAATACAGACCATATCAATCACTGAAAGAATTAAATAAAATAACTCAATTAGTGCGAAGTCAATTAGAGAAAGGAATCAACTCGAGTATACCTATAACTGTTTATAAATCAATAAAAGATGGATCAGCAGACCCAATCTCTGCACCATTAATAAAAAAAGGGATAAAGGGCATATTACCTTCAATTAAAATGATCGACTCAGAGCTCCATGTTTTCACCAGATTAAAAGGAAGAAATACATATTTAGATAAAGATTTGAAAAATCAAGAAACGGTATTTAACGAACTATTAAACAAAAAATAATGAAAATAATTTCATTTTGCCTTATAACACTACTTTTCATAACAACTTCAGTTGCACAAGAAAACAATTCTAACATCGAACTTGGAGTTCGAACGAAAAAATACATTGGTTTTTACTGGGTAAATGGCATCTCAGCGGAATGGAATTCAAGTAAACTTTGCTCAGGAAGCCTACATCTTGGTTTGAATATTGCTTCTTCCTCGCTTGGCTCAGCGCTTATAGGCAATGCGATACCAACATTAGAAACAGAATTGTCAGTAATTAAGTATTTTAGATCTTCTAAAGCATTACAACCGATCACTCGCATTAATTTTGGTTTTGGCCGTGCTTTTTACGGAGCTGAATTCAAGGAATTGACATTTTCCGGTTTGCTCTGCTCTATTGAAACTGGACTTCAATATAAAATCGCATCACATTACAGTGCAAGTCTATTTGGTGGAATAAACTTTCTCACAGGAAATGGAATTACTGGACTATCTACGATTTACCCTGTTTATTATGGTATGTGTATTAAATATACCTTGCCCAAACGAATGTAAAATAATTAAACAAAATAAGATTATCTGAAAATGCTAAACTTAAATCCCCTTTAATTTCTGCTACATGTTCTAATCCAGCAGAAAGACTTAATAAACCTAGTTCAACACCTAGTAATAATGGCTCATCTGCAGAAAGTTGTTCATGCGTAGTAGTCGCAGATTGAATAATCAATGATTTATAGTGAATTACCTTATTAAACAAGAAAGAACAAATAAATTCAAATCCTACTCAATCGTTCGATCAATATGAATTAAAGGTTTAAATTCATTCCAATTTTGTTTTTTTATTGCTTCTAAATCGTGTTGAGAAATGGATAAGTTTTCGATGTCAATTTTATGCTCTTCATCGGAAACATCCAATTGACTTACTAAATCATTTAAATGATGGATATTACGTTTAATTAAAAAAGTAGATTTCTTGTATTCTCCTTCTTGGTAAAAATCATAAGCGATTTTTTGAATTTCAAAATGAGGAATAATTTCGGATGGATTAAATGGATCTTCTAGTAGATACAGTAGGCGAAAATCGGAAGATTTCAAACTAAAATTAACTATAGAAAACACAAGTAAAAGCGATGTGAAAACATATTTTGCTGTGAATACTATTTTATTCTTTACTAACAGAAAAATAAAACCTGCATTAATAAACAGAGTTATAACAAATAAATAATGCCAACCCGGCCAATAAAGAAATCTAAATAGAATAAATACTGAAGAAAAAAACATTGCTATTGCAGCAAAAATAGAAACCAACTTTTCGTTATTTTCTTTTATAGAGCTTCTTATAACTTCAACGAATAAAAATATCGGAGAAATTAAAAACAAAAAACTAGTTCCTGGCCAATGGAATAATTTGAATATTAACGCAATAATTAAAATTATGAAATAAGTTATTACCATGTTTTTAAATTTAGAATTATAATGTGACAATTATACATTAAGATACCTTAAAAAAATACGTATCAAGAAAAAATCATCACCTATTTTGAGTTACATATTAATTTTTAACCTTCAAAAATTGGAAAATAGATGCATCCTTTTTTATTTTGTAATTAGCATAACTAATTGGTATGAGAATATTCTTTTCAATGATAAACATGGTATATTTCGATTTTTTCCCAAATAAATATTCAATGCTTATAAATTGTTTATTCATAAAATACCTCCCATAATAATTATTGGAAATCAAACCATCTTCCTTAGAAACTTGAAGTAATAAATTACCATTATGTTGAAATCTAAATGTATAGTCTTCTGTGTATACACCTTTCTTTTCACTATACAAGGCGATATATTGTGTAGATTCAGTATGTCTTTTTAAATCCCATATTTTAACAAAAAGCCCCATACTAATCATCAAACTTCCTACAATTGTAAAAATTAAACGAAAACTATTTTTACTTTTTAAAAATTTACCTATATCATGTCTTACGCATATAAGAAAGATTAATAGGATAAACAATTCAAAAATCCCAAGGAAATAATATTTAAACAATATTACCTGAAAAACATTTTCTATCTCTATTTTCAGAAAATAAAGGAATAATCCTAAAACGATTATTGATTTCAATAAATACACCACTATTTTTTTTAATGGTATATCTACAGTATATTTTTTAATCATAAGTGAAACATTTTAAAAAATCAGATAACTGCTTTTCGTCTTCTATTTCAATGCTGATTTTGTAGGATTTACGTTCGTAAATTTTATTAAATCTAATTTCCAAAACCTTTTCATCGCTCGATATATTTGAAAGTATATACTTGTATTTCTTGTCATTACTTGCTGTATCTCGCAATTTAATCAAAAAGGGTTTGTAGGTATTCTTAAATAAAACTGAATAACTTTTTAAAAAAAGAAAATCTTTATATACATAAACGGAAGTCCGCAGAAATAATAATTTCCGAAAGGAAAAATCTACTGTTCTTTCAATGTTAGATTTACAATCTTCAATAGCGTATATGTGAGTTTCTGAATTTATTGCTTCATCAATAGATATCTCTAGTTTTTTATAATAATAACTTGTCCAGTAATTTGTTATAATTACTGCAATAATCCAAAAAGGAATTAATCTTAAAAAAAGGAATAGAAACTCAATTGAAAAAAACAACAGCATAACTTTATTTTAGGAACAAATATTAATCATTTTTGACACATCGAATTGAATATCCTGCCAATTTATTGTAATCATTTGTTCCAACATAGGAAGATGTTTTAGAAAACGTTTTATAATACAAATTATTCATAGATTGACTATCTACTGATGAGGTCCAAAATTTAGCTTCATCCCCGAAGTATGCATACGAAAACTCATAACGTCCTCCTCCAGGTAAAACATTAAACAATGCTTCGTTAGTTACACTTGCAGTAGTTCCATTCCAATGTTTCAAACCTGATTCTTTCAACTTATTTGCTGCAATATCAGTACCTCCAACTTTATCTTCCAACAATTTCCAATCTGCTACCGTTGGTACATGCCAACCAGTAGGACAAACTTTATTTGTCGTAACTGCATACCCATTGTACAATTTCCCATAGTCTACATCATATGTTATCTCATCTAAATAATTTACATATGCACCTGTAACTAGAATTGGCCATTCATCATAACTAGTTACTTTTGGAATAATCGATCCATCATTATATGTTGAAACCCTTAAATTTTCAGCCATCCATTCTTGTTTACCAATGATAACTGACTTATATTTATTTCCATCGATATCAACTAAACCCAACCCAGATTTTGCAATCGTTGTTTGTGTGCCGGAATTGTTATTTCCATTAGTAGTCGGCTGTAAAGTCGAAGTCGGTGTTACCGGATCTTTTTTACAACTTATTAAACTGGATGCTATTATTATTAACGCTAAATTCAAGGATGCTAGAACATTTTTTTTCATATTCATTTTATTTTTTTACAAATGTAAAAAAATCACATTAAATGTTTTTAATTTAAACAATAAATACTAACTACGTGACAAAAATTTGAAAACATCAATTTTTGATTGTTTTTGAGGGTTAAGTAATATGTTTGAAATGTAATCTAAACCGTGTTTGAATAGACTTTTAGCTCTGTAACCGTGCTTTTTAATCTTGACTTTAATTTCGTTTTGGTCTATGTAAATCCCTACTTTGTAGCACCAAACGAAAGCAATAAA
>CAMDGH010000075.1 GCA_945897755.1 Chryseobacterium gleum | reverse complement strand
TATAACTATAGTTTTAATTTATTATATTTTTTTAGTTTTACACATACTAAAAGAGAATCTGTATTAACTATTTTAAGATTGAAATCATCAGGTATTTCTTTAAAAAGCAACAACTCTGATTCTTCGAGTAGAAAAGTATTAATGAAACTTTCTCCTTTGACTTGAAATAAATATGTTAGGTCAGAATAAGATTGAATATAATCCATGTCAATCATAGAATCTATTTGATAAACTTTAATACTAGCATCCCAACCATCATTAAAAATCACATTAAAATCAATTGTTTTTCCAACACATTTTGTCTTCATCCCTCCATCAAAAGAATATGGAACAAACGGAGTTAAATAGAAAGGTTGACTGTCTGAATGAATTAATGTAATTGGATTTAGTAAAGAGCAAATAATTCGTTTATGTGAAAAAAACTGTGTAAATTGACTTTCCTCCACATCGATAGAAGCCGTTGAAATTCTGAATTCAAAATTTTGTTTCGATAAATCACTTTCACTTGGATAAATGACTAACTGAGTAGAAGTACCTCCACTCCAATCATTTATACTAAAATCTTGATAGGTATATTTCTTAAAAAAACACATAAAAAAACCTCACAAAAGTAGGGATTTTAGTTAAAATTTAAATAATTTTAAAGAATTAGACAGTGTTAATTTAAGTTCGGAACGCTCTACGATATAGTCTAAAAAACCATGTTCTAGTAAGAACTCAGACGTTTGAAACCCATCTGGTAAATCACGACCAATTGTTTCCTTAACAACCCTAGGTCCTGCGAATGCGATTAGGGCTTTAGGTTCCGCAATATTAATATCACCTAACATCGCAAAAGAAGCAGTAACTCCGCCTGTTGTTGGATCAGTTAAGAAGGAGATATAAGGTAGTTTTTTATCAGATAATTGACCAAGTTTCCCACTGACTTTCGCCATTTGCATTAAAGAATAACCTGCCTCCATCATTCTAGCACCTCCTGATTTAGAAATAATCATAAAAGCACAATTCAATTCAATCGCTTTATCGATACCACGTACTATTTTTTCACCCATAACAGAACCTAAAGAACCACCTACAAATGCAAAGTCCATAGCAGACACAACTAAATCAATGCCATTTACCTTTCCATAACCCGTTCTTAATGCGTCCTTGAGACCTGTGCTTTTTTGAGAAGCGATAATTCTCTCAGTGTATTTTTTAGTGTCCTCAAAATGTAATGGATCACCCGACGATAATTCAGCGTCAATTTCAGTATACTCACTATTATCAAATAAAATTTGAAAATATTCTTCCGAACCAATTCTTTCATGATAAGAACAACGATCACACACATAAATATTTTTAATAAAATCAGATTGTGTAAATACTGTTTTACAATTTGGACATTTGTGCCACAACCCTTCAGGAGTCTCTTTCTTTTCAGATGTTGTGGTAGTAATTCCTTCTTTATTTCGTTTAAACCAACTCATTTTAATCTTATTTATCTTAATGTATTAACATTGTTCAAATCCTCAAAAGCACGAATTAATCTATTACTAAAAGTAACTTCAGATTCACGCATCCACTTCCTAGGATCATAATATTTTTTATTCGGTAATTCCTCCCCTTCTGGATTTCCAATTTGAGTTTTCAAATACAACTCATTTTTCAATATATAATCTCTAGTACCTTCAGTATAAGCAAATTGCAAATCAGTATCTATATTCATTTTGATCACACCATACCCTATCGCTTCTCTAATTTCATCTAGTGAAGATCCAGACCCTCCATGAAAAACAAAGTTTACCGGATTATTTTCCGTGTTGAATTTTTTCTGAACAAATTCCTGAGAGCTTTTTAAAATAGATGGTGTTAGCTTAACGTTTCCAGGTTTATAAACACCATGGACATTACCAAAAGCAGCAGCAATTGTAAATCGATTACTCACTTTCATTAATTCCTCATAAGCATATGCAACCTCTTCAGGCTGAGTGTATAACTTAGAGCTATCTACATTTGAATTATCCACGCCATCTTCTTCACCACCAGTGATACCCAATTCAATTTCGAGTGTCATTCCAATTTTACTCATACGAGCAAGGTATTGCTTACAGATTTCGATATTTTCTTCAATTGGCTCTTCAGATAAATCAATCATATGAGATGAGTACAATGATTTTCCAGTCTCAGCATAAAACTTTTCAGACGCATCTAATAAACCGTCAATCCAAGGCAATAATTTTTTCGCTGCGTGATCCGTATGAAGAATTACTGTAGCCCCATATAAATGAGCAAGTTCATGTATGTGTTTCGCGCCAGAAACAGCTCCTGCAATTGCTGCTTTTTCATTTTCATTTGAAAGAGTCTTCCCTGCATTAAAAAGCGCACCCCCATTTGAAAACTGAATAATTACTGGAGCTTTAAGTTTCCCCGCTGTCTCCATTACAGCGTTTACCGAACTTGACCCAGTAACGTTTACTGCAGGTAATGCAAAAGCCATTTGTTTTGCTAATCTAAATATTTCTTGAACTTCATCACCCGTAGCTACGCCAGGCTTTATCGTTTGAATCATGATTTCATCTTTAATAATTAGTGCAAAAATAAGCAATTAAACAAGTAAAAGTCAAACTTATCTACCGAATAATTTACGAATGATTGTTAATTACATTTACAATTTAGACAATTATAGACTTACAAGAAACATCCTTAATGATAAAAAATTTTGTTATATTCGCAGAATAACCTTTCATACTCCGTATTATGTTAGAAACATCAGTAAATTTTTCGGTTACCCCTATTGAATCTTCTCGTATTAAAGAAGTTGATTGGGATAATCTTCCATTTGGTAAAGTGTTTTCTGACCATATGTTAATTATGGAGTTTCATGATGGTGAATGGAAATCTCCAAGCATTATGCCGTTTGGACCGATACAATTTCATCCAGCAACTTCTTCAATACATTACGGCCAATCTATTTTTGAAGGAATTAAAGCAAATAAATCTCCCAATGGAGATATTTTAATCTTCAGACCTAATATGAATGCTGAGCGTTTTGCAAAGTCTTGCGAAAGAATGTGTATGCCGGTAATTCCTTCAGATCTTTTCGTTGAATGTGTTCGTAAAATTGTTGAAATTGATTCAAATTGGATACCCGACAAACCAAATTTTTCATTATATATTAGACCTTTTATGTTTTCTACCGATGAGTTTGTTGGTATTAAACCATCTGAATCATACAAATTCATCATATTTACTTGTCCTGTTGGTGCTTACTATAGTGAACCCGTGAATGTGTTGATTGAAGAACATTTCACAAGAGCTGCAGAGGGTGGTGTTGGACGTGCTAAAGCAGCAGGCAATTATGGAGCATCTCTATATCCTGCTAGACAAGGACAAATGAAAGGCTATCATCAATTGGTATGGACAGATGCCAAAACACATACTTTTATTGAGGAGTCAGGAACAATGAATATTGTTTTTGTAATTGATAATAAAATCATAAGTCCCACAGAAGAAAGTGACACTATTCTTAGAGGTATTACCAAACGCAGTGTTTTGGATGTAGCAAAATCATGGGGCTATGAAGTTGAAGAACGTAAAGTACTTGTTTCTGAAGTGATTGAAGCGATTAAAAACGGAAGTTGCACAGAAGTTTTTGGAGCTGGGACCGCAGCAACTATTGCTCCTATTGCAAAAATCGGATTTCGAGGAGATGATTATATACTTCCAGATATCAAAACACGAACTTTCTCTAACAGAATTAGTTTGTATATGAATGATTTAAAGTGTGGTAGAATTGAAGATACGTTTAATTGGTTATTAAAAGTATAACTAATTTATTTATTTATCTTTCTACTATTTCAGAATTGGATATTTTAAAGCAGCTGTCTTTAGCGAGCAAGCATTGAAATGCCACCATTCTGTTTTGATACCGCTAAACCCTCCTATTCGCATCGTTTCTCTTAATAATTGCCTGTTTTTTATTTGTGCAACGGACAACAACCCTTCATTTAAAAATCGATTTTCATGAATTGGGTAGGCAATCAAATTGATATCATCATAGGGTGAACCCATGTCTAGCGGCTGTCCTTTTTGATCACAAATTGTAATATCTACAGCACATCCATAATTATGTAAACTTCCCTTCGAGGGATCAGACACAAACTTTCTTCTATTTATAATGGGTATAGTATCCAAAGCATCCCACATCAGTTTTTGAACAGAAACAGGCCTAACAGCATCATAAATCAATAATCTTAAATTCGGGTTTCTCGTCTTTAAGTATTGATTACTTTTAACTAATTTTAACGCAACATCATTTTGAAGATAAGCTGAATAAATCTCCGTATATAATATTTTTTTAGTGAAATTATCTAATGTTGCATATTTCAATGACACTTGAATCGTCGAATCTAATTTAATAACTTCTGTTAATTTTTCTAGTCCCGGATAAGTACTAGTCTTTCTTTTTTCAAGTTGATTATTAATCTCTTTTAAAACAATTTTTGAATCCTTTTTATCTATTTGAGCACATGAAATAAAATGAAACGAAAGAAAAATAAAATAAAATAATGAATTAAGAATTTTCATTTTTTTTGAAAAATACAGATAAGGGATATTCAATTTCATGTAAAAGTTATTAAAAAATAAATAAAGTTCAACCAATTCAATATTCACTAACTTAAAATAAATCAATGTCTCTTGAATGGAGAATCATTTTGATGTTGTTTTATTGATATGTAAGAAAGTCGAATAGTAAATATAAAAACGATTAAAAAACCAACTAATAAAACAGGTTGTTTTGATGCATTGAATAGACAAAAATCGAATAATCCATGAAGAATTGAAGCAATTAAAAGTCCTATTAAACCGAAATAAGGTTTCTTTTTAAATTTTTCAACACCTAAATAATACCCCATAATTACCCCCCAAGCAGCATGACCAGGAACAGAGAAAATCATTCTTGAAATTGCAGTTCCAATACCATTTTCAAAAACGTATCCTATGTTTTCTAGTGTTGCAAAACCCAATGAAACCATTACACAGTAAATAATACCATCATAAGGCTCGTTAAACGCTTCATTTTTGAATGCACTTATTTTCACAAAGAAATACTTGCAAAACTCCTCAACCAAACCTATACCAATAATACAGCCCAAAAGTGATGATATCAAAGATGAAGACTCTCCGCTTAAACCAATTTTCGAAGCCATTAATTCAAGAATACAAGCAGGAACACAAGATAAAACACCGAGCAAGAAAGAAATAATTAATAACCGTAGAGGTTCTTTTTCGAATTTATCTTTATAATAAATGTAAATAAATATAGCTATAGCTGGGCAAACGGCAAGAAAAAATAAAATCATAATACCATTATAAATTAAGATTTTTTCTTTAAAAATTTATCTGAAAGAATTGGTAGTAAAAAAATAGCTAATGTAATTACTGAAATGAAAATATCAAACGCTTCGGAATCAATCCAACCATAATCTTTTTCATTAAAATGAACCATTACTGAAAAACAAAGTTTTGTACCTAAAATACCGATCACAATGTATGCTGACTTTTCTAAAAAAGGATACCTATCCATCAATAAGACAAAATATTTAGCAACATAGCGCATAGCTAGAATACCTATAAAAACACCTATACAGATTAGAATAATATTATTTGTATAGGCTACTACAGCGAATATGTTATCAATTGAAAAAACAACATCCATAAATTCTACCGCTAACACTGTAGACCAAAAAACACCTATAAAACCAACTGTAGAAGTATAAAGAACACTTTTTTTGGTTTCTTTTATTTCTTCAACATTATTTTTTAACGATGAACTAAAGTGCTTTGTACAAATCCAAATTAAATACAATCCACCAATGGGTTTTAACCACCATATTTTCAATATACTTTCGACCAGAATTAAAGCAATACCCCTAAATACGTAAGCACCTATAATACCGTATTTCAAAGCTTTAGATTGATCTTTTTCGTTTAACCCTTTTACCATTGTTGCTAAAACCGCAGCATTATCAAAGGATAGTATTACCTCTAATAAAATAATTCCTAATATTAGAAAAAGAGCATTTAATGGATTTGTTGATATAATTTTTAAAAAATCATTCCACTGTTGAATCATACTTATTTTTTTATTAAAAGATTATAAAATCAAAATATCTTAGGTGTTCGTTAAAACTAATCATTTAATTTGATGCAAACCGAACACCTATTCATTTTTAAAAGGCTATGAATGAAAACAATCATTATAACCTCAAACAAATTTAAAAATTATTCGTTAATTTTACATACTATTTAAAGTCTATGAGCTATATATTAAATACGATCGAAGAAGCAATTTCTGATATTAAAGAGGGTAAAGTTGTAATTGTTGTTGACGATGAAGATAGAGAAAATGAAGGCGATTTTCTTACTGCTGCGCGAAATGCAACGCCCGAATTAATAAACTTCATGGCAACACATGGCCGTGGATTAATTTGCGCTCCATTAATTGAAGATCAATGCGATAAAATTGGCCTTGACTTAATGGTTCAGTCCAACTCGGCAGCATACGAAACTCCTTTCACCGTTTCCGTTGATTTAATTGGTCATGGTTGCACTACAGGAATCTCAGCTCAAGATCGATCAAAGACAATCTTAGCTTTAATAGACCCTAATTTAAATCCTGAAGAATTAGGAAAGCCAGGACACATATTCCCTCTTCGTGCAAAAAAAGAAGGTGTTCTTCGAAGAGCTGGACACACTGAGGCAGCTATAGACCTTGCTAAACTGGCTGGATTTGAACCTGCTGGCATTATCGTTGAAATTCTCAATGAAGATGGAACAATGGCTAGACTCCCAGAATTAATGGAAATTTCAAAACGGTTTGATTTAAAAATAGTTTCTATTGCAGACCTAATTGAATATCGTTTAAAAAACGATTCTTTAATAGAAGAAGTGGCTCTTGTGAAAATGCCTACTAAAATGGGTGATTTTAATTTGGTTGCTTTTCAAGTGAAAAGTACAAATCAAGAACATTTAGCTTTAGTTAAGGGTACCTGGTCTATTGATGAACCTATTTTAGTTCGAGTTCATTCATCTTGTATCACTGGAGATGTATTTGGCTCATGCCGATGCGATTGCGGACCTCAACTAGAAAAAGCAATGGATTTGATAGAAAAAGAAGGAAGGGGTGTGATCGTATATATGAATCAAGAAGGACGTGGAATCGGATTGGTTAACAAACTAAAAGCATATAAACTACAAGAGGAAGGGCTAGATACTGTTGAAGCAAACCTTCAGCTAGGCTTTAAAAGTGATGAACGTGATTATGGAATTGGAGCTCAAATCCTAAGGCATTTAGGCGTTACTAAAATGCGCTTGCTATCCAATAATCCAACAAAAAGAAAGGGTTTAGTTGGATACGGTCTCGAAATTGTAGAGAATGTAGCGATTGAAATTGAAAGTAATGTGCATAATGAGAGTTATTTAAGAACAAAAAAAGATAAAATGGGGCATTCACTAAAAATGAAAGGAAAATAATGTTAAAAGCCACATCTATTTCACACACCTACAAGGACTTACAGGTTTTAAAAGATGTAAGTTTAGAAGTTCAAAAAGGAGAAGTTGTATCTATTGTTGGTTCATCTGGTGCAGGAAAAACCACACTTTTACAAATTTTAGGAACACTTGAAATACCCACTTCTGGCAAAGTAGAAATAGGAGGTATAAATCCATTTGAGTTATCAAAAAAAAAACTAGCCGCATTTAGAAATCAGTATATCGGTTTTATTTTTCAATTTCATCAATTACTTCCTGAATTTACTGCACTTGAAAACATAATATTACCCGCACTTATCAAAGGAGAATCTGCTTCAGATTCAAAAAAGAAAGGCTTAGAACTTCTTGACCTATTGGGAGTAGCAGATCGACATAGTCATCGACCTAGTGAATTGTCTGGAGGTGAGCAGCAACGGATAGCAGTTGCAAGATCATTAATCAATAATCCTAAAGTGATTTTTGCAGATGAGCCCTCAGGAAATCTAGATAGTAAAAACGCAACAGAATTACACAATCTTTTTTTTGAACTTCGAGATCGTTTCAATCAAACCTTCATTATTGTCACACATAACGAGTCTTTAGCTCTAATGGCAGATAGAAAACTCGTTATGAGAGATGGTTATTTTGAGTGTGAAAATCTTAACAAAAAATAGAAACATTAATTTGACATTTCTTTTTTTGTTGTGGCTTGAACTAATAATAACTCAATTGTATATCTTTGTTAATAGGAGAGCAGTAACATTAACACTTTAATTTTCCCATTTAATGTGTTTAAAAACTTCTTAACTAGAAATAGATAGGAAATCTTTAATATTACTACTCGTATTTTGAATTTTAGCATTTTTTTTAGCTAAGATTTGAGTACATTTTTGAATTTAAGTTTGATTAATTAAAAAACGCGCTTATGAATCCCAAAGAACTAGAATTTAATATTAATGAGGATCAATTCAAGCAGAAATTATTTCTTCTTGAAAATGAATTAAATAAAATTTATAAAGGTGGTGGTGAAAAAAAAATCGAGAAACAGCACGAGAAAGGCAAGTTGACAGCACGAGAAAGAATCGAATTATTAACTGATTTAGATTCAAATACAATTGAAATCGGTGCTTTAGCTGGCTTTGGAATGTATGAAGAACATGGAGGCTGTCCTGCTGGAGGTGTTATTGTCGTAATTGGTTATGTTTCTGGAAAACAATGCATCATTGTTGCTAACGACGCAACTGTTAAAGCTGGTGCATGGTTCCCTATTACAGCAAAGAAAAACCTTCGTGCTCAAGAGATAGCAATGGAAAATAGACTTCCAATTATCTACCTTGTTGACTCTGCAGGAGTATACTTACCTTTACAAGATGAAATATTTCCTGATAAAGAACATTTTGGACGTATTTTTAGAAATAATGCAGTAATGAGTTCTCAAGGTATCATTCAAATTGCAGCCGTAATGGGAAGTTGTGTTGCTGGAGGCGCCTACCTCCCTATCATGTCTGATGAATCTCTCATCGTAAATGGGACAGGAACTATTTTTCTTGCCGGATCCTATCTTGTGAAAGCAGCTATTGGAGAAACGATTGATAATGAAACACTTGGAGGAGCATTTACGCACACTGAAATATCAGGTGTATGTGATTATAAAACAGAAAACGATCAGGAATGCTTAGCTACCATACGTTCATTGATGGACAAGATAGGACAGCCACAAAACGCAGGTTTCAATAGAACAGAACCCAAAGACTCTGTTATTGCGCAAGATTCTATTTTTGGAATGATTCCTGTCGAGCGTTCGAAACCATACGCAATGAAACCGGTGATTGACTGGTTGATTGATGCAGGTCATTTTACAGAATACAAAGCTGATTATGGAAAAACAATTATTTGTGGATATGCCCGTGTTGATGGCTGGAGTATTGGAATTGTTGCAAATCAAAGAGAAGTAATAAAAAACAGTAATGGTGAAGTACAGATTGGAGGTGTGATTTATAATGAGTCAGCAGATAAAGCCGCCCGTTTTATTATGAATTGTAACCAAAAAAATATTCCATTAGTTTTTCTTACTGATGTAACAGGTTTTATGGTTGGATCGAAATCTGAACATTCAGGAATCATAAAAGATGGTGCAAAGATGGTGAATGCAATGGCGAATTCAGTTGTGCCAAAATTCTCAATAATAATCGGGAATTCATACGGTGCAGGCAATTATGCCATGTGTGGAAAAGCATATGACCCAAGACTAATTGTTGCTTGGCCTACTGCAGAAATCGCTGTTATGAGTGGTGCCGCAGCTGCTAAAACACTACTCCAAATCGAAGTAGCTAATTTAAAATCAAAGGGAGAATTGATTACCAAAGAGCGAGAAGATGAGATATACAACAGAATAAAATCTCGATATGATAATCAAATATCACCTTATTATGCTGCTTCTAGACTCTGGGTTGATGGAATTATAAATCCACTTGACACGCGTAAACTAATCTCTATGGGGATTGAAATGGCGAATCAGAAAAAAGCCGAAAAACCATATAATGTTGGCAACATTCAAACATAAAAACAGATGATTATTTCACATGAAATAAAACACTTTAACAAACTATCTACTAGTGAGTTTCACGACTTAATTAAGTTAAGAATTGAAACCTTTATTCTTGAACAAGAATGTGTTTATCCCGAGGTAGATGGATTAGACACTGTGTCTTTCCATCTTTTACTTTTCAAGAAAGATGTATTAATTGGTACTTCTCGTATAATCCCTAAAGGTGAACTATATTCCGAATTCTCAATTGGACGAATTGTCATTATTGCCAAAGAAAGACGTCAGGGATACGGTACTTACCTTATAGAAAAATCAATTGAATTCATTAAATCTCTGGATACAAAAGCAGTGATAAGAATAGACGCACTAAAGTATATAGAAAAATTATATTACTCATTTGGCTTCACCCCTGAAAACTACTTTAGTAGTTTTAACTATGAATATGTAGAAATGAAATTAGATTTAAAAAACTTAAAAACAATACGTTAATTAATAAAATTTAACGTATTAGTTTAAATAATTAAATAAGCATTTAAAGTCTAAAAACATTTAAATCTGCTACCACTTCAACATTTTCAAAAAACTCAGACGCTTCTTTAATGTGTAAATCTCCGTCATCAAATCTTGCACTTAGGTGACCAAGTAATAACCTACCCACTTTTGCATCCCTTGCTATTTTTGCAGCATCCTTAGCTGTGGAATGCATTGTTTTTTTTGCTCTCTCTCTTTCTTTTTCGGTAAAGGTTGCTTCGTGATAAAGAACCGTAACTCCTTTAATATACTGCACCACTTCTTGGAAATAGATTGTATCTGAGCAAAAAGCGTATGATTTAGCTTTCGCAGGAAAATAAGTAAAGTCTTTATAATGATAAGTTACTCCCAATTCATTTACATAATCCTCCCCTTTTTTAAAAAAAGGAATAGCCAATAAAGAAAGTCCTGCAGATTTAAACTCATCCCCAATAATCGATCGATCCTTTTGTTTCTCTCTAATTAAAAAACCATTTGTCGGTAACTTATGCTTTAAAGGGAAAGTATGTATCTCTATGAGTTTATCTTGAAATAGACACTTATATTCAAGTCCATTGAGTGGGATAAAACAAATTGAATAACCTAGTTTTGTCCCGCCAATCTCTCATTGCAACTTAAGGATTAACTCCAACTCAATTGGCCCATATACGGTTATCCCTTGATCTCTTCCAAGCAAATGCATTGTACTTAATAAGCCT
>CAMDGH010000074.1 GCA_945897755.1 Chryseobacterium gleum | reverse complement strand
TTTACCACCGAAATTTTATCTGCAATAAAAGGATCAATTTCTGGAGCATGTTCAGAGCCCCATTGTTGCCCCTCTTGACGTATGCCATTATTCAAAATCAACACGCGATTACTGTGCATACCATGTATAACCGGTTTTGAAACAGAATTACCAGTATTCAATGTATTAACACCTGGAATGGATTTCACAATATCACCCAAAGTAGTCGCGCGATTTTTTTCTAGTTCATCACCCATTAAGTTATTTTCATTAAGGGTGCTTAATTTTACACTTTCAGTTAATTTTCCTTTTACGTGAACTTCTAAGAGTTCTGTCAAATGCATTTCATACATAAGATTAACTACCTTGTTTTCAAGTAAGTCTATGCTTTTTACAATCGCTTTAAACCCTTGAATATTGCTACAAATAAGTGTGTATTTTCCTGGACAAAGTCCTGAAAAAGAATAGTGACCAAGGGAATCAGAAAATACAGTTCGATCGACTTCTTTTAATTGAACAGCTACAAATCCGATTGGCGCTTCGTTATGAAGATCTGAAATTGAGCCAGAAAGTTTACACAGGCAATTTTGCCCATAAGCATTATGACCAAGAAATACAAAAAATACACACAGTAAAAAAAAATCTTTTTTTATCATTTTAATCGCAATTTGAATTAAAATTTATTATTAACGTATTCATTATCAATATTTTTTTATATTTTCCTGAGTGCCTTTTCTGTAAAAATGAGATGTGCGATTTTTAGATAGACACAAATTATTTATTTGTTATTGCAACAAAGGTACACTAACTTATAAAATAAAGTGTTTAAATAAATTGATTAAAATAAGACTTTTACAGCCGAGAAATTTTTATAGTCTTTTTTTATTTCTATTTCAATATTCCTATACGAATTGTATCTTTGAAACCGATTACAATATACTAATCACAAACAATTTGTATCATACTATTTAGATTCGACATGGAAAATACACTAAGTTTCGCACAAAAACAAGACTCACAAGATCCTTTAAAAGGCTATAGAGATCTCTTTTTCATGCCTGCTTTTCACGAGAATCAAGTACGTTATTTTACGGGTAATTCATTGGGTTTACAGCCTAAAACAGTCAGTTCATATATTCAGCAGGAATTAGACGATTGGGCTAAATGGGGAGTAGAAGGACATTTCCATGGGAAAAGACCGTGGTATAGTTATCACGAAAATTTAACTGAAAAAATAGCGAGAGTAGTTGGGGCATTGCCTTCTGAAGTTGTTGTAACACACTCATTAACAACAAACATACACCTTTTGATGGTTTCTTTTTTTGAACCTAAAGGAAGACGAAAAAAAATCATTTGTGAGGCAAAAGCGTTTCCAAGTGATCAATATGCTTTAGAATCACAAATTAAATTTCATGGCTTAGATTTAGCTAAGGATCTAATCGAAATTGAACCTAGAAATGGAGAACACGTAATTCATGAAGAGGACATATTGTCTAAGATTTCTGAAGTGGGGGATGAGTTAGCACTAGTCATGATTGGTGGTGTAAACTATTATACGGGTCAATTATTTGACATGAAAAAAATTACAGAGGCTGCACATGCGGTTGGGGCCTATGCGGGATTTGATTTGGCTCATGCTGCAGGGAATATTCATTTAAAATTACATGATTGGAATGTAGATTTCGCAGCATGGTGTTCTTATAAATATTTAAATTCATCTCCAGGAGGTGTTTCGGGTATGTTCATCAACGAAAAACATGCAAACAGCCCAGATTTACCTCGGTTCGCTGGTTGGTGGGGTCACGATAAGTCAATTCGTTTTTTAATGGAACCAGGCTTTCAACCAATGCCAGGTGCAGAAGGATGGCAATTGAGTAATGCACCAGTATTGGGAATGGCTGCTCATTTGGCTTCATTAACTATTTTTGATGAAGTGGGAATGGAAGCATTATGCGTTAAAAGAGATCAACTTACGGCTTTTTTAGAGTATATTATAGATCAAATTTCTAATGAGCACGGAAATTTGTGTAAATTAGAAATAATTACTCCGCGAAATAAAGCGCAACGAGGAGCTCAATTATCCATATTAGTTCATGGAAAAGGGAAAGCAATTTTTGATAAATTATCTAATGCAGGCGTAATAGCAGATTGGAGAGAACCAAATGTGATTCGTTTAGCCCCAGTTCCACTGTACAATTCATTTGAAGATGTATATTATTTTGGAAAACATTTAACCGATGCTATTGTTGAATTAGCATAATAGAGAAAACAGAAATACATTACTATGAAAAAAATTGGAATCGTTGGTGCTGGATTAGCAGGAAGTTTACAAGCCATACTGATGGCTAAAAAAGGATATGATGTTTCTGTTTTTGAACGAAGAACAGATCTCAGAAAAGCAAAGTTAATCGCTGGTCGATCTATAAACCTTGCATTATCTCATAGAGGATGGAAAGCCTTAGAATTAGCCGGAATTGCTGACGACATTCATGAAATAGCAATTCCAATGTACAAAAGGTGTATGCATGCCTTAGATGGAACACTCACACATCAAGCATACGGGAAAGAAGATGAAGCTATTTATTCTGTTTCACGTGGTGGCTTGAACCAAAAATTAATGAATTTAGCAGATCAATATCCTTCTATTTCGTATTATTTTAACAGAAAATGTACGGATATAGATTTAGATACAAATACCTTGTTATTCGATAATTCTGAAACGAAAGAAAAAGAAAAACACAAGCTTGACAAGGTATTTGCTACAGATGGTGCATTTTCAGCGGTAAGAATGAGAATGCAAAAAAGCACACTTTTTGATTATTCTCAAAAATACTTAGATCATGGCTACAAAGAACTCGTAATTCCAGCGAATGAAGATGGTTCACATAAATTAGATAAAAATTGTTTGCACATTTGGCCAAGAGGCGAATTTATGATGATTGCTTTAGGCAATTTAGATGGTAGTTTCACGTGCACACTTTTTTTTCCAATGAAAGGAGAAGTTTCTTTTGAGTCACTTACTACTCCTGAATTAATTACTGCATTTTTCAACAAGACATTTCCAGATGCAGTTGCTATGATGCCAAATTTGATGACTGATTACATGGAAAATCCTACGTCTTCATTAATAATGGTTAGATGTACACCATGGAATTATAAAGAAGATGTTGTTTTAATTGGCGATGCAGCCCACGCAATAGTACCCTTTTATGGTCAAGGTATGAATTGTGCCTTTGAAGATTGTACTGTTTTTCACGAAATGCATGAAGAAGTAGGAGGAAATTGGGATGGTTTATTAGATCGTTTTTCTGAAAAACGCGTTCCTGAAGGGAATGCTATCTTAGACCTCGCACTTCAAAATTATATTGAAATGCGAGATTTAACAGCAGATCCTGAGTTTTTATTACAAAAGAAAATAGAAGCTAAGTTTAGTAAACTTTATCCTGAAAAATGGACTCCAATGTATTCTCAGGTTACTTTTAGTCATACACCGTATAGTCAAGCATTGAGAAATGGTAAGTTACAAGATGAGATTATGGCTAACATCCTTAAAATGGAAAATATTCATGAAAATTGGGATGACTCATCTGTGATGGATAAATTACTTTCATTAGTAAAATAAAAAACTGTTTTTTACCGTTTATTTAACTATGAAAAAATTCCTGTTCTGCTTTATTGTTTTTATTTCACTCAGTGTATGGAGTCAATACAACCCTAACAAGAGTATGAATTCTATTTTTAAATCAGATAGAGAACCTATAAAATTAAGCACAACAGGAATGAGTTTTCTGCTTGGACCAACGTACGGATTTTCCAAAGATGTTACTTATAAAAGTGATCGCTATACCTATTTAGTCAATCCTTCAATGAAAGTAGGTGTTTCCGTAGGGCTTGGACATGTAAAAATGAAGTCAGGACCTACTACAAAACCTACGAATAAATTTATAAAATTTAAGTATTACAGATCTTTTTCATTGTGCTATAATCATTTTATAGTTAACGAGTTAATTTCAGAAGTTTCTAATTCTAATCTTTCTAAAGAGTTACGAAAAGCCTCTACACCACTTGGAAATATAGCGGCAAACGCCTCTTATCACGCGCTTATTTATAAACCAAAATTAAACGTATTAATTGATCAAGGTTTAGGCATCGCCCTTGACTATCGTATTTTTGAAAATGAAAAAACGGATTATTTTGATACAGCTTCTATAAAAACAGTTCAATCTATTCCAGACCGTAAAGAAAAAAATTCGAAAAATCTATTTTTTCAATTGAATTATAGTATTGGTATTGGATTTCAATACAAGCGAGGTTATATAATACCATCTATGCAAATTCCAATCGTAGGATTTTATGAATGGGATAAATTTAATGCTAAGACAAAATGGTTTTCTTCAAGCTATAGACCTGTATTATTTCAAATACGTGTAATTCGTTTTTTCACACTAAAAACAAATAAAAATGATTGCAACCAATTTGGTTCTGATGAAGACAAGAAAAGGTCTGAACAATATTTGCAAGGAAAATAGAAATTGATTAATGGCACATCGCTATTTTTTATCGAAACAAAAAGAGGGATGCAATTATTGCATCCCTCTTTTTCGATAAAAAAGATTTATTATTTTGACAAGTCAGGCATTTCTCTAGTAAAAGCCGGAATACCAGTTATATCTAATCCTGTGATTAATAAATGGATATCGTGAGTTCCTTCGTAGGTTAGAACAGATTCTAAATTCGCCATGTGTCTCATAATTGAGTACTCAGACGTAATGCCCATTCCACCTAGTATTTGTCTCGCTTCCCGAGCTATGTTTACTGCGATTTCAACATTATTTCGTTTTGCCATTGAAATTTGAGCACTAGAAGCTTTTCCTTCGTTACGCAATTGACCTAAACGAAAAGTTAAAAATTGCGCTTTAGTGATTTCAGTAATCATTTCAGCTAATTTCTTTTGGGTTAACTGAAATGCACCAATCGGAACGCCAAATTGAGTTCGTTCTTTTGAATAACGAAGTGCTTGGTCATAACAATCCATCGCTGCACCAAGTGCGCCCCAAGCAATACCAAAACGAGCGGAATCAAGACATCCAAGTGGAGCGCCTAAGCCTGATTTATTTGGTAAAATATTTGCTTTTGGAACTTTCACATTCACAAAGATAAGTTCTCCAGTTGAAGAAGCTCTAAGGGATAATTTTCCATGCATTTCAGGCGTTGAAAATCCTTCCATGCCTCGCTCTACAACCAAACCATGAATTCTTCCAGATTCATCTTTTGCCCAAACAACAGCGATATCAGCAAAAGGAGCATTTGAAATCCACATTTTAGCACCATTCAAAATCACATGGTCACCCGCATCTTTGAAATTAGAAATCATTCCGCCAGGATTTGATCCATGATCTGGTTCAGTTAAACCAAAACACCCTATCATTTCTCCAGTAGCTAATTTCGGAAGGTATTTAAGTCTTTGCTCTTCATTTCCATATTTCCATATTGGATACATCACTAAAGAACTTTGAACAGAAGCAGTAGACCTAAGACCAGAGTCGCATCTCTCAAGTTCCTGCATGATTAAACCATATGAAATTTGATCTAATCCAAAACCGCCATATTCAACTGGAATATATGGTCCAAAAGCCCCAATTTCTCCAAGTCCAGGTATTAAGTGGTTTGGAAATGTAGCCTTTTCATAGTGCTCATCAATGATTGGAGAAACTTCTTTTTTCACCCAAGCACGAGCAGTATCTCGGACTAATTTTTGTTCTTCTGTTAGTAAATCATCTAAATTATAATAATCTGGATGTGTGTATAAATCTGTTGCCATTGATAATAAGTTAGGTTGAACGTAGCAAAATTACTATTTAATCGTTTATTAAGCTAAATAAGTAATCAAAACTTATTTAGCTTAATACAAAAGCTTAATTTTGTAATAAACAATTTAAACTAAAGAGTTGTTCAATTTAGCATTTGAAATAGTAGGCAAAGCCATTCATAATAGTGACATTCATTGGGATTTAAGACCAAACTATGTTGATAATTACGTTGTTTTTATATTATTTATTTCTTTTTTACTCCTTTCTGCAACCAAACTTAGTACTCCTTTCTTTTTAACCACCTTAAAAAAATCTGTTTTAAAAAATAGGTCTATCGAAAAAGTGGTGCTTGATGAGAATCCACTATCACAGTTAAGCGCAGGGTTGTTAGTTGTTAATTTTCTGATTTGTTCCTCCTTATATTTTTATATAAATCTTTCTCAATGGTATCCTTCTAGTTTATTTACTAGTATTTTAATTAGCATCTTATCCCCTTTCTACTTATATTATTCACCTACGATCTATTTAATCTTTGTGGAATTTATTGTAGGTGAAAAAGGAATTACTTTAGAAGTAAAGTTGACGACTAAAATATTGTTTAAGGCTATAGGAATACTCCTTTTTTTCTTTCTAGTTGTATTGCTATTTAACAAACAAGTTTCATCCATAGTAAATATAGTCATTCTCATGTGTATTGCATTTATATATGCTTTTAGAATATACCGAGGTTTACTATTATCTATTTCTAAAAGACTAAATTGGTATTATATATTTTTGTATCTTTGTACTTTTGAAATTTTACCATTTTATATAATATGGTCATTTTTAAAAAAGCATATATAGAAAGTTAAATTACAGTCTAAAACATTAAAAATTAACTATTTTGAGCATCAAAACAATTTTGGTTTCTCAACCTAAACCAGAAGGAGATAAGTCGCCTTATTTCGATTTAGCTGATAAATATAAGCTTAAAATTGATTTTCGTCCATTTATTCATATAGAAGCAGTTACGGCTCAAGAATTTAGAACACAACGTGTTACGATTCAAGATCATACTGCTATAATTCTGACTTCTAAAAATGCGGTTGATCATTTTTTCCGTATTGCAGCAGAAACTCGGTTTTCTGTTCCGGACTCTATGAAGTATTTCTGTATTTCAGAAGCAGTTGCATTATACCTTCAGAAATATGTCACTTACCGCAAGCGAAAGATTTTTTTTGGAAAAAAATCCATCGAAGAACTTGTGGAAACAATGAAAAAACATAGAACAGAGAAGTTTTTTCTTCCATGTACTGATATCCTTCGGGATAAAATACCTGAAACCTTAGAAACGCATAACTTTGAATTTACTAAATCTATGTTATATAGAACGGTTGCTTCAGACTTAAGTGATTTGGAAGATGTTTATTACGATATGCTTGTTTTTTTTAGTCCTGGAGGAATTGAGTCTTTATTTAAAAACTTCCCTGATTTTAAGCAAAAAGACACTGTAATTGCTGCATTTGGGCCAACGACTGCAAGTGCAGTGATAAAAAATAATTTACGCTTAGATGTTCATGCTCCTCAACCAAATGTTCCGAGTATGACTGCAGCAATTGAGATCTTCGTTAAAGATTCTATGAAGAAAAATAAAAATTAAAATTTCTCGTATTTGCATTTTTTATGGCACAAAACAAAGGAACTATCCCAGTTAAAGATAGAGTTAAGAAAAAATCACGTTTTTTTGTTTATTTTTGGATAATTACAACCCTACCAATAAGTGTATTATTTTTATTAGTAATCTCTCAATTATTTTCTGATTTACCTTCTATTGAAGACTTAAAAGACCCGCAATACTCTGCATCGGTACTCTATGCGAATGATGGTAAAACTGAGATTGGTCGTTATTGGAAAGTCAATCGTGTGGTCGCTAAATACGATTCTATTTCACCATTCATTCATGATGCTTTAATTTCGACCGAAGATGAACGGTTTTATAATCATTCTGGAATTGATGTGAAAGCAATTGGGCGCGCTGTGTTTGGTGTAGGTTCATCTGGTGGTGCTTCAACGATAACACAACAACTCGCAAAACAAATTTTCACTTTAAAAAATAGACAAGACCGAGAAATTAAAATTCAAAATGGAGAAAGTTATAAACCAATGTTCGGTAAACTTGGTAGAATTTTTACACGTATTTTTGAAAAATTAAGGGAAAATATTATATCAACGCGCATAGAAATTTATTTTACAAAAGAAGAAATTATTACTATGTATTTAAATCAATTTGATTTTTTATATAATGCAGTTGGTATAACAAATGCATGCAGAACGTATTTTGGCAAATTACCAAATGCAGTTACCAAAGAAGAGGCCGCTATGTTAGTAGGAATGTGTAAAAATCCAGGATTATATAACCCTCATACTTTTTCAGTTAAAAATTATAAAGGAATAATTTCTGAAAATAAAGGAATACCAATCAATCAAGTTTCTAAATTAGATATCTCTATTGCTCGAGAAAAAGATAGTTTACGCGCATTAAATAGAAGAAATCAGGTTTTATTTCAATGGAAAAAAAACTCTCTAAGTAAGAATAAATCTATTATTTCTCCTATCTCTGAAGCGGAATATCAGGAAATTATTAAAAAACCTTTAGCAACGAATTACCAGCAAATTAATACAAAAGAAAATCACGCAAGTTATTTTAGAGATGGTGTTCGAAGAGAACTAACCAAATTACTAGATGAAATCGATTCAGATGGTAACTATAAAATACATAAATACAATGCAAGTGATCCTGAAGACAAGAGTAGGGGCTTTAATATCTATGAAGATGGTTTACGCATCTACACTACCTTAGATTATCGTATGCAAGTTCATGCTGAAAATGCATTAAAAAGACATTTAAAAGAAAATTTACAACCTGCATTTGATATCAACAACAAAGGTTTAAGAAACTTTCCTTTCTCTAATGCTATTTCTACTTCTGTTGTAAATGAAATTATGAATACTGCAATTAAACGTTCCGATAGGTACTACAATGCTCAATTAGCAGGTCTAAAGGAAAGTCAAATCCTTGCTTCTTTCCGTGTAAAAATTCCGATGAAAATATTTACTTGGAATGGTGAAAAAGAAGTTATTATGTCCCCATATGATTCTATATTGCATTATAAGTCTTATTTGCAGGCGGGCTTAGTTTCTATTGAGCCTCAAACAGGTTTTGTAAAAGCCTGGGTTGGAGGCGCTGATATAAATCACTTTGCATACGATCACGTAGGTTTAGGGAAACGTCAAATTGGTTCTACAATTAAACCCTTTGTTTATGCTACAGGTATGTCGATGGGAGTAATTAAACCGTGCAGCCAATTTTCAAATATTCGATATTGTATAAATATATATGATTCTGAAGGAAGATATACAAATAAGTGGTGCCCTAGAGGGGGAGGGGGAGGAGGCTCCGTAACTGTTAAAAGAGCTTTGGCTCAATCGATGAACAACATATCTGCCGCTATTATAAATCGCCTCGGTCAAAATGGACCTAAAACACTCTCTAAATTTTTAGCTCAAATGGATATCCAATTGGAAGAAAAACTCATCACACCTTCTATGTGCTTAGGATCTATGGACATGTCTCTTTACGAATTAGTTGCAGCACAAGCTACTTTTGTGAATCATGGCTTATTTAATAGACCAACTACGATACTACGAATTGAAGATAGACATGGAAATGAGATATATTCAGCAACTCCAATCACGAAAGAAATTTACAATGAAACCTATGCTTATTCTATCATTGATATGATGAAAGAAGTAGTTAAATCAGGAACAGCTGGAAGTCTAAGAGGTGGACAATCCTGGGGAGGTATTAGCTATCCAACAGCGGGTAAAACCGGAACCACTCAAAGTAATTCAGATGGTTGGTTTATTGGATTAACTCCCGAGTTAGCCACTGGTATTTGGGTAGGTGCTGAAGATAGATCTGTTCGTTTTACCACAATGAGTTGGGGTCAAGGAGCTAAATTAGCCCTACCTATTTATGGATATATGATGCAAAAAGTGTATGCAGATTCTAAAATAAAATTGTCTAAAGGTGAATTTATAAAACCAGATAATTTTGATGATTCTAAATTAAACTGTTCTGAAACCTATAATTATGTTTATAAAGAGGAAAAGCCTCAAACATCAGAAGATATAGAACTTGAAGAAGAATTAGATATATAGCACCTATGAATAAAGTTGTAAAAAATGTTACTGATGCCCTTCAAGGAATTGAAGATGGGATGACCTTAATGGTTGGAGGATTTGGTCTCTGCGGAATACCTGAAAATTCGATCAATGAACTTGTAAAAAAGGGTACAAAAGGATTAACTTGTATCTCTAATAATGCTGGAGTTGATGATTTTGGCTTAGGCTTATTACTCCAACAAAAACAAGTAAAAAAAATGATTAGTTCTTACGTTGGAGAAAATCAAGAATTTGAAAGACAAATGCTTTCGGGTGAATTAGAAGTTGATCTTATCCCACAAGGATCATTAGCAGAAAGATGTCGTGCTGGTGGTGCTGGAATACCTGCTTTTTTTACACCTGCAGGTTTTGGCACTGAGGTTGCCGAAGGTAAAGAAGTTCGAATTTTTAATGGGAAACCTCATATTTTAGAAGCAGCTCTTACAGCAGATTTTGCAATCGTTAAGGCATGGAGAGGTGACACTGAAGGAAATCTTGTCTTTAAATCAACTGCTCGAAATTTTAATCCTATGATGGCTATGGCAGGCAAAATAACCATTGCTGAAGTAGAAGAGCTTGTATCAGCAGGGGATTTGGATCCAAATCAAATTCATACGCCGGGGATTTTTGTGCAACGTATTTTTAAAGGAGAGAAATTTGAGAAAAGAATTGAACAGAGAACAGTAAGAAGTAAAAAAATATAATACGAATTAATTTCCGACTCTATTTTTTTCAAATTGATTAGTTTTAAATAGATTAATAAAAGCTTATAATCCTTTTGATTCTGATCCTTTTGAAGTAATTAAAGCGGTATAAAAATAGTTCAAGAAAAAATCCAATTAACTAAATTGAAAAATTTAATGCCTACAATTGCTACAATTGCAACATTAAAAAATTAAAAAAATTAACAAGATGGCTTTAGATAAAATAGGAATTGCAAAACGAATCGCACAAGAATTAAGAGACGGTTGGTATGTTAATTTAGGAATAGGTATACCAACATTGGTTGCAAACTATATTCCAAACGGAATTGAAGTAGAATTTCAATCTGAAAATGGCATATTGGGTATGGGGCCATTCCCATTTGAGGGAGAAGAAGACCCTGATTTAATCAATGCGGGTAAACAAACCATTACGGCAACTAAAGGTGCAGTATTTTTTGACTCAGCGATGTCATTTGCTATGATACGAGGACAACATGTTCAGCTTACTGTACTTGGTGCTATGGAGGTTTCTCAAAATGGTGATATTGCTAATTGGAAAATTCCAGGGAAAATGGTAAAAGGTATGGGAGGAGCTATGGATCTGGTTGCATCAGCGGATAATATTATTGTTGCTATGATGCATTCAAACAGAGAAGGTGAATCAAAAATGTTAAAAAATTGTTCTTTACCACTAACAGGAGTTGGATGTGTTAAGAAGGTTGTTACTGAATTAGCAGTGCTAGAGATTAAGGATGGAAAATTTCACTTAATTGAAAGAGCTCCTGGAGTTTCCGTGGAAGAAATTATTTCTAAAACAGAAGGCGATTTAGTTGTCCCTGAACATGTTCCGGAAATGATACTTGATTAGTCGTAAAATTTGGATAAAGTTTTATACAGAATATATTTTAAAAAGCAAGTTTCTATTTTTTTAAAATAGAAAATATATTAGGGGTAAAAAAACAGTTCAATCTATTTAATTTACTTTTTTAATCCTTACATTTTCGTACCATGCCATTATTTTATCAGCAAGTACCATGCTTAATTTTAGATAACTTTCATTGGTCCAACCGCCGACATGAGGTGTAAGTAATACGTTTTGTTGTTTCATTAGTGTTAAAAAAGTGTTGTTTCC
>CAMDGH010000073.1 GCA_945897755.1 Chryseobacterium gleum | reverse complement strand
TATTTAGAAACATATTCACCAAAAATTCTTCGAGTTAATTCATCATCTTTAAATAAAGGTGTACCTGTAAATCCAATAAATGAAGCATTTGGTAAGGCTTTTCGTAAATTCATTGCTAATGAACCTCCTTGTGTTCGGTGGGCTTCATCTGATATAACAATGATATTATCACGTTCTGTTATAGTTTCTTCAAAGTTGAATTTGTGAATTAAAGAAAAGATATAGCGTTGGTCTGTTTTTAATAATGCTTTTAGATGCTCTCCACTTGTAGCACGAACGTTTACATCTTGTACAGCACCCACGCCTGTAAAGGTATTGTATATCTGTGTGTCTAATTCATTTCTATCCGTAACAAGTAGGAACGTGTAACCACCACCTAATGCACGTAGTATTTTTTGGGTCAAAAATACCATTGAGTAACTTTTACCACTGCCCTGTGTGTGCCAAAATACGCCCAATTTTTGAGCATCTTCTTTGGCTATTAATCCTTTTTTTGCTTGTTCTTGTACTAATTGAAAGTGTTCAACTGCTTTGTTTACCCCAATGAATTGATGGTTACGTGCAATTAATTTCACGATAGCACCTATGGAAGTATCAAATAATATGAAGTTTTCAAATAAATCTATTAATCGTGTTTTTTCACAAACTCCTTTTAGTATAGTATCTAAACTGATGATTCCTTCTTGTTCTTCTGTGATTCGTTTCCAATCGTGGAAATGCTCGTATTTAGAAGTTATTGCACCTATTTTACTTTCGATACCATTACTTAAAACAACAAAAGCGTTACAATGGAATAAATGAGGAATAGTTCGTTTATAATCATTTAAGTTTGTTTCAAAAGCAACCTTTAATTTTCGGTGATGTGCTTTTAATTCAATAAATAGTAAGGGTATTCCATTTACAAAACCAACTATATCAGGTCTTTTTCTTCTTTTAGATTTACCTTCTATCCATAATTGCTGTACGGCTAAAAAATGGTTGTTGTCTGCATTTTCAAAATCAAACACTTTGATTTTTTTGTTACGGACAATTTCTCCCTTTTCGTTTTTATACGTGACAGGTATTCCTTCTTTTAAGTAAGTGTGTTTTTCAAAGTTGATGTCAGCCATATTTTTGGTAACATCATCGCTTTGTATCAATTCGTAGGCTAAATCGTAGGCTTGTTTGGGCAAGTTTGGATTTAATTTTTCAATGGCTTTATAGAAATAACGTTTTAAGATAACATCGGCTTCGCTGATTCTTCCAATAGTTCCTGATTCACCAAAGGTTTCTCCTTGATAAACATTAGCAATTTCCCAATGCAACTGATGATTGAAAATCTCAATACAGGTTTGCTCTATTAGTGTATCTTCTGAATATTTATTTGCCATTTGTTGATTGAATAATCATTTTGAGTTTGAATATCGTAATTTCTTTCGTTTTAGTGTATTAGTAGAGCATAAATTTAATCGAATATAAATCGAGGTTCTATTTTCCATTCATTTTCTTCTTTTGATATAAAGTAATTACCAAATCTTAAAAATGCTGTTATTAAATTCCAAAATAACTCATTTGTATAGTCGTTTGGGCTATTAAAGCAATGTGCAATGTTATTTCTATGATTAACTCCTTCTTTACTGAATAAGAATTTAAAAAAAGTTAAATCATCAACAGGTATTATTTCTCTCAACTTTTCATCATCCAAAAAGTATTCTAAATTCACATTTTCTTTTGTGCCGTCTTTACCAACACGAATAGTTTGTGCACCTATTTTTTGAGAAAAGAATCTCAATACTCCCTCAAATTTCAAAGTAAGAGAATCAATAACAACGATTAATATTTCTTGTGGTGGTTTAATTTGATTGTCTATAACTGATACGTTATCGAAATATAATTTAATTGATGGAAGTAATAATTCTAACCAATTAAATTGAGTGTTATTACTATGATATTCATCATTTAAAATATTGTACCAAGTATTTTCTTCAAAATATTTTTTAAGTTCTAAATAACTTATTTTTTCTTCTAAAATTCCTTTTGTGAATAGTTGATTAATGTGTTGTTTAGTAAATATTTGATAATACATATTGTATTTATTTATTCCTTTATATACAAATGACAAATTATTGTTTTTGTCAAAAGCCAATGTAGTTACAATGTCCTGTAATTCTGATTTATAGTAAGTATTGAATAGGCTTGAGTTAGGTAATAAATCTTTATTTAATATTAAATATTCTATAATTTGTCGAGTTGAATTTTGTTTAATTACATCTGATATAGAATCATTTAAAACATCTAATAACCAAATCAATGGCTCACATTCTATAGGAAACTTAATAGTTTTCAAACCTGTTTCAGACTTTGAGTTCTGCATTAAATGTGAAACATCTTTAGATCGAGTTATATTTCCTGCTTTTTTAAAAATGGTTAAAGCATCAAATAAATCTTTATGTGAAGTGAAATTTTCATTTTTATCAAGTGCTCTTTTAACATAATGTTCTCCCAATAAATTTTGATAAACTTTCGCAGGTTTCCCAATTTTTAGAGCGAATTTTTCAATAAGTTCTAAATATTCAAAAGGGTATTCATTTCCTTCAATATGTTTTAATGTTATTCCAAAGATTTCTTCTTTTTGCTCTTTGGTCAGTTTTAAATTGTTTGTAGTAAAATTTATTATGAAATATTTAGAATAACCTTCGATTGACGAATCATTAATTAATTGTATAGTTAATTCAATAATTTCCTCTTGTTTATATTTTATTTTATTTGATAAAAGAATAAGATTTTCAAAGTTTTTAATAAAAATAATTGCTTCTGAATTATTATTTAAATTAAACGTTTTCAAATTAATTAAATCGAAATAAATATCAACTGCCTTTTGAGCATCTTGTTTGTTTTTAGATTTTAAATAGATTAAATGGTAATATTTAGCCTTAAATCTATGGTTTTCACATTGAATTGCTCTTTCCTTCAAGTATTCAATATTATTAAAACTTTCTATCGAAGGAAAGTGTTGATTTCCTATTGATGATTGAGGAATGTATTCCCCTTTTTTGATTTCAAATTCATTAAAATTCAATTCTGTTAAACATATGTCTTTTTCTGATAATTTGTTTAAGGTCTGAAAGATTCGTTTAAGGTTATTAGAAAGTAATAGCGTATGTATACTTGATGAAGAATTTTCATTTAAAACGTTATAATATTCTTGTAAATTATTGAACATTATACCTCTATCGTTCTATTCATTAATCTTGGTAATAATACATCTCTCGCTTCTTTGAGTTTTTGGTTATATTTAAATAATTGAATTGTTTGCTCAAGAATTGGATACACTTTTTTATTAAATATTTCTAATACTTTATTGTCAGGTATTGTTATTATTTGTTCTTTCATAAATTTAAAATGCCTTGCATAGGCATAGTTAGACAGGTCTATTAACTTAATTGAAAGATAAAAATAAGCAGGATTTAAATTTTCATTTTTTGGAAACATTAATTGTGTCCCATCTGCACCTGAAACAAATGGGAAATTTACAAATTTTACTCTCCTCGTATGGTCACCAAAAATTATTATTGGTAAATGTGAATTTTGAACTATCTCTTCATTATTAGTATAACCTGCAATAAATCCACTTCCTTGGTCAATTATTGGAAATTTACCTTCCAATTCATAATATTCAGTTTTTAATTTTCCATTACGTTTAATTGTTAGTAATTGATTACCTATTATATCTTTCTCCCACCCAACAGGCAAACCTGTTTCTTCATTAAACGGCGTATTCTCATAATTTGGAAAACGAAAATTTACAAACCATTCTTTGTAGATGTTTTGTGCCGTTTCTTCCAATAATTTGATGCGATTGAGGTTGTTTTCAATTAAATCATCGTAATTAGAAAGTATGGATGCAATGCGTTTTTGGGTGGGTAGAGGGGGTAAGTTTATTTCAAATTCACCAACAAATTTTTGGTCTGCCCTTTGACGACCTGAAGCACCAACCATACTTCCAATGGCGTTTTTTTTAAATTCTTCGTTTAACGATGAATAAAATACAAAATCTGAATAAGTAATTCCTTCTTTACCTCTAAATATAAAGTATTCTGTTGAACCAAAACCTTTACCGTTTTTTAAGCCTTTAACCTGTGCAATTTTTCCATTTTGCAAACAAGGTGTAATTCTTGCAAATAATGTATCTCCATCTTCAAACTTAGCACCTCCATTACCACTCCATTTTTTCTCAACTTTTGGTGATACATATTTAATTCCTGATGTTAATTCTTCCATAGGAATAAACGAGTAAACTTCATCTTTTTCAAGTAAAACTTTTGGTGGAAATTCTACAACATCTTTAAATTGTTTTTTTTCCCAACTCATAGCCCTAATTCTGTTAAGTTCAACTGAATTTGTTCTGCTAAACCGATTGCTTCATCGTTTAAACTTTGTAGTTCTACTTTGATTTCAGCCATACGTTCTTCGTAATCAAAATCATCATCAATTTGCGGAGCAACACCTACATAACGCCCTGCTGTAAGGCTGTAATCGTTTTGTGCTATTTCTTCACGATTAACTACTTTACAAAGTCCTAATACATCTTCGTATTTCGCATTAGGGAAACGTGTAATTAACCAAGATGCTTCTTTGTTGAAATAGAGTATTTGGTCTATTAGATGGCTATAAGAATTAAATTCAAGTTCAATTTCTTTTAGTGTATCTAATACCTCCGATTTCCAATCTTTGTTTTTACGCAAATCATCCTCTTTTCCTGCATCTTTTACAAACGCATTAATAGCCTTTAAGAAATTGTTATACCCACGTTTTGCTTTTTTTAAAGTGTCAATAGTTTCTTTAGATAACGTATGAAGGTTATCTGCCTTATAATGTAAGGCGTATGAATCAGAATGAGTGGCTAATTGCGTTGTAAAAGCCACATCGTCGCCTTCAATGATACTTTCCCACGAAGCAAGTGTCGTTTTAGGTAGTAATCTTTTAAAAGAATTAGTCAACTTTACGTTGTAACTATCAGATAAGTAGGTTGCTACATTTTTTAGTTGTCTTATATTTTCGTTGATTTGATAGAAGTAATTGCTAATTGTTTTATCAAATACACTACGATTTCCACGATACAAACCAACAATCGCTTGAATGTTTTGTAATTGTTCTGTTGTAAAGTCGTGCAAGTTAGACGATACTTTACGATACACATCTCGTAAATCAAGCATCAAAGTAGTATCTGCTTTTTGAGCATCTTTTTCTTTTGCTTTATCGTAGAACCAAATCGTACAAGGTAGCGAACGTGTATAGAAGAATTTAGTACCAATCGAAACCATTACATCTACTGCACCTGTTTCTACTAATTTTTGGCGAATTTCCTTTTCAGAATTTCCTGCATCCGAAGCCGAAGAAGCCATTACGAAACCTGCTCTACCATTTTCATTTAAACAAGAATAGAAATATTGAATCCAAAGGTAATTTCCGTTATCATTTTTCGGTAAACCAAAAGGTAGGCGTGGGTCTTTCTTTACAACATCTTTACTTTTATCTACACCATCCACGTTGAATGGAGGATTTGCCATAATAAAGTCGCACTTTCCAACTAAATCGTGTTTATCTTCATAAAAAGTATTTCCTTGTAAAATACTGCCTTCTAATCCGTGAATAGCCATATTCATTTTGGCTAAACGTGTATTGGTATCTGCTTTTTCTTGTCCGTAAAAAGTAACTTTATTTGATGGGTCAGCCCCTTCTTCATCTTCTATAAAATGGGCTGTTTGAACAAACATACCTGCTGAACCTACGGCTAAATCGGCAACGATACCGTGATTTGGTTCAATAATCTTAACAATGGTATTAACCAAAGATGGGGGAGTAAAGAACTCACCACCTTCTTGAGCACCAATCATTGCGAACTTATTTAAGAAAAACTCATAAATACGTCCAAATACATCCCCTGAAACATCGTTTAGTGATTCATCATTGAATACACGAATTAAACGCTGTAATAAATCTTTATCAAATAGGTTATAGTCTTTTGGTAACACACCAAGCAATGCTTCATATTCAAATTCAATGGAACGCATCGCTTCATTGATATGTTCTCCTAAATCTTCACTTTCGGGTAGGTAAGCCAAAGTGTTCCATTGTGCATTTTCAGGCAAGTAGATAGCCTTTGCTGTTAGGAAGTCATTTTATCTATCGGTCTAACACCACGCACAGGGTGAACAGGTAATCTTTTTTCAATTTCAATTTTGGCTGTTACAAAGCGATTGTAAGCGTGTCTCAAGAAAATTAAGCCTAATACAGGAAAACTATATTCCGATGCTGTAAGTTTACTATTTGCACGTAAATCGTCTGCTGTTTTCCAAAGCCTACCTTCTAATTGTTTTAATTGTTCGCCTGTCATACTATAAAGTGTAAATGGTTTTAGTCATTTTATGCGAAACTAATAAAATTGATGTGAATATCAGACTCGAAAATCTAATAGTTATAAGCATAGGATGTTAAAAGGATTATTGGTTAAGAAAAGAGGTGTAGATTGTGAAAGTAGATCGAGAGAAAGTTATTAACAAAAAAAGGTCTTGATTTCTCAAGACCTTTTGTCAACGTTTTTGTCAATTAAGACTGTAACTTGTTGATTTTCAGTTACTTTAGTGATCCCGCTGGGATTCGAACCCAGGACCCATACATTAAAAGTGTATTGCTCTACCAGCTGAGCTACGGAATCGTTGTCTATATCTTAGACGAGTGCAAATTTAAGTGTTTAATCTATTTTTGCAAGTGTTTTAATTATTATTTTTTGATTATTTTCTACTTTTTTTTTAATATTCTGTTTATCAACATGTTATTATTATGTTTATTTAATGCGAATTATTAAAATACGAAAGCGCTATCCGATAACTATTTAAACCAAAGCCAAAGATACAGCCTACACAAACAGGACTTAAAAGCGAAGTGTGTCTAAAATCCTCTCGACCTGCAATATTGGAAATATGTACTTCAACAACAGGTGTTCTGATTGCAGCAATACAATCTCGTATTGACACGCTTGTATGGGTATAGCCGCCTGCATTGATGATAATTCCATTTGCATCTGTATTTTGAAGGTAATCTATCAATTCACCCTCGATGTTTGACTGGAAACAAACGAGTTGATAATGAGCCGACACCGCTTTGCTTAGATTACTTAAATACGTTTCCAAGGATTCATTACCATAAACATCGGTTTCTCTTGTGCCAATTAAGTTTAAGTTAGGTCCGTTTATGATTGCTATTTTCATTTTTATCGTGTTGGTGGTGTTCCTTGGTTTAATCTTTTAAACAGCGTACTGCTGCTCCCTCCATTTTATTCGCCTTAGAAATTTCTATCTGATCGTTTTTCCAATCAATTTTAAGGTTGCAACTAAATGCTTCAAAATACACTGAGGAACTCCAAAATACAGCGTTTGTTTTTAAGTTTGTTTGTTTTCCGAATTCATTTAAAAAACCGGTTGACAAGGCAGAAAAACCAGATTTATTTACTGAAACTTGTTTAACAATACTATCATTGATATTTAATTTATCTATAATAAAACCCTGCGCTTTTGAATCATTCTGAAATAACATTCTCAATTCACTCTCTTTGGGGATATGCCAGCCCTGAGGACAAACCCTTCTTGGATCATTAATACAAGTCCAATTATACATTAACCCGTAATCAGCATAGGTCAAACTATCGTATTTTATATAGGCGGAATTTGGTGATGACTTTGCCCAATAATCTGCTTCTGAACTCAAAGGAATGGTGTCTCCATTGTTAAATGTAGTCACTTTTAAGTTCTCTGCCATCCATGTTTTACCGCCAATAATGACCGTATTATACACATTTAAATCATTGTCAACAACAAAAGCTGATTCTTTGCTATTCGTGATAAAATGTGTGTTTTTTGCAGGGTGCGAAATGAGGTGAATCGAATACTTTTTTTTATATTTTTCGTTTGGAGAAAACTCCCAAATTATTTTTTTAGCCAGCCCTGGAGACACCTTTTTAACATCTCCCATTAAGTTTACTGGAACGATCTTACGCTTGTTCTTGTCCTCAAACCAAATTTGAATATCTTTTTTTTGATTCGCAGTTCCGTTAAGCTTATAATAAATGGTTAATTTATTTTTGGACACTACAACTGAGCTTGGCGTAATTAACTCTTGCGCTTTAATATGATCTATAACTAGGACGCACAGAATAATGAAAAGTATCTTCTTCATTTTTGATTTAAAATTCAGTATTAATTTAGTTAATCTAATTATGAAAATGTGAAAAAACTGTAAATTTTTACCCCTTTGTTTATGAATTAAAGTTGTTTTATTACCTTCGTATCAAGTTATATTTATGTTTTCAAAGTTACTACTTATACATCTTATTTTTTTTACTAATTGTGTTTTTTTTGCTCAATTACCGAATAAATATAAAATAGATTGGATTGATTGCCCCTCTGGAACCTTTTTAATGGGGAGTCCTACGAATGAAATTGGCAGAGAGACAGATGAATTTCAACACCCTGTTCACATAACTGGATTTAAGATTAGTAAGTTTGAAATCACATACGATCAATATGCTTTTTTTTGCACAGAAACGAAACACAAGAAGCCAGATAAAGAAGGTCTTAAAAAAGGTAATTTCCCAATTGTTAATGTTGACTGGCATGATGCTGATGCTTTTGCTAAATGGGCAGGCGGTAGATTGCCTTCTGAAGCGGAATGGGAATATGCATGTAGAGCAGGTACCTCAACTCCCTTTTCTTTTGGAGAATCAATACATTGTAACCAGGTAAATTTTGATGGTCAATATCCGTATGGGGCATCATCCAAATGCATCGGTACTGGAGCAACTTCGAAGGTTGGAAGTTATTTGCCTAACCAATGGGGAATTCACGATATGCATGGGAATGTATGGGAATGGGTAAACGATTGGTATTTTCAGAAACAATATGAAATTTCAATCCTTGAAAACCCCAAAGGACCGCTTCAATCTGAACCAGAGAAAATAGGAAGAGGCGGTAGCTATTTTGACGGTGCACTCGAATCTCGGTCAGCGGATAGAGGCGCTCAATCTCCTTCTGTAAGTGGATCTAACCTTGGTTTTAGAATCGTGATGGATTATTAATTTCAAACCACTGAAATACAGTAAAATAAGCAAAAAAAGAGAGCGACAAAGCCATTATCCCCAAAAAAAGCATACTTATAAACAGAAAAATCATTTAAAAAATCAGAAAAACGTTTTACACCTTTATCAGCTTGTAAAAATATATTCTTAATTTTATTAAGATATTGTAAATTAAAGTGTTATATTTATAATAGTATAAGGATTATAACTTTAATTTTTATTTTTAAACTGAAAAATCATGAAAGAGGATAGCGGAAACTCAAAAGAAGACAATAGACTTATCTTTATTACATTTTCAATCATAATTGTAATAACAATTTGTGTTTTAATGGTTGCTTTTGGAGTATTTGACCAACCTTAACATAAGGTTTCCTTTAATTAATTTCCAATTCCATAGTGCTAGCCCTTATCTTTTAGATGAGGGCTTTTTTGTTTATTTCTTCGCTCAGCTGGATTTTTAATCCTGCGGAAAACCGAAGCCAAAACTTTTTCACTAAAACTTCCATTCAATCACACTGTTAGTTATAAGTAATCAAGCGTTAGTTTATCGATTGTTTTCAATTCTAAACCAATTTTCAGTTCAGTTTTAATGGTCAAAATAAGCACTGGATTACAAATCCAGCGGAGCAGGGCTACTAGCATTGTCTGATGTCTTCTGTCTGTTGGTCTGATGTCTAATTTTCCGCTCCGCTGGATTTTTAATCCTGCGGAAAACCGAAGCCAAAACTTTTTCATTAAAATTTCTATTACACTGTTAGTTAAAAGTAATCAAGCGTTAGTTTATCGATTGTTTTCAATTCTAAGCCAATTTTTTACTTCCGTTTTAATGGTCAAAATAAGCGCTGGATTGCAAATCCAGCAGAGCAGGGCTGCCTGAAAATTACTTATAACGCTTATTTAAAACATCAAAACCCCGTCTGTAAAGGTTTGTATATTTAGAATGTTTTTACATTTTATCTTTACAAGTACCTCACTTCATGTAACCTCACTCAAACCTTATTTGATTAATATAAAAATCCAAAGAGCCATAGTGGAATTTTATTTCCAAATCCAAATTCAATATCATCAGACGCAACATATGCATTTTCTATACCTTCAATTTGTTTAAATGATTTATCCTTGCCTCCAATTTCTATTATGTATTTATTATCGATTAAAAAATCGCCAAATTTTGGTAGTGAAAGTGTGTGTTTGTATTTTAACTGATTTGCGAAAAATATTTCTCTTAACGTTCCACTATTTACGCTATCATTTTGTAGTATGTACATTAAATTTGTATTGTTTAAATAAAGTTTTGTTGGTTTTTGAAGTTTACTTAATCCGCCTGATTCATTATTTAAATGAATTGTTAATTCTGCTTCTTCCAAATAATGTAAATATGTTAATAAAGTAGCTCTATTAATCCCTATTTTACTACTTATTTTGGTGATATTTGGAGTAAACGGAACTGATTCGGTTAAGATTACCAATAGTTGTTTAATTCTATGGATATAAGCAATTTCTAGATTTCTTAATAGGGGCAGTTCGATTTCTAAAATCATGTTAACTACTTCATTAAGTCGTTGATTGAATAATTCTTTTTCTTCCTTGTAGAAAGGATAATACCCCATTTTTAAGTAAGAATCAAAATGTACAAATGGTTTTATTTCTTTTAAAATCTGTTGAGATATATTAATGTGATTATTAAGTATCTCATCTAAATTGATTACAGGAAGATGTATCCCATGTTCGATTGCAATATACTCTCTAAATGAAAGTCCTTGCATCGTGTATATAATTGCTCTTCTACTTAAGTCAGCTCTTGCATTTAGTATTTCTAAAAGTGAAGAACCCGTAAAAACAATTTGTAAGTCTGTGTAATCATCGTAAATGTTTTTTATTTCTTGAGACCAATTAGGGTATTTATGCACTTCATCGAGAAATAAATATTTACCTCCTTTTTTGATAAAAGATTCTACCAAATCAACTAATGAATTGTTTGAAAACCAAATTGAATCTAAACTTATATAGAGTGTTTTTTCTAATTCATTTGAATGATTCAATTTTATATATTGCAATAATAGCGTAGTTTTGCCAATTCCTCTAGCTCCTTTTATTCCAATTAATCTAGTTTTCCAGTTGATTTCATGGATGATACTCCTAGTAAAATGGGTAGAAACTAATTGTAGTTTTTGAATAAATTTCTCGAATAACTTTTCCATATTTTGTTTATCTTAGTAACCAAAAATACAAATAAATTGTTTATCCCGACAAACAATTTGTCCCATTAATGATTTTTATTTCCCAACTTCAATCTCAACCTCAATCTTACATCTCATTCATAAATCCCTTCGAGACCTCTGTATCACCTCAGCGAACTTTGTGTTAAAAAATCGCACATCCTTAATCCATAATTCCTAACTCCTATGTGTCAAAAAAAATATTCTTTAAATACAGTGTTCACAAACTTCTGGTGCTACTAGCATTGTCTGATGTCTTCTGTCTGTTGGTCTGATGTCTAATTTTCCGCTCCGCTGGATTTTTAATCCTGCGGAAACACGAAGCCCCAAGCCAAAAATTTTTCACTAAAATTTCTATTCAATTACACTCTTAGTTATAAGTAATCAAGCGTTAGTTTATAGATTGGATTTCAAATCCAAATCAATTTTCACTTCCGTTTTAATGTTCAAAATAACCGCTGGATTGTAAATCCAGCGGAACGGGGCGGAGCAGGACCGCAAAGACAAGTTCTAGTTGTCTTTGCGGAATATCAATCAACTTTATAACTTAACCTCTTTAACAAGCTTGCCTATGCGCTCGTTGCTCACCTCAATGAAGTAGATTCCTTCTGGGTGATTTTCTAAATTTACAT
>CAMDGH010000072.1 GCA_945897755.1 Chryseobacterium gleum | reverse complement strand
TTTGTACTTTAACCAATGACAAAATGAACATTGAAATCAATTTTATTCTTGCTTTATTGAAGTGCCCATTAAAATGTTCTTTCAAAACTAAAAATAAGCTAGTATCTTCGTGACTAACCTTGGAAATCGGGCTTAAATGATCGAGTGGTATCATCATCTAAGATACTGATTTTCAAGGTTTTAAACAAGTGTTTTAAAAAATAATTTACTGATAATCAATTGTTTATAATTTTTGTCATGTAGTTAGTAATATCTATTAAATATTTTGGTGTCAAATTTAACTTATCGTAGAATTTTATTCATATTTAAGTAATACTAAATTTAAAAAGAAGGGGATTTAAAAAAAAAACAAATTTTATCCCTCTTAAGTTCAATTATTAAATGCTGCAAATGGTATTCAAGGAGTAAATTTTGAGGTAGTTATATCAAACACATATATTATGTAGACCCTTTCTCATCTGAAAACACGAAGCTATATCCACAGATACTCATTACCTCTTTCTTTGTTTTAGCTTTAACGATATTAGCCATGAAATTTTCTATCTCCTCTAATGAATTAAAAAAACTTATTAGTAACCTCTTGTATTATTTTGTTCGCATTTTTCATTTTTTGACCTTTTTTTCTTGATGTTGAATTGGTTTATTATTATTAATAAACTGAGAGTCTTATTGAAATTAATTTTGTGTTTGTTTGACTTTTCTTTTGCTGAGGAGTGTTAATTTATTTGCATGGAATTTACAGCTAATTTCATACTCCCAACTAGGGCAGCAATTTCCGTCATTAGGCCCCACAAAACCAATTGTAAATACTAGAATATTGCTGGCTATTTTAACCAATTGTGGTCTATCGCTGCAGCCACTAGGAGAATTGAATGGGCAAGGTATATCAAGATGAAAAACAGAACTTGGTATTCCATTCATTGTTTTTAAGCCATATATATCTGTCCAGTATTCGGTTCCTCCACCTGTGGCTTCAACATGAAAAAACTTGTAGGTGCTATTCGGCTCTCCAAGTGATCCTATGAGAGATTCACTCCAATTCAAATCAAAAGAGCATCCCGGCACATTCATAAATTCTTTTCCCAGGAATATCTCGTAACTGTCGGTTTCAATGTTCTCTGTTATAATGTTATCGTAATCCAATGCTTGACTTTGAAATTCTGCCTTGAAGTAATTTGTAATAAATTTAGTTTCGGCCTCGCTGAATGCTTTATTTTTAAAGGTGTTACTCGCGTTATCTTGGCTATACAATTCCTTCTGGGTAAGTACAAGTGCAATTAGAAAAAAAATGCTTTTGAAATTCATTTTGGTATTTTAAGGAATCACGACTTTTAAAACAAGCAGGATTGTGGAATATTTTTTTATCATTTAAAATCGGACCACAAAAATAAGGAGAAATTATTAAATTTATATTCGTTTATAAATTTTCATTACTTTAGTGTTTAATTTATTTGATTCCAATGGCAAAGTACTTAGTGATAATTTTATTATTTTTTGTTTCAATCAGTTACAGTCAAGAATATCCAACGGCAAATTATGCAAGGTGGGAATATGGTAGTTCTGGCTATTCTCTTAAATCCTTCAGGATAGATCTTCAAAATAATTCACCTTATGTAATAAAAGAAATAAAAATGAGGGTGTGGGTTTATGATGATGAAGGTGAATATTATGAACATAATAAAATCCAGACGTTTATGGTTAATATTCAAGGATATGAATTGGGAAAAACACCCGTTATAGCGCTTTCCAATCGAAGCATACTTCGGTATTGGAGAAGTTTTGAAGGTATGTCATGGGGCGCTGAGGTTTTAGATGTTAAATTCTATAAGACACCCCAACAAATAGCAGAGGAAAAAGAAGAAAAAGAGCGAATTAGATTGCAAGAAGAATTATTGGCTCAGGAAGCAATCGAAAAAGAAAGAAAAAGACTAGAACAAATCGAACTTGAAAGAAAAATCGAACTTTTATATTCAAAGGCACTTGAATTTTATAATTCTAATAAACTTTACGAAGCGCAAAATTATTTTAAAGAAGTATTAAAGTTGAATTCTAATCATGTAGATTCAGAACAAAAGTCAAATGAAATATCTAGATTTTTCTCAATTAGATCTAGTGTAGGTTATGTTTTTCGAGAAGAAAATAGTACGAGTTTTAATAGTATTAAAAGAGAAATAACCACTATTTTAAATAATGAAATAAAAAGTATTCCTGAAGGTTCATTACAATTCAAGGTTATTATTCAGTTTGATACTAATGGTATAAATAGCTCTAGGATTGAAGGCCTAAACAGTGAAATTGTGTTAAAAAAAATAACAACTATTTTAACGTCAAATAATTTATTGTCGCCCAAGAAATTTGGATATTTTGTTAACTCACACGATAGTTTTACAATTGATGCCAATTGGAATTCAGCCGAAGAGAATGTTATTTCAAACGGAAAAGGTATAAATGGAGTAGATAAATATTTTAAAATGAATCCAAATGATTTTAAGGTCTTCATTAATAATCAGTCTTATAAATATGGAAATTTCACTTTCGATGTAAAATCTAAAGTTTTAAATATGGATGGCAATCAACTTTCAGATAATGACATTAAACTTATTCATTACAAGTTGAATGCAGGTCCACAATATGCATTTTGTTCATTAATATTACCGGGATGGGGAGCAAGTAAGGTTTCAAGTGGTGAAAAAGGATATCTAACTGGTTTCTATTATCTCTTATCCTTAACATCTGCTGGGTTAACAAAATTGTTGGAGTATTCAAACAATTTAGATTATAAAAACGCTCAGTCTCAATATGAAGCGGATCTAGCGTATGATGCAGTGAATACTAGTCGAAAACTATTTGTACTTAGTTATGGCGCAGTAGGAATTGCTTATGTTTATGATTTCACATGGTCCTTAGTAAAAGGATTTGGTAATATTAAAAAATCGGCTTATTACAGAAAAAAACTTAAACAAGCTCCAATAGATGTTAAACTATCAAACTTTTAATTATGAATTTTTTCATGCGTAATATTACTTTTCTTTCGATTTTAATTTTGTTCGGCTGTACAAAGGATGATTTTACTTGGAATGTTAAAAAAAGACTTTGTTCATCTTCATTTTACTCTTTTCATCAAGATTTTTTCAGTCAAATTTCAATGGCAGAAATGACCAATAACACCTCCGGAACAGGCCCAAATAATTTTTATGAAGATAAAAGAATTAAGATTAAAAAAGGTCAGACATATACCTTGCAAGTTAACTTTGAAACTACAAAAAATGCTGTAGCTGTATATGCCTACTTTGATTGGAATGGGGATGCGGATTTTGAAGATTCAGGTGAAAGTGTATTCATTTCTGATAATGTAAATATTGCCGGCGTTAAAAAATTGATATCCGTTCCTTCTAATGCAGTTAAAGGAAACTCTTTCGCACGATTTATAATAAGAGCGGAAAGCGATCTAGGCAATACTCCATGTAAAGAGTATTCTAATTACGGTGAGATAGAAGATTATCCATTACTAATTGAGTAGGATTCTTGTATCTTGCTTATTAGTTTAGAAATAATTATCCTATAGTGCTTTTAGTATTTTAAGCATACAATTCGTTTTTCAATTTCATTAACGTGTTTCGGCTAAAAAACATTTGTAATGCCCATTTAAATGACTTATAAGATTTTGGAAATATGTGAAAAAAGGGACGAATTTGAATGATTAAACAAAGAATCAATTAACTGAATTTCAGCATAAAATAAATGAAAGACCAAGAGAAAAATTAAATTTTGAAACACCAAAGAATATTTTTTACAAGTTTATAACTTGTAATGTAGCATTTGGTAATTGAACCTCCCGTAATTTAGAAGCTTGATATAAGCTGAAAATCTATTTTTTAGATATGAAAAAACTGATCACATTGGAGCTGAATTTACAATTAAAGCTAAACGTGGATGAAAATTTATAAATTCAAAGAACTACTATCCTTAACTTTATTTGGATCAATGTACTTTTGAATGTAGTTCTTATACTGATAACTTATAAAAAATCGTGCTTTATTAGGCGCCCACCAACGTAAAAATCTGGACGGATAAGAATGTAACCTTACACAACCAAGACTAATTGGTGTTCCCATATAAAATCCAGGAGCCCTTCCGCCTACAGCAAATTCATGAATTCCATTAACAAAAACTTGGGAGCCTAGATAATTCTTATCCGGTTTCATATTCATAAAATTTGGCAACTCTACTCTTTTTTTATATCTCACAACGAGTTTACTCCCTCCTTTCATAATTACGTCTCTTTTTAAATCTAAAGAATCATAAGGCAAGCGTTGATCCCAAAACCGAGACGTAATGACACATTTAGGCGCATAATACCGTGGTTGGAGATCGTAATCTATTAAAGGACCATGATACAATTTTACATTTCTTGAAGAAGTGACGAATTGTGCGACCATTTTAATCGTATCGTTTTGAATCTCGCATAAACATAATCGTTGTCCAATACAATAATCCGTTCCACCTATGGTAATTACAGGATCTCTTTTCAGTGGTGCTGTTCTAAATTTTTCGACTTTATCGTAATAATTTCTCCACATCCAAAAAGCATCGAAATGCATGCGTTTTTTTTCAGCAGAGAGACTTTTATACCATTTAATCAAAGAGCTCGTGTCTCTTACGTTCACTTGATCTTTTTTAAGATCTTTGATAAAATCTTGAAATTCGTTTAATTTATGATTCTTAGCAAATAAATCAAAACTACCTCTACAATTACCCTTGTCATCAGTTGAATTAAAATCGCCAACAATGTACCTTCTTGACAAAAAATTGCTCTTTGGAAATTCTGGATTATACAATTCATTTATAGAAAAAGCACGATCGTACACTCTGTCCATTTTGGTTAAAATAGGAATGTAACACGGATTTTGAGCAACAATGCTTTCGACAGATACATTCGAACGTTTTAGTGCAATTGTATCAAAGTAAAGCTTTCTTCGTTTAATTGTTAATCTTTCTATTTCCGCCATTTTAGGACAAAATAGAATACAATTGTTCCAAGCAGAAACTGATTGTTCTTTAAGGGCTGTTTTTTTTAATGCCTTAAATAAAATACTATTGTACCAAGAACGCGAATTTTTAGTTGTTAATTGAACTAATCCATTTGAAATTTCAGAAGAGCTATATTTCTTTAATTTATTGACAATAAAACTAGCGTAATTTTTCTTTAAATCATTTTTCCAGCTGACTGAAATTGTATGATCCAACAAATTAAGCACACTAAATACTTCTGATATCGGAGATGATTTGTCTAAACACAAAACTTTCAGTTTTGCAGCATTGTAAGCAGCTAAATCTTTTTTTAGGTCTTCGTCTTCCTCAATCAATTTATATGCTTGATCGAATTTTTTAGTGTCCGTTAAATAATTCAATCGAACATTGAATGTAATTGAACTAAAATAAAGCCCAACAGTTAATAAACAAACAATCCCAGCGATAATTAATAATTTCTTGGTCATGAATTTCTAAACATTCATTTTTAACCTGCTAAATTATATAATTATTTTTATGTATTTAATATTTAGTTCGTTTCTAAAAAACACATTGAATTGTTAATATGTTGATTATTAATAAACAAGGCGTAATGGACAAAAAGGAGGCTAGATTTTAGTTGTTTTGCTCAAGTGGACAAAAAGTAGGCTGTTTATTTTTTGGATTTTATCCGAGTAAAAATATCTTTTGTAACTTTATATTGTCAAATCTAAACGGAAACGGGCTCTGCTGGAGAGCAACCTGTCAGGGATGTTTTGATGAACGATAAAATAATAAAATAAGGGAAGTTAGATCTTCCTTTATTTCATTTTAGAGTTTCTATGCCTTTAAAAACTCATCTATAAATTTTTGTTTTCTGCTAAGTGAAAGCCCATTATGATTCCTTAATTTGTTTTTTAATCCTGCAAAATGTCCGTCTATTGAATTTGTGGTGTTTGGAATGTTTAGCTGAATATTATCGTACCAAACAAACAGCCAAGGAAGGTTCGTATTTAAACTTCTATAGGCACTTCTGAGGTTCTTATGAATATATCTATTCTTACCTTTTTCATCTATTTTTTTTTCATTTAAAAAATCTTTCCATTTGCTGTACCAGTCAGATAACCCTCCTTCAAAACTAGCTTTATCTGTTCTAACCAATAATAAAGTGTGCTCCCAAAGCTCTTTACTAGCTTGCATTTTAGGGTTTTTGGTTAGATATCTACGAATGATTGCAACCTGATGGAAATTACACATTTGAATTGGGATTTCAGGAAGTAGATTTAATAAACCCCGCCTACCATCACAAATAATTGATTGAATTTTAATACCTCTTCTTATTATTTCTTCCAGTCCTTCAATGTACAATTTATTGGTTTCTTGTTTAACATATTTCTTAAACAATATTGTACCTGAAATACTATCTTTAAATACCATAACACCAAAACTACGACCAAAATAAGTTGTATCCATTAGCACATTTACAACATCAGGAAAAGATGTTTTTCGTAATGGTTTAACAAGATCAATTTTTCGTTGAATTGTTTTAATTGAACAATTATATTTCTGAGAAAGTTGAAAATAGGTTTGTTTACCTTGTACATATTCTTGCCAGATTTGATCTGGATTAAGCCTATTTCCTCCTATGAATTGTTTGCCACAAGCAAAACATTTATAAAGTTGTTTTACACCTTTTTTACCATTTTTTTTGGTAATTGTCGAGTTGCAATAAAAGCAGTTTTTTTCTTCAAAGCCATAAATTTGCTGTAAAGCTAATAAACACAACCATTACCAGACATTTCAGCCTCCTTTTTGTCCATTAACCCAAAAACAAATACAATTCAACAAGTAGCTTATAACATTTAATTAATTTTTGCGCTTAAAATAATTGACACCAAACAAAAATAAAATATATGCCAATTTTAATAATTGGTTTTTTCATGTTAAACTTGGACTGTAATACAATAGTGATTATGGCGCGTGCGAAAATTTTGGTTATTCAGGAAACCGAAAAAGAGATAAAAAATCTTCTCAAACAATCGATCCCTTTTATTAGTCAACGTTTGAGAGTTTTGCTGATTTTGAAGAAAACGAAAAAGCAGGAATTTCTAGACGGGAGCCTGCTAATTTAGCTGGAGTTGACCCTAATAGCGTTCAGAATTGGAGAACATTATACCAAAATGCGGGTATTGAGGGTTTGATCAAGCATCAAAAAACAGGTTATAAGCCGTCGGTTTTTAATGCTGTTGAGCACAAAATGTTGGAAGCAAAACTTAATAACCCTCAAAATGGACTTCAAGGGTATGTTGAACTTAAAGATTGGATTGAAAAAGAAACAGGAAAGACGTTCAATTATAACACATTACTTTATTACTGTATCAGAAATTTTAAATCAAGTGTAAAAGTAGCCCCTAAAAGTCATGTCAAAAAAGACGAAGATCAGGTAATTTCTTTTTAAAATATTTCGGCAGAATCTTTCAAGAAATAGCATTAAATGCTTTCGGAGATTTTGACTCAGTAAAATATATTTTCAAGATAAATCGCGTTTTGGTTTGGTTACTCGAAATGGAAATCAGTTAACGCTATTAGTGTTAAACCGATTTGCACTTTTTTACAAGTATCCACAAATAAACCTCGATTTCAGGAGCTTTTTCACCAATAACTGGAGACCATTTTTAATTAATACTTCCGTATTGAAACGCTGATAATTTTCAAGTTTTTCTGACTAATTTTTCTAAATAAAATTCAAAAGAACTCAAAATAATGGTACTCGATAAAGGAAGGGTTCATAAGGCTAAAAAAAATAATTTCTGAAAATATTGTTTTGATTTCTCTACCGCCATATTCTCTATAGCTAAATCCCGCTGAAAAAATATAGTCAAAATACAAACGAGAGTTTACTAATAAATTTTATAATTCATTGGAGGATGCAGAAAATTTTATTAATAAGATCGTTAAAGCTTGATCAAAGAAAGAGGTAATGAGAATCTATGTATACTGCTATTTGTTTTATGTTATGCATCAACTTAAAAGACTAAAATGATACTTTTCCACCCAAGAGAAAAGTGGGGGGGGCTAAGCCAACACGGACGAACAAAAAAAGCCCACGTATGGGGCTTTACTATGGGCTTTTTCTGATATTTCTCTAACTGTTATGGACTCGGTGTCTTTTGGGTCTGTCGTAAAGTGTCTTTACTCTATAACCATTTCTTTAGTAAGAATTGTCTGTCCGTTATACATTTTTACAAAATAAATACCCTTTGTCTGATTGCTCAAATCAATGTCGGATTTTGTATTTGTAATTACGGATTGATAAATTCTTTCTCCTTGCACGCTATAAATTTCCATTTTACAATCTTTAGAAAGCGGAGAACCATCCATTGAAAATTGAAACTGTCCGTTTGAAGGATTTGGATAAACAGAAATATTTGTCTGCGATTGATTTTCTGCAATGCCTGCGGTGGAATTTTGAACAATAATAGTTCCTTTCATACCCATAGATGCGTGCGGTGTGCATACATAATAGTGAGTACCAACGCCAAGTTGAGCAGGCAAAACCATTCCTCCAAAAAAAGGAGTTTGAAATCCACTAGTCAAAGCAGTATTGCCGTTTGAATTCCAAGTTGTAAGGCTCACTTCTCTTGCATCGTGTCCTGATGAGATAATAAAATTAACAGTATCACCAAAATTAATGGTGATGGTCTCGGGTGTAAATTTAAGCCCTGAATTATTAACTGTCCAAACGGTGCAGAATCCTGTCAAACTTGAAGATAACAGCAGAAGCGAAAGTAAAATTTTTGTTTTCATTTTTTTTGATTTTCATTTTTGTCCTACTCGTATGGCTTTTCGGTGTCACCCCGTTATTTATAGTGGTTACTGGCATCCACTTTTTTGTTTTACAAAGTTAAAACATTTTCTATCTTGTGTCTGTCTGCTTTGTGGTTAACTTTGTGTTAAAATTGCCACTAAAGTGAGTGAATGAAAAACTAACATTAATTAGTTCAGAAAAAATCGGGACTACACAAGGTATAAGCTTTATTATGTTAGTTGTTGACTTTATTTTTAAGTATAGCACCTGTTATTCTTTTATTACTTTCTTGGTTAATACGCTTTTCTTCTCTTTAAGAAATACAATAAAATAAACTCCTTTGTCTAAATTTATTAAGCTTAATGAATTGTTTTCAGGTTTGTTGATGTTTGAAACCACTTGCCCTTTTGAATTGTAAATAATAATTTCATCTGATATAATATTTTTATTCCAATAAAGTACAGACGATGTCGGGTTTGGGAAAATGAATGTTTCAGCGTTTTCAGAATTATAATCAATAGAAGATAAGGTGCCTGTTCGTGATATATCTACCTCAATACCATGAAAAATAACATCCATGTTATCTGTATTTACCAACATGAAGTCAGAAGTTAAAACGCCATTTTGTGTAATAATTGGATTATGTATGCTTACGTTAGTTGTTTTCCATTGATTATCACCAAGCCCTGTTATAGTTAATGCAGTCTGTAAGCCTAATGAATTATAATATTTTAATGCCCAAGTCGAATTTTGATTTTTATCGAGCCACGTAATTTTAAATGTTAAACTGTCTGGATCTGATAGGGTAAATACATCGGAGTTGAATTTAAAATACATTGTGTTTTTTCCACTACTGTTTTCAAAAGAACGTGCAAATCGGTCGTATTTTGATGAGCTTGAATTGATAATTCCTCTTACTCTGAAAAGTCCAATTGAAGTTGATTCTGGATTAATTTGCGTTATCCATCTTTCGTAATTCCCTTCTTCAATATTCCATCCAGCATCGTTATACCCTGTTTGCTGATCACGCTGATAAACTTGCCCTTTGGATGCAGAAAATACATCATCCATTTTCGCTCCTCTGGCTGCATACGCATTACATATTGCACTATAACGACCTTGATTTGATTGGTTGGCTTCACCATAAACACTGACAGGAAATTTAGTTGTATTCTGAGAATTTAAACCTTCGTGGAAAATGGAATATGCAGCATCTGCAGTACTGGGATAGATTTGTTTGGAATATTTATTAAACAGCTTAAAAACGTCATGTAATTCTGGTCTTGATTGTGCTTCTTGCAAAGCGCTTTGGGTAACGAGCCAAACCGAAAGACCCGTATTAAGCCCGCTTAATGCGCCCCAATAAAACCCTAATGGAACATTAATTTGGCACAATGGTTTAGTCCATGTTTGATCCATTTCTGCTGCAGAAAATAAGTGTAATCCTTTAGGATTAACAAGATAAGGTGTCCAAGTGGTCTTAAAATCTAATTCATCTGAAAGATGATGACCTCTAGCGTACGCTCCGCCTTTTGTTCCAAATCCATAAGTAACATTATTGCTTACCCATTCCCATTCTAAAGGTTCGTCAACAGGATCAATATTATTAAAAAGAAGTCCAATTTGGGTGTTCTTATTCCCCGTATTAAATGTTTGTCTAAATTTTTCAAATACTTCTAAACGGAATCCACGCCATTGATTATCGGAAATAATATAAGAAGTATTAAGTGGTGCTCCCTTATATGCAACTTCATCCCCTGTGCATCCTGTTTTTACTTGAATATATGCAATGTGATTGAATAGATTCGCTGGTTGTGATCTTAAGAAATTTCCAAAACTTTCTATCATATTGAAATAATACGTTTTATAGTCGTTATCCATATAATAGGGATATTGTGTCCAATTTGGATGTTGTTTATCATTCGTAAGCACACTAGGCACACCATTATCGTAAATCCAAGCTGGAGCATCGGGACCTACTCCTACGCTTATGTTTACCATTTGATTGTTAGTGTAAGCTGCTTGTAATATAGTTTGAATTTCAGACCAATCGTATTGATTTGAGTTATTTGCTTGTACATCTTCCCAGTTTACATCGGCGCTTTTGCCTTTTAAATAGTTGTAATCAGTATTAACTGAAATGTCATAGGCATTTGATCTGTCCCAAACGCCATAGGAATTGACGGGTAAAATCGTAGTTTGAGGATGTACAGAAAACGTACAGAATGTAAATGTAATTATACTTAATAAATTGGTTTTAACTTTTTTTTTCATTTGCATTTAATTTTTAGTCAACCTATTCTAGGATTTGTTAGCGCTAGCTACCATGGTCCGACGATAATGTTCGTTTCTAAATTCAAATTATTTTCTTTATTTTATAATGAAATTTAACTATTTTTTGATTCCAAAGTGTTAAGTTTTGCTCAGCAACTAAGTGTTCATTTTCTTCTCCTATTATTAATTTGTCGCGAAAAGATTTAATGAATTTAGCCCAATACTTACCTTTTGAATCATTTAAAAGAAAATAGAATCCAGGATCTCCAAATTTTTTACCAGATGAGTCTAATGTAAGTGAACCGTTAACTTCTATTTTTGGAACCATGATTACAGTAGCATTGCCCTTTGGCAGAGGAAATACAGCTTTGACACATGTTTTTCCAGACGGTAAATTACAAGTACTATATATGCCAGAATAAATTACTTGACCAGTTGATTTTAATGTCCTCAACCAAATTGTATATTTAATTTCATGAGATTCTATATCTGAAAGAGTGATTATTTCACTTTTTAATAGTTCAGAATTTTTAATATTATTAATAGGAATATTTAATTGGTTAATTCGATTACTAAATAATTTATTTAACAAAAATCCGAATACCTTAAAAAACGGATTCCATTGAACGTTAAGATCTAAACTATAGTTTGCAGTTGTTTCATAAAAATCAATCACTTTTGAAGATAAAGATGATAATTCAGTATCTGAAAGGTTTAATTGATTAATAGAAGTTAGAAGTCCGTTTGATTTTGAATCTCTTTTAATTAATAAATTTTCTTTTTCTGCTAATTGGTAAATGAAATTTTCTCCAATTCCATTTAAGTTGCCAAATGGACCCATTAACCACGAAGAATCGTTAGGATTAATTTCTCTACCTGTAAGAATCACCCATTGCTGAGTAAGCC
>CAMDGH010000071.1 GCA_945897755.1 Chryseobacterium gleum | reverse complement strand
TGCTCTATAGATAGAGCAACTATGGGTTCAACAATCCTTCGCAAAGGATTTAAATTAGATAATTTAGTTCAGATTGCACACAACGTTGAGTTAGGACAGAATACTGCTCTTGCTGCACAAGTAGGGGTTGCAGGATCAACAAAATTAGGTGAAAATGTATTGGTTGGTGGTCAAGCAGGTATTTCTGGACATATCAGTATTGCTGATGGAACAATGATCGCACCACAATCTGGTGTTGCTAATGTGGTCAAAAATCCTTCAAAACTAATGGGTTCTCCTGCTATACCAATTAATGACTATAAAAAGTCATTCGTTGGCTTTAAGAATCTACCTTATGTCTTGACCAAATTAAAAGAGATAGAAAAACAAATTAAAGAACTTACAAATAAATAGTATGAGCGATAAACAAAGAACGCTTAAAGAGTCTGTCACTTTTAAAGGGGTAGGTCTTCATACAGGAGTTAGAGTAACGCTAGAAGTTTGTCCAGCTCCATGTAATCACGGGTATAAATTTCAACGATTAGATTTAGAAGGGCAACCTATTATTAAAGCAGATGTTGATTTGGTGGTAAGTACATCAAGAGGTACTACTTTGGAGTTTAATGGGGCAAGGGTGTACACTACAGAGCATATTTTAGCTGCGCTTTATGGGTTACAAATTGATAATGCGTTGATTAAATTAGATGCTCAAGAAATTCCGATTATGGATGGTAGTTCTATTGAGTACATAGATGCGATTGAAAAAGTAGGGATTATAGAACAAGAGGTAGATCGTGTATATTTAGAATTAACCGAAAATATTAAATGGGAAGATGTTGAGAAAGGGATTGAATTCTTAGCTATTCCAGATGCTGAATATAGAGTAACGGTAATGGTGGATTATAACTCGCCATTATTAGGGACTCAACACGCAAACATATACAGATTAGATGAGTTTAAAACAGAGATCGCACGTTGTAGAACCTTTGTTTTCTTGCGTGAATTAGAATATTTAGCTAAAAATAATTTGATTAAAGGTGGGGATTTAGATAATGCGATCGTATTAGTAGATAGAGAAGATCTTAAGCAAGAAGATTTAGATCGATTGGCCAAAATGTTAGGGAAAGAAGACCTTAAGGTTCAATACAATGGGATTGGGGTATTAAATAGTTCTAAATTAAGATTCGAAAATGAACCTGCAAGGCATAAATTATTGGATATTATTGGTGATCTAGCTTTGGTTGGTCGTCCAATTAAAGGGCATATTTTAGCTGCTAGACCAGGTCATTATGGTAATACTCAGTTTGCTAAAGTATTAAAAGAGTTAATTAAAAAACAAGAAAAAGCAGGACGTAAATTTGATTTGACGAAGGATCCTGTCTATGATATTTATGCAATCGAGAAAATGCTGCCACACCGTTACCCTTTTTTATTGGTGGACAAGATCATTGAATTAGGACCTGAAAATGTAATAGGACTCAAAAATGTTACTATGAATGAACCTTTTTTTCAAGGACATTTCCCAGGAAATCCGGTTATGCCTGGTGTTTTACAGATTGAAGCAATGGCTCAAGTTGGGGGGATTTTTGCTCTAAATCAAGTTGATGAACCGGAAAAATATTCAACGTATTTTTTAAAAATTGATGAATGTAAATTCAAGAAAAAAGTTATCCCTGGTGATACATTGGTGATTGAAATGGTGTTAGCATCTCCAATTAGAAGGGGTTTGGTTAATATGAAAGGGACAGCTTATGTTAATGGTCAGATTGTTTCTGAAGCATCAATGTTAGCTCAAGTTGTTAAAGAAAAATAGATCAGATGGTTAGTTCATTAGCTAGTGTATCGAGTAAAGCTCAATTAGGAGAAAATGTCACTATTGACTCTTTTTCTACTGTATTTGATGATGTAATTATTGGAGATGGAACACATATTCATCCAAATGTTACACTCTATCCAGGAACTAGGATTGGACAGAATTGTGAAGTTTTTCCTGGAGCTGTAATTGGGGTGATTCCGCAAGATTTAAAATTTGACGGAGAGTATACAACAGTGGAAATTGGAGATAATACAAAAATTAGAGAGTGTGTTACAATTCATAGGGGGACAAAAGATAAAATGTGTACGCGTATTGGTTCTAATTGTTTACTGATGACTTATGTTCATGTAGCCCATGACTGCCAAATTGGAAATAATGTGATTTTAGCATCTTACACTGGTGTTTCTGGTCATGTTGTGATTGATGATTATGCCATATTGGAAGGTAAGGTGGCGGTACAACAATTTGTGCATATTGGTGCACATACGTTTATTGGAGGCGCTTCTTTGGTTCGAAAAAATGTCCCTCCTTTTATTAAAGCCGCGCGTGAGCCATTGACCTATGCAGGTGTTAATTCTGTTGGTCTTCGAAGAAGAGGTATGTCTGATGAAGATGTAAGGGAAGTTGAAGATATCTATCGTGTTATTTATGTTCAAAACAATAATGTGACTAAAGGGATTGAAGCCGTAATCGATTCAATGCCAATTTCTAAATTGAGAACTCAAATTATTGATTTTATACGTAATTCTGAAAAGGGAGTTATTAAAGGTATGATATAGGTAAGAAATGGTTCAGAAAAATCAAATTATTGAATTAGAAATTGTTGCTTATGCTTTTGGTGGAAATGGGATTGCTAAACTGAATTCAGAAGAAGGTGATTTTGTTTTGTTTGTTGAAAACACTTTTCCTGGACAAAGGGTTTTAGCTCGTGTAGAAAAAAAAAGAAAACGTCACGCTGAATGTAAGTTAATTGAGATATTACAACGTTCTCCCCAGGAAGTGTCTCTTTCATATCAAGAAATATCAGGTGCTCCATATGTGTATGTTCCCATAGAACTTCAACATCAATATAAGAAAGATGCTACCTTAGATGTATTTCGTAAAATAGGTCAAGTTAATAACATACATGATGTGTTTGATTCCTATATTGCTTCTCCTGATACATTTAATTATCGAAACAAAATGGAATATAGTTTTTCAGCTATTGAACATGATTTAGATAGAAATGAGGAGATTGACGATGCATTTGCGTTGGGGTTTAAGCGAAGAGGGACATGGTGGAAAGTAGAAAGTTTAAATAAAGAAAGTGGTTTATTTGATATTCAGTTTGAAACACTTTTAAAAGAAATTCGTCTCTTTTTGATGTCCTCAGGTTTGCCTGCATGGCATCCGCCAAAAAAAACAGGTTTTTTTAGACATATTGTTGTTAGAAAATCATTTTATCAAGATCAATTACTGATTAATCTAGTGACATCTTCTGAAGGGGTTGAAAAGTTTGATGTGAATGCCTTTGGGTTTTTCCTTAGAGAGAAATTAGGGAATCGACTGGCTGGTTTTCAGCATACAATCAATGATAATGTTGCGGATAGAGCTAAAATAGAAAACGGAACTAATTCATTGATTTTTGGTGAATTAAAAGTGATAGAAAAATTAAGTGGCTTACTTTTTGAAATCAGTATGGAGAGTTTTTTTCAAACAAATCCAAAAAGTGCTGAACTCCTATATGAAAAGGCTTTGGATTATGTGTTTGAAGATAATGTGATAGAAGGGAAGGTCGTTATGGATTTGTTTTGTGGGACAGGTACGATAGGTCAAATATTATCGCAAAGGGCAAAAGGAATTGAAATAATTGGTGTAGATATTGTGGAAGATGCGATTGAAGATGCTAAGAAAAATGCGATTCGTAATGGAATTACGGGGGTCCGTTTCTTTGCTGCTGATGTAGGTAAGTTTTTAAGTCAATTTCCTGAATATAAAGGGAATATTGGCACTATTGTATTAGACCCACCCAGAGCTGGTATTGCTCCAAAAACATTACGAAAAGTGATTGATTTAGATGCAAAACGTATTGTCTACATTTCTTGTAATCCTTCAACTCAAGCGCGCGATACAGATACATTACAACGTGCTGGGTATATCTTAGAAAAAATAACTTTAGTTGATCAGTTTCCACATACGAGTCATATTGAATCTATTGCTAAATTTATCAAAGACCCATTATTTATTCCTTCTGAGCTTTAAACGATGGGATTACTTTTTTTAATTGGTTTTATGGGGAGTGGTAAATCTAAACTCGCTAAAAAATCAGCTAAACGTTGTAATGTGGAATGGATAGATTCTGATCTTACAATAGAAAATCAACAAGGTGTTTCTATACCTGTTCTTTTTGAAAAATACGGGGAACCCTATTTTAGAATTCTTGAAAAAAAGTTTATTCAAGAATTAGACACATCTAAAAATGCAATTGTTTCAGTTGGAGGGGGCTTGCCATGTTTCAATAATTTAATTGTATTGTTGAAGGAAAAAGGTATCGTAATTTATTTAAACCGCTCACCCAAAGAATTGTATCAACGTTTGATTAAAGCAAAAAAAGAGAGACCTCTTTTGGCTTCAATTGGAAATGATAATTTACTGGAGTTTATTGAAAATTTGATTAAACAAAGAGAAGATTATTATTTAATGGCTAACCATGTATTAAATCGGGATGAGCAATTAGTCGAAACAATAGCAACGATTTTCAAAAAGTGATTCTAATGAATCTTTGTATCCGTTCGGATTGAAAATAACCTAGATTTAACTTTCATTTAGTTGGTGTTTTTTATTTGATTTACATTAACTTTATTACATGCATACTTTTTTTAATGGATTCATAAGTTTTTTTAAAGGAATTAGATTTTCTGTTTCCCGCTTAAGTATTTGGTTTTTAATCCCTTTGTTTTTATGGTTTGTTTTATCAATTCTTTTATCTTTTCAATTAAGTAATTGGTTGATTCCTATTTTATATGATCTCATCAAGTCTTATACTTATCTTGATCTTTCTGTTCAGTCATCCGTTAGTGGATGGAAAGATATTTTAAAAATAAGTTTACATTGGTCTGTGATTATTATTGTTAAGCTTTTTATCTGGTATCTTATGGGACGATTTATGAAATACCTTATATTAATTCTTTTATCTCCACTTTTTGCATTTATATCAGAAAAAACAGAGGAATTAGTAACAGGTAAAAAATATAAATTTAAATTTCTTCAATTTGTAAAAGATGTATATCGTGGTATTTTGATAACATGCAGAAATATGCTTCTTGAATCTCTATTAATTTTTATAGGAGCTATAATTAGTTTCTTTGCCCCAGTAACTTCTCCTTTTGTTTTGATAGGATTATTTCTAGTAAATAGTTATTTTATGGCCTTTAACTTTTTTGATTACATTGTAGAAAGAAGAGGAATGAATTTTTCTAAACGTATTCAATATATGCGTGTTAATTATTTAACATTATTGGGTTTTGGAATTGCATACAATTGTATTTCTTGGATTCCTTTTTTCAATTGGGTTTTAGCACCTCTTTCTGCCGCTTCAGGTGCTGTTTTAGCAGATAATAATCTTCCTACTGGTAAAAGTGCAGCTACTTTTTTATAACCTGTTTTTACAGTATTAAAACAATAATTAGGCTAAGTATTTGTTTTTTAATTATATACTAGAATAAAAATTACTTGAGATAAGTATTTCTTTTGGGTTTACCTCTTTTTTTATTCTTGGAATTTTATCACTTGTAACATCGATACTTCAGTGAATTTTGAGGTTTAATACCTTTTTTTTACTGTTTTAAAGTTATACCCTATTTTTTAACTGAGGTAAAAAGGAGTTCTTAACCAATGAATAAGATGAGTAGTTACCTTTTTTTCTTTATTTCTTCCCAGGTATTAAGTAATTTTTCTTGACGAGGTCTGTTGGGTTCGATTGAACTTAAAGGTTCACATTCAATCAGGGTTTTTTTACATTCTTCGGGAAGTTTCTTATATAGTTCAGTTCCCCTAGTTTTCCATTCCAACATTTCATCTGAAACTAATTTGATTACTTTACCTGGATTACCAACAACTAAACTTCGCTTTTCAATGTGTGATTTTGCAGAAACAAAAGTCAATGCTCCAATAATGCATTCAGATTCAATAATACACTCATCCATTACAACACTATTCATTCCAATTAAAGTGTTTTCTCCAATTGTACCTCCATGAATTATTGCTCCATGTCCAATATGGGCCCCTTTTTTAAGGATTGTTGTGGTTCCAGGAAACATATGTATTGTACATTATTCTTGAATATTACAACCGTCTTCAATAATAATTTGACCCCAATCCCCTCTAATCGTTGCGTGTGCTCCGATATAAACATGCTCACCGATAATTACATTTCCAATTATTGTTGCTTGAGGATGAACAAAACTACTAGGATTAATTACAGGAATAAAACCATTGAAAGAAAATACAGACATGATGAGAGAATAGGTTTTTAATTTAAAAAAACATTATATATATCAATTCAAAAATAAAAATACTAAATTTATATCAATTAATATCGATGATTATGAAGTTGAGTTTACTTGTTTTGGTTTTGGTCTATTCAAAACTTCTTTTTTCACAATTAAGTATGGGTGCAGGTACTTCCATGTTGTTTGAATATGGAAATAAAACACCTTTTCTTGGATTACATATTTCAGGGGAATATAATAATGGTGAAGAAAGACATTCTTATGGCAAGTTATTTTACACCATTCCTCAGGTGATCAGTACAGACTCATTACAATTGGATAATAATGATGTAAATGCAGTTTATTATGGAAATGCACTTAGTCGAATTACATTTAACTATTCTGGGATTGAGTTTGGTAAGCGATTATATTTTGGAGAAAAAGCAGAATATGGTTTTTCTGCCTATGGATCAACAAACGTTATTTTAATTTTAAATCAAGTAAAAAGAGATATAGGTAAATTTGATGAAGTTAAGTTTAAAAAACCAACTTCATCTAGTATTAATGGCTCTTGGTTAGGTATTGCTGCAGGAATAAATGGAGGCGTTCAACATGCATTTGTTTTTGGAACGGTGTATTTAGATGCAAGTGGGTCTTATCTTTTAACCGCATTTCCTAGTAATCAATCTGTACAAGAGATTGCTTCGCCACAAAGAATCAATTTTAACTTTACACTGGGAATAAAAAAGGTTATTTTTTATAGCTTATAAGATTTTCTCATTAGCTCTAAATCCCCAAAAATAGTTTAAAATATTTTTTTTCTACTATGGCAATATGGAGTTCCTCCTGACTTTTCATAATATTGCTGATGATAGGTTTCTGCGGGCCAAAAAGTTGATGCTCGCTCAAGTTTAGTTGCAATAGAATAACCTTTATTTGTTAAACCTTGAATTAATTGTTCGCTTATTTCGAGTTGTGTTTTTGAATTGTAAAATATGCGAGAAAGGTATTGTGGTCCAATGTCATTCCCTTGACCATTATTTTGAGTAGCATCGTGAATCTCAAAGAAAAGTTTTGCTAAATCTTCAAAACTTACTTTTGAAGGATCAAAACGTATCTCCATTGCTTCGATATGTCCCGTTTTTTTAGAACATACTTCCTTATAAGTAGGGTTCAAAGTATGTCCTCCAATGTATCCAACTTGGGTTGATATGACCCCTTGCTCGTGTTGAAAATAATATTCAACTCCCCAAAAACATCCGCCAGCAAAAATTGCAGTTTCAAGTTCAGTCTTTTCTGAAGGGATAGAAGGTGAAAATATCATTGAAAGAGAATTTACACAATGCCTCGTATTTTTAGATGTAAATCCCTCTCCTTCAAAATCATGTCCTAAATGACCCTTGCAATTAGAACAAATAATCTCTAATCTTCTTCCATCATTGTCTAATACTCTTGTTACGGCACCTTTAATTTCTTGATCAAAACTAGGCCATCCACAGCCTGAATGAAATTTAGCATCAGAGGTGTAGAGTGCACTATTACATTGCTTACAAGAATAAATTCCTGGTTCAAAAAAATCAGAATACGTTCCAGTAAATGCAATTTCAGTCCCTTTGTGATGGAGAATACGTTCTTCTTCTTTGTTTAATTTATTATAATTCATATTTTTTTTTGATTTAGCTTGAATGGTTTGTGTTTTGTCTGAATTTTGTGATTTACAGCCATAAGAATAAAATAGTAAAAAGAATAAAATAGTGGTTTTAATGATAATTTGTTTGAGTTTCAAAATAAAAAATGATTAGCATTTTGTTTAAATACAATAATTATATATAAATTAACAATTGTATTTAGAAAAAAGTTCATATGACTAAATTAATCTTTTCTTTTTTAAATCGAATTCGTTTTATATGCTTTTGTTTTACCTTTTGTATTTCCATAAATAATTATTACGCTCAGCAATTTCTTAAGTGGGAGGTAAAGCATCCTAAAACGAGTGTATGGATGGAAGCAGGTTCTCATACCTCTGTCCAAGAACTTTTGTGGATGCGAGGAGAATTACCTGATCCTTTTTATGGCGAAAATGAAAAGAAATACCTTTGGGTCGAAGATGAAATTTGGGAATGGAGATCAACGTTTCAAGTAAAAATAAAAGAATCAGAATTTATTGATATCGTTTTTCCTTGGATAGATACATATGCTTCAATTTATTTAAATGATTCTTTGTTAATCAAGACTGAAAACAGTTTTCATCCCTATAGGATATCAGTTAAAAATAGACTTAAGATTGGTGAAAATAAGTTGCATATCGTTTTTGTCTCTCCAATTGCATTTCATAAAAATAAAAAAACAAAGAAAGATGTTTTTTACCCAGCTCCCAATGATGTCGGTTCCTTTCAAGTAGCTCCTTTAACTAGAAAACCTCAATATCAATTTGGATGGGATTGGGCTTTGCGTATGAATACAATTGGGATTATAAAACCAGTCGAAATTCAATACTATAATAAAAACAAACTTGTCTTAGCTAAAGTGGAAACAGCATTGTTATCTCAAGATTTAGAAATAGCATCTTTGGCTGTTTCACTTTATTTTGTGAATAATATTTCAAATGCTTTGGTGATTAAAAGTAAATTATTTGGAGAAACAAAACTTTTAAATTCAAATTCGAATCGTTTAAAATGGAATGTTATTATGAATCACCCAAAATGCTGGTGGCCTAGGGATCAGGGTGAACAATTTATGTATTCAGATACGATTTCAGTATATACTGAAGATGGAGTTTTAATTGATGAAAAGGTGATTTCTTTTGGAGTACGTTTTTCAGAATTAATTCAAGAAAAAGATGGTGTTGGAACTTCTTATTATTTTAAGATAAATCATCGTCCGATTTTTTGTAAAGGTGCTAATTATATCCCTCAAGAACTTTTTCCTTCTAAAGTTAAACCAACAGATATAAAATGGATGGTTGAACAAATGGAAATGAGTAATTTTAATTGTGTGCGTGTTTGGGGAGGGGGGTATTATCCTGACGATTATTTTTATGAATTGTGTGATCGTAAGGGAATTATGGTTTGGCAAGATTTAATGTTCGCATGTGCCATGTACCCGGGAGACACTGATTTTTTAAATTCTGTTCGGACAGAATTAGAATATCAAATTCCTCGCATGACAGCTCATCCATCAGTGATTCTAATTAATGGAAATAACGAAGTTGATGTTGCTTGGAAATATTGGGGGTTTCAAGTTCGGTACATGATTTCGCCGTCGAAGCAAAAAATAATACGAAAAGCATATAATTCCTTGTTTAAAGGATTAGCTCCTGAAGTCTGCAATACAAACTCATACGTGCCATATATACATACATCCCCTTTGGGTCATTGGGTTTTTGATAAAGATTTCAATCATGGAACTCAACATTATTGGGGGGTTTGGCATGGAAGAGATCCAATTGAAGATTTTGGAAGAAAATTCGGGAGATTTAATGCAGAATATGGGTTTCAGTCTTTTCCTGAAATGAATACAGTAAAAACATTTAGTACTGATTCAGATTGGTCTTTGGATAGTCCTGTTATGAAACATCATCAAAAAAGTTATGTAGGAAATGGGATGATTAAAAAACATGCTGATCTCCTCTATGGAGAAACGAATGATTTCAAAGAATTCATTTATCGTTCTCAACTTACCCAAGCAAAAGCAGTTGGTATTGCAATAGCAAGTCATCGATTAAATGCACCTGTTTGTATGGGTACTATTTACTGGCAGTTGAATGATTGCTGGCCAGCTCCTACTTGGTCAAGTATTGATTATAATAAAAATTGGAAAGCCCTTCAATATCAAGTTAGGGATGATTATCGTTCCTTAACGATCCTCCAAAAAACGGAGCAGCTAGGAAAGGAAACCTATTGGATTTGTTCAGATTTACCAGCTGCACAAAAAGTTAAGGTGAATGTATCTGTTCATGATTTTTTTGGAAATAGAATAGGATATAACTCAAAATTATTCGATGTAAAATCAATGTCTTCAATTCCATTACACAAAATGGTTAACATGGATTCTTTGAGCTCTAAAAATTATTTTTTAGAAATAGAACTAAAAGAATTGGACTCGTTAGGTGTTGAATATAAATTAAATACATCCAATTTATTTCGCGATGAATATTCCAAACAAAATTCGATTAAACGAGGTTTTGTTCATATTGGAGATAAAAGTTCTTACAAAAAAGCTGATTCATTAGATTTTGTTGTTTCAATAAAAGAGATTAATCACGATTTAAATACAGCAACGATTGAAATAACATCAAAAAAGTTTCTTCAAAATGTATGGATTAATTCTGTAAATAATGAAGTTGATTTTACAGAAAATTTTAAATCTATTTTACCAGGAAAAATAATACGCTTAACAGCTAAATTTAAACAAGGTGTTGATTTTTCAAAAACAAAACTTGAGTTATATTGGATGTGATAATGACTAAATAAAATGAGTAAGGGTTAAAATAAAAAACTGAATACCTAGCATCATAGATTAACTTTGACTCTAAAATTTGAAGCTAACTCCACTATACGTAAAACGAACCTAATTATTCACAAAGTTTAAATCACCATTTTTCATCTGGTGATAAGATTTAGATAGATAAGCAATAAGAATTCTCATTGCATCAAATGCTTCTTCAGAAGCGGAGTTTATTTCTTTTTTTTGCAGTCGAAGTAATAATTTCATGTATAGTGCATGAAAAATAATTTCTATGTGATTTTTATCCTTTAAATTAGATTTTTCTTTAAAAAGTTCAATGTGATCGAATGCTGATTCGTAAAGCGTTTTATACTTTTCATCATTTATTAAATTCAGTAAAGTGTTGTGCAGGTATGAAAGCTCAATCATTACTTCTTGAATCAGATATAAATGACCTTTCTTTTCAATTTTTTGAGAACGCATCTGAGAAATTAAATCGCTATACCATTTTCTATATGAAGAATGAAAGGAAGTATCTGGAAGCTGAACCCTTACATATTCATCCATTATACGTTCTAAGTCGAATTGATAAGCGCGGATTACATCTTCAATTTGATACATATAAAGAATGTATTCGGCAATGTTATCCTTTAGTTTTTGTTGTGAAATCAGCATAACTTACTTTGAATAATCTTTTTCAATCGTTTTTTGTTCGTTGTTAAGGAATTCAATAAATTCATTTGTGACTTCCATAGTTGGATTTATGAAATTAAATTGACTACCTGCTGATTGAACCATTAATATGTCAATGTTGTATTTATCACAATATTTTTTTCCGGAAACTTCAATTTTTTTTCCAATTACATTTAATAAATCAACAGTTTCTTTTTCGAGCGATGCTCCTTTAGTTTGCTGTAATTGATATAGTGCTTGCTCTTTTGCTTGGGCTTGTTGTTGAATGGATTGAATTTCAAACGCAGATAGTTGACCTAGCTTTGCACGTTCTTCGTTTTTTGAAATGAATTGTCTAAGCTCGGCTTCTTGGTTGGATAATTGAGATTGAAAAGAGAGTTGCTTCTTCTTTACTTGCTCATCCATTTTCTTGTAAAAATCAAAATGTACTTTTAAGCTATCTTGATTATAAAATGCGATTTTCAATCCATTATTCCTTACTATTGGTATAGAAGGTTTTGTGTTAATCGATTTTTCTTTATTTTTTTGGTTACACGAAAATATAAGACTAAAGCTTAAAGAGAAAAATAGTATTCTTTTGATCATTGTAATTGAGTTAGATTAAATTATATTTTTTTGTTTGAAAGCAGTAGACCAATTCTTCCGCATGGATAAAAATCGAT
>CAMDGH010000070.1 GCA_945897755.1 Chryseobacterium gleum | reverse complement strand
TCCTCATTGTTTGGTGCCGTTCCACCTCCGCCTCCACCACCAATGCCGTAAATTATTTAAAATCATAAAAGTGGAGTCCAGAACCCACTCTAAAAAATCGGGGCGTATTCTGAAAAGCCACATGAGTAGGAACAACATAAAATATAATAAAATGAGTTTTTTTTCAAACTTAATGGGTAATGCAACGGAATTAAATCCAGCAGAATTACAAACAGAATTAGCAAATGTATTGTTTGAAGGAGAGAATATTGAATCCGCATTCAAAATCTTTAGAGACAAATGGGTGTTCACCAACAAGCGTTTAATTATGCAAGATGTGCAAGGTATGACTGGTTCTAAAAAAGAGTATCATTCTGTACCTTATAAATCAATTACGCATTTCTTAGTTGAAACCGCAGGATCTTTTGATTCTGATTGTGAAATAGAGATTTGGATTTCCGGTTCGGCAACTTCATTAAAAAAAGAGCTTAAAAAAGGAATCGATGTAATTGGACTTCAAAAGACCTTAGCTTCTTATATCTGTAAATAATTTAGTTTGTTGATGATGACAGTTTTTTCAACAAACAAATTAGTAGAATTCGGAACGAGCATGGCTTTAGCACAACTAATCATTTAAAACGTTCAAAATCAAAAAAACACATATGATTGGACACAAGGAATGGCAGGCTGTATAATTACAAGAAATGTTCAAGCAATTTCAAATTTGTTTGGTTCAGTTCCACCTATACCAATTCCGTTAATTATTTATAATCATAAAAGTGGAGTCCAGAACCCACTCTAATAAACGGTAAGTATTCTGAAAATACTTATGAGTAGGAAAAATTAAATTTTATTATTATGACAACAAATGATTCTTTAGGAAAAAAAGCAGCAAACGGTTTAATTAAATTCTTTGTAGGGCTTTTAATGTTCATTATTCTATCAGCTATAACATTATTTGTAATGGGTGTAGCTGTTTTTGAATTTTTAGATTCTAATATGGAGACCCCTGTAGCCTTGACGATGGGTGTAGTCTTATCCTTAATTTATGCAATTATAGTTTTTGTAATTCCCTATTTACGTAACATAAGTTCAGTTAAATGGTTTGCATTTTGTGCATTAGGAGATGCAGCTTGGTGGGCTTACCTGTTATTCACAAATTAAAATAGTTATTATTATGAATGACGACAGCTTTTTTTCAATGAACAGATTAGTAGAATTCGGAATGGGTATGGCTGTTGCACAGCAAATGGTTAACACCATGAATAGTGCAATGGCAAACATGCATGTTCCGGGTTCTATGAATCCAATGCAAACAGCAGTACCACAATTTTACTATGTAATGATTGAGGGTAATCAAGCTGGGCCTTTTTCGGAGCAGGAATTATCCCGACTAATTACAGAGAAAAAAATTGTTAAGGAAACTTACATTTGGAAACCCGGTTTACCAAACTGGGAAATTGCTGAGAAATTACCTGAGATTTTAAAATTGGTTGCATTAGCACCACCACCATTTCAACAAAATACATGAAATCATGAAAATAAATTTTGTACCAACTATAATAGCCATAATGGTAAGTTTACTGATCTCCTATGGATTATACAGTTTTAACAGTACTCAGAATAAAATACTATTAAGTGCAGGTAGTTTTGTGTTTCTTGCAACAGCATTGTCTATGACTATCGGAACAAGTTTTGAATTACCGAGGACAACAACAAATGTTAGGGTTGTTTCTGGAATTTTCTTTGCAATTGCTTTGATAAGTAACCTAATTTTTACGTTTATTGATTTTTCTGTTCCGAGTTATGTCATTGTTAATGGAATTTTACTATTAGTTTTTATTTTGATTGCATATTCTATAAGTAAAGCTAAGCAATAGCCAACGCTATTGAATCTGTTAGTCAAATAGTGCAACACGCCTTTAAATTTTCTTCCATAAGTATGGAAGAAAATGATTTTCACATTTCTTTGATTCCTTAACCAAATGTTACGCAAACGCTATCAATATTTAATAATTGCGAAAAGCAACTTATTTTGTGGAAATACTCCACGATTCTAAAAAAAAAGCACAAGTAATACCAAACATAACTACAAAACAGTCAAATCTACTTGTTCTTTTTCATTAATATATCTTCAAAAAATAGTTGCATAGCTTAGGCTATTCAACTATTTTTTTCATCTTCTTGATAAAAAATTACTTCGCATAATTGGCCTATTTTATAATTACATTTGGTTTAATTTTAAAAATATACAACAGAAAAATCATTAGATGAATCAAGTTCAATTAAAGCGGATAAAGCAAAGGGATATCCTTAGTCATTCAGAACCTATGAAAAAGTTGAATTATATGACATGTCAAAGCATGAGTTTGGAAAAATATTACCTTGGAGTAGCAAAGCAATAACGAACTCTAAAAACTTAATAAAAGCTATACACCATGGAGTTGAAGCTCCTTATTTACAAAATTATTTAAATGAGTTTCGCTTCAAATAAAATAGGAGATATTTCGGAGAAAAAGTATTTGACAGGCTAGTAGTTACTGCGGTTTTCATTATGGTATTAATTACTGGTAAAGTCTACGACAAGCATTTTAATTTATCTTTTATAAGAGATAAGATTAACTCTTTAGAATCGTCACTGCCCTCAAAAATCACTCAATAAATCAGTCCCTACCGTTGTAAAGCGACTAACTGGAGATGATGGAAAAACCCCGCCGTGTTCCATCGCAGGACTTAGCTCAACACCTGTTGGAACACCATTTTGAATCACGCGACCAGGATTTTCTTTATCAATAAATTCCTCCATACTACGCATCTGAATTTTAAACAGGAACAACTTCTTCAACTAAATGGATTTGGTCCAAGTAGTTTAAATGTTATTAAGGAAACACTGAATACAAATAAAATCAGGTAACTTATTCCTATCTTATTCTCCCATTTCGCTTGGTCGTAATTTTCGAACGCAACGAACAGACCATTCTTGAGTTGGATAATAAGCTGCGCCAGCAAATAACCCTAGTTCAACTGCTATATATGGATAACTTTCACCTGATTGAGTACACCAGTAAGCATTTTCTTTCAGTTCATTCATACCATATTCACTTACAGCACTTTCCATTTCATCAATTTCAGGCAACCTCCATTGTTTCCCTAACTTTTGACAAGCAAGCTTTGCATTCTTAAAGTTCATCGCTTTTGACAAATCCTTTTCAGTAATAGCGATTCCTAAATTCATCAATTGTCGATCAGAAATTCTACTCTGAGAATACACATTGAAACCTTGAATGAAAGTAACAACGAAAAAAATAGCTACAATTGTTTTCATACTATTGCAATTTAAGTGAATTCTAATATAATTAAAATAAATGAAAGACCAAAAGAAAAATTAAATTTTGATTCGTCAAAGAATATTTTTTATAAATTTATCAGTGTTAATGTCGCATTTGGCAATTGAACCTACCTGCTTTCTGTATGTTCTTTGAGTGCAGAAGGTAAAATGACCACTGGATTTAAATTTCTCATTTCAGCAAATACTAGCGCTATTGGATTATGGCTTCATAGCGGATTGAAAATTTAACGAACTATTTAAGGGATTAAAAGAATTATATAAAAATCAAGTAAAATATTCTTATTTTTGATCTATTGATTTTAAGAATAACGTAACATGGAATATGAAATTAAGTCTATCGATTAGATCATTCATAAGCCACTAACTAAAAAATATGAAAACAGTACAATTTAGAGAGGCACTTCGCGAAGCAATGAACGAAGAAATGCGAAGAGATAAAGGTGTTTTTCTTCTTGGAGAAGAAGTTGCTGAATACAACGGTGCTTATAAAGTTTCTCAAGGAATGCTTGATGAATTTGGTCCAAAAAGAATAATCGATACACCTATAGCCGAACTCGGATTTACAGGAATAGCAGTAGGTGCTTCTATGATGGGCCTTAGGCCAATTGTCGAATTTATGACCTGGAACTTTGCAATTCTAGCTGCTGATCAAATCATTAACAGCGCTGCTAAGATGCTTCAAATGTCAGGAGGTCAATACAATTGTCCAATTGTATTTAGAGGTGGTAATGGAACTGCAGGACAATTAGGAGCTACGCATTCACAAAGTTTTGAGGCCTTCTATGCACACGTCCCTGGGCTTAAAGTGATCACGCCATCCAATCCTTACGATGCAAAAGGTCTTTTAAAAGCTGCCATCAGAGACAATGATCCGGTTGTATTCTTAGAATCAGAAAAAATGTATGGCGACAAAGGAGAAATTCCAGAAGGGGAATATATTATTCCTATTGGAGTTGCTGATATAAAAAGGAAAGGTACTGATGTAACGATTGTTTCATTTGGAAAAATCATGAAAGTAGCATTCGAAGCTGCCGCTATTTTAGAGAAAGAAGGTATCTCCTGTGAAATAATTGACTTGCGTACAGTGCGACCTATCGATTATGCTTGTATCGTAGAATCTGTTAAGAAAACAAATCGCTGTGTAGTTTTGGAAGAATCTTGGCCCTTAGCTTCGATATCTTCAGAAATTGCTTATCACTTACAGCGCTATGCCTTTGATCATTTAGACGCTCCAGTAATGAGAGTTACACAATCAGATACTCCGTTTGCATTTTCACCAACTTTAATTGAAGAAGCTTTGCCAAATGCAGCAAGAGTGATCAATGCTGTTAAAGCAACTTTATACCGAAACTAATTTAATCATTGATTACCATAACAAAAAAAAGCACGACAATGTCGTGCTTTTTTTTTGTTATTTAGTTTTATCACTCTGTCACAAGAATAGCAGATGAGGTAGAAAAACTTCTATCTACCTTTTTAAATAAACCTTGCAAGACCTTTCCAGGACCTACCTCAACCACTTCTGATGCGCCGTCGGCAATCATTTGTTGCATTGTTTGCGTCCACCTCACAGGAGAAGTTAACTGATCTATTAAATTCTTTTTAATCTCCAGAGGGTCAGACACAGCATGCGCTGTTACATTTTGATAAACTGGACAGATAGGTCTTTTAAAATTAGTTTCTTCGATCGCCTTTGCGAGTTCCTCACGAGCAGCTTCCATCAATGGGGAATGAAAAGCACCACCAACTTGTAGCAAAACAGCCATTTTAGCTCCAGCTTCTTTCAACTTTACACACGCTTCTTCTACCGCTTTTACTTCGCCTGAAATTACCAATTGTCCGGGACAATTATAATTTGCAGCTACCACTATCCCATTGATTGAACCACAAATATCTTCGATTACACTATCTTCTAATCCAATAATAGCGGCCATTGTAGATGGAATTGCCTCGCATGCTTTTTGCATTGCTAAAGCACGTTTATGCACTAAGTTTAATCCATCTTCAAAACGTAAGGTTTTATTCGCTACCAATGCAGAAATTTCACCCAATGAGTGCCCAGCAACCATGTCCGGTTTAAACGCTTCTCCCAAACAAGCAGCTAAAATAGTGGAGTGTAAAAAAATAGCAGGTTGTGTAATTTTAGTTTGTTTTAGTTCTTCATCCGTTCCGTAAAACATGATCTTATGGATTTCAAAACCTAAAATTTCGTCTGCTTTCAAGAATAATTCTTTCGCAATTTCTGACGAATCAAAAAGGTCTTTACCCATTCCTGAAAATTGAGCTCCTTGACCTGGAAATACGTATGCTTTCATAAAAAAATTGAATAATTAATACTGAAACAAAAATACATAAAAAAAGCCCGAGCAAAAAGCCCGAGCGAATTTAACACTAAAAGCTTCCGTTTATTTTTTCACAACAATTCTTCTTGTTGCATTTACTAATTGAACTTAACACATTAAAAAAGCCCGACCAATAGGCCGGGCTAATAAAAATCAAATAAAAAGTATTGCTTATTTTTCTATCACAATTCTTCTTGTAGCATTCACGAAATCAGAAGAAATATGTAACACATATACTCCTTTAGCAATTGCATTCACATCCACAGGAATTGAATTATTTCCTGAAACTGCTTTGATAGAATTAGAATAGAGTAGCTTACCCGATAAATCAGTAATACTTACAACAACATCTGAAGCCTTATCCATTGAAAATGATAGATTAACTAAATCATGAGATGGATTTGGATAAACATTAATCGTAGCTTCTGCAGAAACGGAGTTATCAACTGAAGCAGCAGTATTTTTAAACACACTTAAAGCAAGTGATGGTACAATTGTGAATGAAGGACTGTATATCCTAGTATCATAAGTTCCATCAACTACTAAACACATAGTAGCTTGTTTTTCTCTATACCAAGATCCGTAATTAGTTTTATCTTCATTGAAGAAAAAACCAATTGAATCCGCTTTTGATGTACTCACACAAAATAAATAGCGCTTGTTATTTTCAAATAAAATAGAATTATCCAATTTCACATACTGAAAACCTGAATAAGCTGCTAACGGTGAACTAAAGTTTTGTTTATCGACAAGTGGAATTAAACTCCAAGCCTTAGAAACAATGAACTTACTGTAGTCTTTGTCAGCGGCGTCTTTTGTGGTATCTCTGATGTTATTAAACTGGTCATTCCATTCAAAAACATTTATTTCAAATAAGTGATCTTTTAACATTTTGGCCTTTCCCCAATGATAAGATCCAAATGTAATCGCATCAGCATGCATCGTATTTGCATAAGGATCCTGGAAAATTTGACAAACACCATGAGTTGAAGCTACTGTGGCAGGACCAAAACCAGTACTATTAATTGGTAAATTAGTACTTGTAAGTGCAACATTAGACGATATTGTATCAGAAACATTAAAAGGTATTACAACAGAATTGTCAAGCAAATCATCATCATTAGACATATCAACAATTTCAAAACTATTAGTTCCTGTTCCAGAAGCTATATAATGAGCTGTATACCATGTTAATTTATAAGACCCTTTGGCTAAATCTGCTTTGGGAGAAAAAGGTATTTTTTTGTAGAAATAACCTAAGGTATCGCCAGGATAAATAGAGTCAAAGAAAAAAGTATCCGCATGGATGATTTTGTTCTCAAACTCAATTTTATTTAAAACAAAAACATCTGTTTGCAGTTTAGATCCAGCATTTATTATTGCTGCATGCAGTGTGTCAGAAACCATTCCTTCTTGAACTAAAAGAGTTGGACGTGTTCTTCTTGCAGGTCCAGAAACGTATCCAGGTTCAAGAACTAAGTTGTTCTCTAAAACTGGTTTTTTTCCAATGTAGCCAATTGTCTCTAATCCTTTTTTCAAAACAACGATGATTTTATCTCCATCTGATTTACTAATTGATACGATTGGGACTTTGTGTTCAGGTAAACCGCCACCAAGACCCTGTATACCGGTTGCTGCGCTATTAACGATAATAACACCTACTGCACCTGCTTTTTGAGCATTTGTAACTTTAACAGCAAAACCAATCGCTCCTCTGCGTATAATGGCAATTTTACCCGTTAAATCCATTGAAATAGTTGTTCCAGCTAAAGAGTCAGCCCCAAGCCAAGCAATTGGAGCTTGAAGTTCTTTCAAATGAAAAGCTCCATTACCCCATCCTTGGGTAGAATCTCCAGGTAACATAGCGTAAAACCCCTTAATTTCATCCGGTGATTTTACTTGAAAAACACACTGGGCTTTTAATCCAGCAGACATCACTAGTGTGATAAAAAATAATAAAAGTTTTTTCATAACTTGTTTTTTATAAGGTGAATAATATATTTAGAATTTAAATTTAAGAAACTTAATTAATATAACAATACCATTTAGCAAACAAAACATTAAGTATGTTGCTAAAATAACATGAAATCCATTAAAAAAGCATGAATTCATACTTGAATAATTAAATGGTTAACATTACACATATAAGATCCTCTCATTTACCCCCGCTTTTACCTAACTTATATTTGTTACGGTTTGAGATACTGAATAAAGCTACAAATCCTACTTTTTGGTTAAACAATGTTTTTTCCACAACAGGTATAGCATTTTCGAATTGATATCTCTTTCTGGACCTGTTATTTAATTTGAATTACAATTTCATGCAAAATTCTTCAGGTGTTAATACCTGCACATCGCTATATTTAAAATCTTTCGGATTACGGGTTACGATACATTCTATATTCTTTACCGAAGATGCACAAAGTATTTGAAGCGCATCTTCAAAATCTTTATGCTTAGACCTTAATCCTTTTTTCAAAATTCCTGCATCTATAGCTATTACAGTTATGTATTCCGTTAAATTGAATAACACTTCACGAAGTGTTTTTTCATCCAAATGTTTTTTTAATATATAGTGTGATGTTGCAATTGAATGAGAAGAAGCAAACAATTCTAACTTTCCTTCTTCAGCATTTTTAAAAATTTCTATTGCGAACCTACTGTAAGGTTTTCTGTCGGCAATTAAATCAATAATAATGTTGGTGTCTAAAAATACATTTATCATAAATGCTTCTTTACTAAATAAGTACGTAACTCTTCGTCTTCGTTGAAGTCTTCTGGAAGTTTTACGACACCTACAATTTTTTGTAGTTTATGAGACAATTCATTTTCATTCTGATCTTGAGTAATAGTAGCCAAGTAGTTCTCGATAATTTCTGATAAACTTCTTCCAGTATTCTTAGCGTATAATTTAGCTCGATCAATAATTGACTTTTCTACAGTCAATGTCAGTTTAGTAGTCATAATACGTGTTTATTTTTTAAAGATACGTAAATGAAGCTAAATTTCCAAATTGATTGAACTTAAGTGTTCGTATGAGCCAGTAACAGTATAACAAGCAGTATTGTTTGCTAATTGTTTTCAGACGCATGTTGGGCGTAATATAATTTCGAATCTATTGATTTTATTGGGATTAACAATAAAAAGTGCGACCAAGTTAATTGTCGTGCCAGTGGAACGACAATTTGAAAATCTGGAAATTCAATAGAAAACTGCATCATCCTCCTTAGATTTTTCTTCGCAAAATTGCGACCATATTTCATTTCCAATTGAGCAGAAACATTGGCTACAATCTGTTTACCATATTGCGCACGGTCATTTTTTAAAACTTCATCATTGACACGTTTTCCAACTTGCCAGAACAACAAGGTTAGCGCACTATTGGCTGTTCTGACAACCTCTGCTTGCTCTCCTCAATGAGCAAGGAAATTTCCTGAACCAAATCAGGTGCATTGAAATGTTCGAGTTCTTGTCTTTGCATTTACTTTTTCTCTTTTAACTATTCTCAACAATCTTAATCTCCTCCTCCGTCAACTCATACAAAGCATAAACCATTTGGTCTATCTCCTTATCCGTTTTATCAATTTCTGCTTTTAGTGAAAGTGCTTTTTGTTTGTTTTCTTCAAACAAATCTATCCATTCAAACTCATCTTTTTTGGTAAGCGGTGTACCTTTTATTGTTTTGATAGCTTTATTCAATTCTTTGATGAAATCTACAAATTCTAATTCATACCATTTTTCAAGTTTTCCTGTTAATTTTTCAATTTGGTATTGAGAGGAGAAATAAGAAGAAAACTTATAGATAATATTTTTAAATTCTTTAACTAAATGAAACATTTTTTCTGCTTTTTCTAAAAAAGGTTGTTGATTTTCAATATTAGTTTTAGGTATAATAAAATTTTCAATTTGTGAACCTTTTAAATCAATATAACCACCTCCTATTTTAGAACTACCATATAAGTTATCATAATAAAATGTAGTTATTTGTGAATTTAAAACACATAAAATATACTCAGCAAGATATTTTTTGTTTGATACATTAAAGTAATAGATACGATCTAAAATATGATCATTAGTGTTTTTTAAAACTGCACGAATTTTTAGTGTAGTTCGTGGTAATAAAATTAAATTCTCAGAAAATTCCTTTTGTTTTAGTTTTTCTTCAGAATTTGAAATGTAATTAAATTTTATTTCAGCTTTCGGTTGATAATATTGGCAATCAAGTAATGTCGATTTTATACCTTCATATTTCCCATTTTTATCAAACTCTAATTTGGTACTTGGAAGTCCTCTTTTAATTGTTTTTGTTATTTCATTAATTAAAATTGATTTAGCATTCAGTTTTTTTATGACTTTTTTTGATTTTAAAATATCATCAAAACCTATTAAATTTTCACAAAAATCAAAAAGATTGATTTCTTCATCATTTATGATATTTATGTTTGAAATTTTTCTAAAAATAAAAATATAAGGATAAACTGAGGCGTCTGAAAACACTTTATCAAGAGAAACATCATAAATTGATATTATTTTAGTATTCTGTTTCAGTAAGCTTTTTATTTTATATCCATATTCAGATGATAAAAATTTATTTGGTTGAATAAATCCAGTTATCCCAAATTTTTTAGAAATAATAATTGCTAATTCGTTAAATAATATGTATAAATCATATTGTTTATATGCTGAATTATATTTTTTTTCAATATTTTTTTTTAATTCTTCATTTAATTGAGTTCTTCTTACATAAGGCGGATTTCCAATAATCACATCAAACCCACCATTAGCAAAAACATTTGGGAATTCTTTCTCCCAAGAAAATGCTTTATCTCCTGCAACTGCAACATCATCAATTAATGAATTACCACATTTAATGTTATCATTCAAAGAATTTAGTTTTCTACCTTTTTGAGCAGTTCGCAACCACAAAGAGAGTTTCGCAATTTCTACACTTTCATCGTTCAAATCAACACCATAGATATTACGTTCTAAAATGCTATTCTCAATATCACTTAAAATCATTGCATCGCCCATCAATTTGGCTTGCAATTCATCAACGTAGCTGTGTTCCGCAATTAAAAACTCTAAAGCTTGGTTTAAGAAAGCTCCCGAACCACAAGCAGGGTCGCAAATTGTTAAATCCAACAACCAATTTCGGTAATCAGCCAATTTGTCTAATAAAGCTTTTTTAGTTTTCTTTTGGTATGCTGAGCTTGTCGTGGTATAGTCTTCGTCTAAAAGCTTAATTTCTTCTTTTTTCTCTGTACATAATTTACCTATCGTATTGTCTACAATGTATTTGGTAATGTATTTTGGAGTGTAAAAAACGCCGTCTTTCTTTCTTCTTGTTTTAGATTTATCAATTGTATTCCCTTCAATTTCAGATTTTATTTCATCAATTTCGTTCAACGAATTTTCAAAAATATGCCCTAAAATATTTACATCCACTTCACTTTGAAAATCGTAATCACTTAATTTGTGTGTGTATGAAAACAAAAGTTGATCGTTAATTTTCAGATTGTCTAAAAATTCATCCGGCTTAAATAAACCACCGTTATATGCAAATATTTCGTGCGTTTCTTCAATGGCTTCACCCGTTTTGCTTCCAAATGCCGGAAGAGTTACTTTTGCACCATCATTCAAATCGTTAAAGTAGATAACATAACGGTCGTACAAAGAAACCGCCATTCGCATTTTCTGTAAATTCTCCCATTCTTTATTTATTCTACGTATCAAATTGGTAGGCAATAACAAACGATCTTCAGCAAAGAAAATAAATAGAAAACGGTCTAATAATTTTTGCGTTTTTTTGAAAAGTTCTAATTTATCGTGTTGCGGATTTAATTCAACTAAATTGTCAAACAACCCTCTTTTAAACGCTGAATAATCATTGTACAATTGTTTGGTAATCGCACTCTCTTTAGATACAGATTGGTTTAAAAGATTTGTCGGAACATTATTTGAAATACTTTCCCAAGCCAAACAAACATAAAGAAATTCAAATCGTTCTTTGGTTAACGTAAATAAATTGAACTCTTCTTGCTGCGTTGTATTGTCAATATAGAAACGTAACTTTTCAAAATTAGACGTGATGACATAATTACAACCCGCTTGATTGCTTTTATATCCAAATGCTTGAATTTCAATCTTATTTAAGTCCGTAGTTTCCGTTCCTTTTAATTCAATAACGGCAATTGCTTTTCCATCAACGATAATTGCACCGTCAGCCTTTCTACTATTATTTGTGTTTTTTAATTCTGTAAGTAAATTAAAGTTTACGTCAGGATTGATAACATATCCTAATACATCAACAAATAAATCTCTTAAAAATCCTTCTTGGTATTGTTCTTCTTTACTATTTCGAATGTTTTGTTGCTTCTCATAATTGTGAAAAACAGCACCATATTTTTGCCATTTTTGTTCAATTATTTTTGAATCCAAAGCTTCAATATGTTTCTTTATTACGGATTGTTGGAATAATGCCATTGTTAATCTTTAAGTCTTGTTTTAGTCAATCTAACTGATATGTTCATAATGATTTTACTAAGGTAGTTAAAAAGATAATAGGT
>CAMDGH010000069.1 GCA_945897755.1 Chryseobacterium gleum | reverse complement strand
AAGAAAAAAAATAAGATAAAACAACCTAATAGAAATCAATTTTGGATTAATCATGGAGCAAAAATAAGATAAGTAAAATTGAATTTAGAAAATTGCCAATTTAATATATGTTAAAAAAGCAAATTAACACTAAAATTTAATAAATTTGCGTGAATTATTTTTAATATAAATTCTATGGCAATTACCCATCTTAGCCAAATAAGAGAAGGATTAACATTTGACGATGTTTTATTGGTTCCTTCATTTTCAAAAATACTTCCTAGAGACGTACAATTAAAAACAAAATTTTCTCGAAACATAATTTTAAATACCCCGGTAATATCGGCTGCGATGGACACTGTAACTGAATCAAGCCTTGCAATTGCAATTGCGCAACAAGGAGGGATTGGTGTTATTCATAAAAACATGACGATTTCTGAACAAGCATTAGAAGTGCGTAAAGTAAAAAGATCTGAAAGCGGAATGATTTTAGATCCAATTACATTGTCTGAAACAGCTACCGTTGGAGACGCATTAAAAATAATGAAAGAGAATAAAATAGGAGGTATTCCAATAGTAAACTCAGAAAAAAAACTTAAAGGCATCGTAACAAATAGAGATTTACGTTTTGAAAAAGTAAACGAAAAACCTATATCCGAAGTGATGACTTCAAAAAACATAGTCGTTGCAAAAGACGGAACAGACCTATCTACTGCTGAAGGAATTCTTCAAGCAAATAAAATTGAAAAACTGCCCGTAGTTGATCTAAATAATAAACTTGTAGGTTTAATTACTTATAGGGATATTATCAAGGTTAAACAATATCCAAACTCATGTAAAGATTTGTTTGGGAGACTTCGTGTTGCCGCGGCTGTTGGAGTAACACAAGATACGATAGAAAGAGTAGATGCACTAGTGGATGCTGGAGTAGATGCTGTTATAATAGACACAGCTCATGGACACACAGAAGGCGTGGTTGAAAAATTAAAAGAAGTAAAGAAAAAATATCCTCAATTAGATGTTGTTGTTGGAAATGTAGCCACTGCTGAAGCTGCTAAATATTTAGTAGACGCAGGTGCCGATGCTGTCAAAGTTGGTATTGGTCCGGGCTCAATCTGTACAACCAGAATCATTGCTGGGGTCGGAGTCCCTCAATTAACAGCTATTAACGATGTAGCAACAGCATTAGAGCACAGTGGAGTTCCAGTTATCGCTGATGGAGGCATTCGCTATACAGGAGACATCGTTAAAGCAATTGCAGCTGGTGCGGATGCTGTAATGGTCGGTTCAATGTTTGCGGGTGTTGAAGAATCTCCTGGAGACACCATTATTTTCGAAGGTCGAAAATTTAAAGCGTACCGAGGAATGGGTTCACTTGAAGCTATGCAAAAAGGATCAAAAGACCGTTACTTCCAAGATGCAGAAGACGACATTAAAAAATTGGTTCCTGAAGGAATATCTGGAAGGGTTGCTTTCAAAGGAAATCTAGTAGAAGTTGTTTACCAAATAATTGGTGGACTAAGGGCAGGTATGGGGTATTGTGGTGCACCTACCATAAATGATCTTAAAGGGGCTTCTTTTATTCGAATTACAAATGCAGGAATGAAGGAATCTCACCCTCACGACATTACCATTACACGAGAAGCTCCAAACTACAGTTTACGTTAATATTATAACCAAGTACTTTATTATTATTTTATGAAACATTTCTTTATTATTTTATCCAGCTTACTTTCATTAACACTAAGTGCTCAATCTACAGAAACAGCATTAACCATAAACAATAAGGTAATTCAAAAAAACGAGTTTTTGAAAACGTATTTGAAAAACAATTCAAATCCAATTTACACCAAGGAAGCGATCGATGAATACCTAACTTTATATACCAAATACAAATTAAAGGTAACTGAAGCTGAGACACTCGGATACGATACAATTCCAAAATTAAAAAACGAGCTGAACGGATACCGTAAAACACTTGCCATTCCTTATTTGATCGATAAAACCACAAATGAAAAATTAATTCTAGAAAGCTATAATAGATTAAAAAAAGAAATTAGAGCTTCTCACATACTGATTAAAGTTGATGAAAGCGCTTCACCACAAGACACACTTAAAGCGTATAACAAACTACTTGAATTAAAAAAAAGAATAGATAAAGGAGAAGATTTTGCGGAAGTAGCTAAAACATCTTCAGATGATCCCTCTGCTGCAAAAAACAATGGAGACCTAGGATATTTTACTGCGTTTCAAATGGTTTTTCCTTTTGAAGAAGCTGCGTTTAATACTCCTGTTGGAAAGACATCCTCTCCAGTAAGAACAAAATTTGGTTATCATATATTAAAAGTAGTCAATAATCGTGAAGCTAGAGGACAGTTAAAAACTGCGCATATCATGATTTCAGTAAAAAGAAATGCAAGCGCTGAAGAAATAGAAGCAGCTCGAAAAAAAATTAATGAAATCCACCTAAAATTGAATGACGGAGACTCTTTTGAAGATCTTGCCAAAAATTTTTCAGACGACATTAATACAAGCAATAACGGCGGGCAACTTCCTGTATTTGGCACTGGAACAAACACAAGAATGATTCCAGAATTTGAAGAAGTAGCATATTCAATTACTGAGAATGGGGCATACTCTTCACCCATGCAAACGGACTTTGGATTTCATATTGTAAAACGAATTAGTCATTCACCAATAGATTCTTTCGATAAACTAAAAAAAGAAATAGAACAAAAAATACAAAAAGATGAACGAGGAACAAGATCACAATCAGCTTTAATCGAAAACCTAAAAAAAGAATATCAGTTCAAGCAAATCGCTACTTTAAAGGAATTAAATTGGTTCTCCAAAAACATCGATAGTACATTTATTTCAAATACTTGGACTAAATCCAAAACACCTAAATTAGCGGCCCTATTTTCGTTTGCACAAAACACCTTTACGACAGATGATTTTTTACTTTACTTACAAAATAACAAAGATGGATTAACCGCGAAAAGCAGCCCCGAATTAATCTTGAAAAAATACAACAATTGGATTAATCAGGAAATAATTTTTCACGAAAATAAACAGTTAGAAGCAAAATATCCTGAATTTAAAGCTATCATGCAAGAATATCATGACGGAGTATTACTTTACGAAATTATGACAGACAAAATATGGAATAAAGCAAATCAAGACACCCTAGGATTAAATAATTATTTCAATGAAAACAGGTCTAAATACCAATGGAAAGAAAGAGCAAACGTGACAGTATATGAATGTTTGACAAATGAAGTTGCTGAAAATGTAAGTAAACTATTAAAGAAGAAATATGCGTTCTCCTACAATTTGTTCCACAAAACCAAAATCACATCAAAAGAAATTATTCAAGAGATAAACAAAAATTCTGAATTAAATTTATCTGTAAAAATGAATAAATATGAAATATCTGAAACACCATTTTTAAAAAATCAAAAAATCACATTGAAACAAAATATAAGCTATCCTTTCAATGGAAAAATTTATATCCTTGATGTTGCAGAATTACTTCCGGTATGTAATAAAGAATTAAAAGAAGTAAAAGGACTTGTTACTTCAGATTATCAAAATCATTTAGAAAAGTTATGGATAAATGAACTTATTGAAAAATATAAAATAGAAATAAATTATCCTGTAGTATACTCCCTAGGGAAAAATTAAAGGGAGTAAATATTTAAATACATTTTAACGAAAAAGAAACCCAATGAAACGAAATCTACTACTGCTAATATCAATTGTGTCTACCAGTTTTGTTTTTACACAAAGCAAAGCAATTAGTTTAGAGAAGATAGTGGCTCAAATTGGGGACAATATAATTCTTCAATCTGACATTGATGCACAAAAATTACAGCTCAAACAAAATGGAGAAGAGTTAACAAATAATTCAAATTGTCAGGTAATAGAGTCGCTGATCATGCAAAATTTACTGCTCAACCAAGCAGAAATTGACAGCGTTAAAATAAGTGATTCTCAAGTAGAGGCTGAAATGGAAAATAGGCTTCGTGTAATTGAACGACAAATTGGAAGCAAGCAAAAAATGGAAGAATTTTATGGTAAGACAAGCTCTCAATTAAAAACAGAATTCAGACCTATCATCAAAAAAAAATTAATGACCGAAGAAATGCAACGTTCAATTACAACGGCGCTGCAAATTTCCCCAAAAGAAATTGAAGCTTTTTACGCTAAATTACCTGAAGATAGTGTCCCACTAATCAATACAAAATTAACATTTCAACAAATTGTAATTTTCCCAAGTATAACAAACGAAGATAAACAAAACACTATTTCAAGACTAAGTCAAATAAGATCAGAAATTATAAATGGCAAAAATTTTGAAACACAAGCGAGAATAAATTCCCAAGACCCTGGAAGTGCATCTCAAGGAGGAACAATTAAAGCATCAAGAGGAATGATGGTCGCTCCTTTTGAATCAACCGTATTTGCTTTAAAAGCAGGTGAAATAAGCTCCATAGTTGAAACAGAATATGGATATCATATAATACAATTAATCGATCGAAAGGGCGATGACTATACATGCCGACATATTTTATTAATTCCTGAATTTACCAGAGAAAGTTTAATGAATTCAAATAATAAAATGGACGAATGTCACAAAAAATTAATTTCAAACGAGCTAACATGGAATCAAGCGGTTTTAAAATACTCAAATGACAAAAACACAAAATATAATGCTGGTATTATTACAAATCCAATAACAGGTGAACAAACCTGGTCAATGGAAGACCTAAATCAAGTCGATCAACAAATCTATATTTTAACGGATGTGTTAAAAATTGGAGATTATACAAAACCATCGCTTTATTTTGATATCAACGAACGAAAACAAGGTATTAGAATTGTTCGTCTAATAGATAGAACGAATCCACACAAAGCTAATTTAACAGAAGACTATACCTTAATTCAAAATGCAGCGTTGAATAAAAAAAAACAAAGCTTAATTGATTCATGGGTAAATCTAAAAATGGAAAACGCATTCATTCGAATTGATCAAGATTACCAAAGCTGTAATTTTAATTATAAATGGATACATAATCAAACCAAGTAAGTATGAATGATGTAGATAAAGCAGCATCTTTAGCAATTGATTTTCAATTATTAAAATCAGAAATACATAAAATCATCATCGGGCAAGATGATGTAATTACAGAAGTATTGATTTCAATTTTATGTAGAAGTCACGCATTATTGGTGGGAGTTCCCGGTTTGGCTAAAACACTACTTGTCAATACAATTGCTAAATCTCTTGGGTTGGATTTTAACCGTATCCAATTTACACCTGATTTAATGCCATCTGATATAATTGGTGCTGAGATTATTGACGAAACAAAAAATTTTAAATTTATAAAAGGCCCTGTATTTAGTAATATCATCTTAGCTGATGAAATAAATAGAACTCCTCCGAAAACTCAGGCAGCTTTATTGGAAGCTATGCAAGAAAAAACAGTTACAGCATCTGGGAAAACCTATACCCTCCCAGTGCCATTTTTTGTTTTAGCAACACAAAATCCTATCGAACAAGAAGGTACCTATCCATTACCTGAAGCCCAACTAGATCGGTTCATGTTTTCTATATGGCTTGATTATCCTACGTTTGAAGAAGAACTAACCATCGTAAATACGACAACTGACAATCGACAAACAAACGTAAATCAGATATTAACCAAAGAGCAGATACTTGAATATCAAGAGCTAGTACGAAAAATACCTGTTCCTGAAAATGTAGTTAACTACGCTGTTACTTTAGCTACTAAAACAAGAAAAAACTCAAAATTAGCTACTCAACTAACGAAAGACTTTATCTCATGGGGTGCGGGACCAAGAGCATCTCAATTTTTAATTATCGGAGCAAAGTGTCACGCAGTAATCAACGGTAAGTTATCTCCTGATATTGAAGATGTAAAAGCAGTAGCGCCCGCTATTTTAAGGCATCGAATTGTATTAAACTATAGAGCTGAAGCGGAAGGATATTCTGTAGATCGTATCATTCAAGAACTGTTAAAATAATCTTCGACAAACACAAAATTGAGTATAAATTTGAAATCTACATGTAAATGAATCCAAATTTAGAATCTCTGAAATCCCTAATACTATTGTTGGATGATCCTGACGATCAAATATATGATCACGTGTCTAAAGAGGTTAAAAAATTCGGAGTAGAAGCAATTCCATTGTTAGAGGAATCATGGGAATATTCAGATTTAGGTGAATTATTTCAAACAAGAATTGAAAAAATAACACATGAAATTCAATTTGACATCATAGAAAAAAGATTAATTGATTGGAAAAATTCAACCAGTAAAGACCTCATCGAAGCTTGGCTAATCATCAGTAAATGGCATTTCCCAGGATTAGAAGAAAAACGAGTTTACGATAAAATCGAAACAATAAAAAAAACAATTTGGCTGGAAATTAATGAATCACAAACAGCATTTGAAAAAGTTGCAATTATCAACAAAATTATTTACGAAGAATTTCATTTCCAAGGAGATACAAAAAATTATCATTCACCTATCAATTCATATATAAATACAGTTCTTGAAACAAAACATGGGAACCCATTGAGTTTAAGTATTTTATATAGCTATATTTCACAGTCCTTGAACATACCGATATACGGTATAAACCTACCCAGTCATTTCCTAATAGGATACATAGACCAATTTAAAACAAACAGTTCAATCGGAAGCAATAAAAGTGGTGTCTTGTTTTACATAAACGCGTTCTCAGAAGGATCCATATTATATCATTCCGACATAAAGTCCTTTCTTGAACAATTAAAAATAACAGACAATCCAATCTATTACGAACCCTGTTCAAATACGACGATTGTTAATAGAATACTGTCAAACCTAATATCCTCATATCAACAATCTAATCACGAAGAAAAGGTATTCGAATTAAGTATTTTCAAAAGATTACTTCAATAAAAAAGCCACTTAATAAGTGGCTTTTTTATTGAAGTAATCTGATTTTAATTTTCTAAATAAGTACCTAAAGAGGTGTCATAAGTAGATTTTAATTCATTACAAAAACCGAAATGAATATCATCTACAACAAATTTACCTTTTGTTACATGTCCTAATAAGGTAAAATTAACTAAAGAATTTAACATAAATTCAATAAAATCTTCTTCCGCTTCTTCTGTAACAGTTACAACAATTCGACCTTGAGACTCACCAAACAAAAATGCATCTTCACGTATTTCTGAATCTGAAACAATATCAAAACCTAAACCACGAGGGAAAGACATTTCAGCCATAGTGACAAATAATCCGCCATCAGAGCAATCATGGGCTGAATTAATTAACTTCTCCGTAATTAAACCTTTTACAGCTTGGTGCAACATAAACTCCTTCTCTAAATCAAAATGGGGAGCAGGAGATGCTTTCACATTATGATATGAAGCAAGGTATTCAGAAGATGATATATCTTCTACAATATCACCTAATAAGAAAATTAAATCGCCTTTTTGCTTAAAATCTAAAGTCATCAAATTTTCTTTTTTATCGAGCATACCAATCATTCCGATTGTAGGAGTAGGAAAAACAGGTATTTCGACACCAGCAATAACAGATTGATTGTAAAATGAAACATTCCCACCAGTTACCGGAGTTTCAAATTTCAAACAAGCAGCAGACATACCTTTGATAGCTCCAACAAATTGCCAATAGGATTCTGGGTTATAAGGATTTCCAAAATTTAAACAATTTGTAATTGCACTTGGATTACCACCAGAGCAGGTAATATTTCTTGCAGCTTCAGAAACTGCAATCATCGTACCTACTTCAGGATCTGCATTAACATAGCGTGAATTACAATCAACAGTCATAACCAATGCTTTATCCGAATCTTTAATCGAAACAACAGCAGCATCAGAAGGAGCATTTGTGACCATATTCCTAGTACCAACCATTGAATCATATTGTTCATAAACCCACCTTTTGGAAGCTATATTTGGGTGTTTTAACAAAAATAAGGCTACCTCTTTCAAATCTTCAGGTTGAGTTATAGTATCAATTGAAAACTTTTTATATTCTTGATAGTAAGCAGGTTCTGAATATTCACGTTGATTTTGAGGTGCACCACCGCCAAGTACTAGTGATTCAGCTGGAACATCGCCCACTAATTCGCCGTTCATATAATAACGTACTCTAGGAGAATCAGTTACAACACCAATTTCCTCTGCGTGCAAATCCCATTTATCAAAAATCTTTTTTACAATATCTTCCTCACCTTTTTTGACAACAACTAACATTCTTTCCTGAGATTCAGACAATAAAATCTCATAAGGAAGCATATTATCTTGACGGGTAGGAACTTTGTCTAAATGAATATCCATCCCTACACCACCTCCGGCACTCATTTCACATGTTGAACATGTAATACCCGCAGCACCCATGTCTTGCATACCAACAATGGCATTCGTTTCTGCTAATTCCATGGTTGCTTCAAGCAATAATTTTTCTTGAAAAGGATCACCGACTTGAACAGATGGTAAATCAGACGCTGAATCTTCTGTCATGTCTTTTGATGCAAAAGCAGCACCCGCAATCCCGTCTTTCCCTGTAGCTGAACCAACAATATATACTGGGTTTCCTGGACCTTTTGCTTTTGCTGAAATAACTTTTTTAGTATCAATAAGCCCTGCAGAAAAAGCATTCACTAAGGGGTTTTGATTGTAAGAACTATCAAAAAACACTTCACCTCCTACAATTGGAATACCGAAAGAATTACCATAATCACCAATGCCCTTCACAACACCCTTAACCAACCACTTTGTTCTATCTAATTTAATATCACCAAATCGCAATGAATTTAATTGAGCAATTGGTCTTGCTCCCATTGTAAAAATATCTCTATTGATTCCACCAACTCCGGTTGCTGCACCCTGATAAGGCTCTAATGCACTTGGGTGATTGTGAGATTCTATTTTAAAAACACATCCAACTCCATCACCTAAATCAACAAGTCCAGCATTTTCCTCTCCCGCTTTAACAAGCATGTGAGGACCATCTTTTGGTAATTGTTTCAACCAATAAATTGAATTTTTATACGAACAATGTTCTGACCACATAACTGAATATACGCTCGTTTCAGTAAAATTAGGTGTTCGGCCAAGAATTTCTTTAATCATTTCAAATTCATCCACGCGTAAACCGAGTTCTACCGCTTGTTCAACTGTTGCCTCTTGATGTAAAGTACTTTCCATATGTATATTTTAACACAACAAAAATAATCATAACCAAGGTATTTAAATACCCATTTTCTAAAAATAAATCGCTTTAGGCATTATTGGATATTGTTAAGTAATTTTAATCTCAAAAACAGAATAGATTTTTAAACTAATTCTAACGAAATAGATTACATGCTTGGAATTTTATATTATTTATTTTGGTTGGGACTGTGTTTGTACTTCATCTATAAGCACCCTGTTTTTAGATGTGTAAAATCAAACGTAACCTATTTTCCTGTTTTTTTGATAAAACTTCTATTTTCCTACCTGCTGATTTGGTATTATAGAGATTACTTAGATTTTGGTGATACAGCAGATCTATTTATTTATCATAACGATAGCTTACTTGTAAATAACTCTAATTACATTGGTTTACTAGAAAAATTAAAAATAGTACTAAATATAACGTCAAATCAAGATAGTCAAACAATATTGAAATCCATTGGCTATTGGGAGCGCGAATTTGATTACGGATTTTACAATGATAATAAGACAATGATTCGATTGAACATCTTAATGAATTTCATTTCGAATCAAAACTATTACATAAACACTTTGTTTTTTGTATTTATTGCTTTTATCGGAGAACGATTATTGATAAAAACAATGATTTCTGAATCAAATTGGTTCAATAAATACACCCCCCTACTCCATCTTCTTCCATCCGTTTTATTCTTCTGTTCGGGAATGACAAAAGAAGCTTTTCTTATAGGAGGACTAGGTGTTTTTTTCTATACATTAAAGACAATAAAACCAATCTCATTAAAAAAAATCGGGTATTTAATTATCGGAATATTGATCTTAACCCATATAAAAATTCATTTTTCCGTCGTTATTTTTTTCAGTTTAATTATTTTTTCATGCAGTTCATTATTCAATAAAACATCAAAATCAGCTGGATTAAAAATCACTTATGCTTCTATTTTAGTAATATCCATTCTAATTATTATTTCAACCTTAATTCATTATAAGCAAAAACACACAGAAAAAGACGAGATTAAATACGGACATGTCATAGATCCAATACAAATGATTCAATTTAAACAAGATGATTTTTTTTATGAAATGGAAAAACAAAGACCCAACTCAATCCTCCAGCTCAAAAAATCTGAAGACATCAGTAGTTTTGGAATTGCAATCGGTCAAGGACTCTTGAATGCCTTATTTCAACCAACTCCTAATCAACTATTAAAAAAAGAATGCCTCCCTTTCGCATTGGAAAATTTCACTAAACTTCTTTTCATACTCTTCTACTTCTTTTTCAACAAAAAAAAGAAAACAGAAAACAATCACTTTATCACCCTTTTCACGCTCTATTTTTGTGCCATATCTTACCTTATAATTGGATTTATATCTCCTGTTTTAGGTAATCTAGTTAAATTTAGGGCTCCACTTGATTTTATTGTTATTTGTATATTTGTAGCCAAATTAAATCCAATTAATTTCAGAAAATTAAGCCCTCAAAATGATTGATATTATTACAACCTGTTTTTATCTTACCATTTTTTTTTTCTTGTTAAAAAAAACACTTTATTTTTCTGTACCCCATATAAAAAGAAGTTTTATCTATAGTGCTTTTGCATTGAAAATTTTAGCTACACTCTTTCTTTTATATACTTATACTTATTATTACCCTGTAAAAAACGAAAGTGATATATACAAATATTTTAATGACGGGCACAAACTATTCATACTCTTATTTAAAAATCCTAAGTTATTTTATCATTTCATTACAGAAACCGCTAATAAAGCAGAATTAACATCTTTATCAGCCATAAAATACTGGGTTAAACCGAATAGCTACGGCATATTTAATGATAACAAAACAATAATAATAACCAACTTAATCCTTGAGTTCTTTTCGTTTGGAAAAATAATTACTCAAAGTGTTCTAATTAGTTGTATTTCTTTCATCAGTATATTTTCCATTTTCAAAACCCTATCTCCACTAATTCCAGAAAAAAATCAATTGCTTTTCTTTATTTTACTCGTCTGTGCGCCAAGTTTACTTTTATGGACATCCGGTTTATTAAAAGAAACACTCATATTAATATCTATTTCGGGAATAATTACAAATGGGATTGGACTATTTTTAAAAGGATTTTCAATTAAAAAGAGTATTTACTTAAGCTTATTTCTGATTGGCCTCTTTATATCAAAACCTTATTATCTTTTCTTATTATTACCCATAGTCATCTATTTACTTTGCTACAAATACCTCATAAAAAAAAGACCCATTATTTCACTCATTGTCACATATTCAATCCTCATACTAGTCTCATTTAGTTACATTCAATTTAAAACGAAGCAACTCGATGATTATGTCAAAGATCAAAAAAAAGAAAACACGGAATTCAAGCGAAATTCATTTATTTATGATCAAAACGCCCTTGGAAATGACTATAACCTTCTAGAAATGCTGAGATGTAAACAAAGTGAGTACATCCTTGAAGCGAAAAGATTAAATGCAAAAAGCGCATTCGAAATAAAAAAATTGAACAGTACATTAAGTGAGCTTGGACTTTGTTTAATAATCAATTTTCCGAATGCACTTTTCAGACCCTATTTTTCTGAAATAAATAGCATATTTAACTTATTATCTTCGTTGGAAAACTGGATATTTATTCTTTTATTAATAGCTTCATTTACATCCCGAAAAAAAATAACAGAAGATCAATTTGCGCTCATTTTAGCAGCAATTATATTTGCATTATCCATACTACTATTTTTAGGTTTACTCATTCCTGTTACAGGAAATATGGTTAGGTATAAAACTGTTATATATCCTTTTACCCTTTTTATCATATGCATGAAAATAGACATCCCTTCCATATTACATCGATGTAAATTAATAGTAACAAAAAATGATTAATTTAATTATTTGGTTTATTTATTATGTACTAATTTGTATTTTCTTATGCAATTGGAAATTCATAAAAAATTCAGGGATTTCTAATTCAAATATTGTCATTTTATTTACACTAAAAGTAGTATGTTCCTTTCTTGTTTATTTGATTTATACACGCTATTATACAAACAGATCAACAGCAGACATATTTAAATTATACGATGATGCAATCTGCATTTACAATGAATCGTTTAAAAATAAACCATCCGTGTTTTTCTCTATTGTTACAAATTATAATCTAAATACTCCGGAGATACTAAAGACATTACAAAGAACTGAACATTGGGACAGATCACAAAATTACAGTGTTTATAATGACAACAGAACAATCATTCAACTCAATTGTGTCGTACGAATTTTTTCATTTGGCATTTATCACGTTCATGCATTGATGTTCTGTTTATTTTCGTTTATTGGATCTATCGCACTATTTAAGACGTTTATACTTTTTTTCAAGGAAGAAAAAAATAAATTATTATTCGGAATTTTTCTTGTCCCTTCAGTACTATTTTGGTCATCAGGAATATTGAAAGAAAGTTTATCATTACTGGTTTTAGGGC
>CAMDGH010000068.1 GCA_945897755.1 Chryseobacterium gleum | reverse complement strand
TGAAGCAGCATCACAGTTGTCTGTTGTTGATTTGTTTATCTGAGCAGCAGTTATAACAGCGTTTCCTGTTGCATCCAATTGTGCTGTGAAGTTATCATTCACAGAAATCACTGGAGCGATGTTATCTTGAACTGTTACTGTTGCTGTTTTAGAAGCAACATTGCCATTTACATCCTCTACTGTAAGTGTTACGGTATTTGCTCCGATGTTAGCACAGTTGAAAGTGGTTTTATCTAAGGCAAGTGTTTTAATTGAACAGTTGTCAGAAGATCCATTGTTGATGTTTGCAGTTGTAATTGTTGCATTACCAGTTGCATCTAATTGAGCAGTAAAGTTTTGCGTCACAACGTTTGGAGCAATTTTGTCTCCGATAATAACGATAACTGATTTAGAAACTTTGTTTCCTTTTGAATCCGTTGCTGTAAAGATGATCGTGTTTTGACCAATGTTAGCACAGTTGAAAGTGGTTTTATCTAATTCAAAAGTCATCGCTGAAGCAGCATCACAGTTGTCTGTTGTTGATTTGTTTATCTGAGCAGCAGTTATAACAGCGTTTCCTGTTGCATCCAATTGTGCTGTGAAGTTATCATTCACAGAAATCACTGGAGCGATGTTATCTTGAACTGTTACCGTTGCTGTTTTAGAAGCAACATTGCCATTTACATCCTCTACCGAAAGTGTAACCGTATTTACCCCGATGTTAGCACAGTTGAAAGTGGTTTTGTCTAAGCCAAGTGTTTTAATTGAACAGTTGTCAGAAGATCCATTGTTGATGTTTGCAGTTGTGATTGTTGCATTACCAGTTACATCTAATTGAGCTGTGAAGTTTTGTGTTACAACGATTGGAGCAACTTTATCTTCGATAATAACGGTAACTGATTTAGAAACTTTGTTTCCTTTTGAATCCGTTGCTGTAAAGATGATCGTGTTTTGACCAATGTTAGCACAGTTGAAAGTAGTTTTATCTAATTCAAAAGTCATCGCTGAAGCAGCATCACAGTTGTCTGTTGTTGATTTGTTGATCTGAGCGGCAGTAATAACTGCATTTCCAGTAGCGTCTAATTGTGCGGTGAAGTTATCATTCACAGAAATTACTGGAGCAACTTTGTCTTCTAATGTTACTGTTGCTGTTTTAGAAGCAACATTGCCATTTACATCCTCTACTGTAAGTGTTACGGTATTTGCTCCGATGTTAGCACAGTTGAAAGTGGTTTTATCTAATTCAAAAGTCATCGCTGAAGCAGCATCACAGTTGTCTGTTGATGATTTGTTGATTTGAGCGGCAGTAATAACAGCTTTTCCTGTAGGGTCTAATTGTGCGGTGAAGTTATCATTCACAGAAATTACTGGAGCGTTGTTATCTTGAACTGTTACCGTTGCTGTTTTAGAAGCAACATTGCCATTTACATCCTCTACCGTAAGTGTAACCGTATTTACTCCGATGTTAGCACAGTTGAAAGTAGTTTTATCTAAGCCAAGTGTTTTAATTGAACAGTTGTCAGAAGATCCATTGTTGATGTTTGCAGTTGTGATTGTTGCATTACCAGTTACATCTAATTGAGCTGTGTAGTTTTGTGTTACAACGATTGGAGCAATTTTGTCTTCAATAATAACTGTAACTGATTTGGATGCAGTATTTCCCTTTCTATCCGTAGTGGTAAAAGTGATCGTATTCAATCCAATATTATCACACGTAAATGTATTTTTAGAAATGGTATTTGTTAAATTAGTTGTCGTTTGACAGGCGTCTAAAGTTCCATTATCAATTTGAGAAACGGAAATCGTCACTGATCCTGATTGATTTAATTGAACAGTAATGTCATTCGTTAATTGTATAGGAGCCGTTGTTGGAATACACTCACAACCAGTAATAATTACATTAAAATTACAAGTTGAAGTGTTTCCTCTCGTATCTTTGACTGTTAAAACCACCGGATTTGAAGAGTTCCCTAAATCGCTTATTAAAGTACTAGTCGATAACGATTGCGTCACAGAATAACCGCAAAATTCGTATACTGATAACTCCGGACTTTTTGTGAAATCTGGTATAGTACCAGAACACGTTTCGATTGTTTTATCATCTACACAATGTATAATTACAGGAGGGTTTGTTTCGGTTTGACAATAAGAAGGAGATTCAAGTCCACAGTTAATGATATTGGGACTAATGCAATTCGTTTGAGGAGAAACAGAAGGAGATAAAGAGTTAGTAACCGTTGTTATCGTACCTGTAATTTCAGGCTTAGTGATTGCAACACCAGAAGATGCATCGACAAATTCACCACAATTTGAGACTGTTAAAGTTCCACCATTCTTCCAAACATTGACATCACTCGAAACTGTTTTATAAATTGACTCAAATCTAAATTGATTCAACGTCACTGTACCAGATATAATTGCAATGTCTTCTCCTAATGTTCCTGAACCTGTTCCTGATACGTTAGATGAAAAAGAAGAAGAATCGATAGAAACAGTCGCTCCACTTATCCGAATCGCTCCTCCATCAGCGGTAGTAGAGGATGTAACTACCCCTCCAACTGTAGTTTTGTTTCCCGAAAAAGAACAATTTGAAATTGAGGCTGTTCCACTCGTTATAAAAACAGCTCCACCTCCAGAATTGCTATCGTCTGTTCTTGAAAAATTTCCAGAAAAACAACTTCCTATTACAGACAAAGTACCTGCTGACATTCCAATGGCTCCACCACCGGACTGACCAACACAATCGTAAAAAGAACAATTTTTAATTTTCACATTGGAGGTACCGTCAATTTTAACCCCTCCACCATAGTCCAACGTATTCTGACTTTGTTTAAAAACCGTATTCTCTAAAAGAAGCGTTGAATTATCAACTAATACACCACCACCACGTGCACCGTTGTAACCGGAACATTTAAAAAAGGAATTTCTTACAGCTACATTCGCTCCACCACTAATATATAAATTCGGCAAAGTATTACCACTACCATAACAATCCGTAATCACAGTGTTTTCAATTGCAACTCCAGTATATGCACCCATTACATTCAACACTTGACCAACAGAACTGTTATCAGAAAAATACTTTGTTATACCAATATTTCTAACAATAACATCTGAACTTTTAATGTTTAAGAAATAATTTGGGCTATTGCCCCCATCAAAAATGGTTTTTCCTGAACCAGCACCAATAATTGTAACTTTTTTACTTAACTGAATGTTTAATTCTGAGGAATAAATATCTGCATCTACATAAATCACATCTCCATTTACAGCAACAGATAAAGCACTACCAAACGTTCTCTTAGGAGTAGAAGGTGTTAACCCATTGTTTAGATCATTCCCAACAACAGTACAATAAATATCATCCTTCGTAGTAGAACCATTAACATAGATATTTTTAGCTGAAACGCTTACAGAAAGTAATAAACAAAAGAAAAATTTAATTTGTTTTAGCCATTTAAGAAGGTTCATTTGTAAGAATATTTAATTAAAAATAGTGCAAAGCGCAAAATTACAACAAGTATTACAATATATAGAATAAAGTTAACTTATTAACATAATAAAGTTTAAAAAGGTAACGTTTTTATTTGGTTTTAAGTGAAAATTGATCAAAAAAAAAGAAAAAAGAAAAATATAAATCCATTTAATTAGTAAATTCGCTTTCTATATTAAATATGAGATTATAAACATGGATAAAGTATCATACATAGGTAATGCAGATATAAATGCAATAGACTATCTATATGAATCATACCTTAAAGACCCACTTAGTGTTGATCTTGGATGGCAAAAATTTTTTGAAGGATTTAATTTTGCAAGAACAAATTACAACGAAAAAAACACCATTCCTGAAAATTTCCAAAAAGAATTTAAAGTACTAAATCTGATAAATGGATATAGAACGCGTGGACATTTATTCACTAAAACAAATCCTGTTAGGACACGACGGAATTATGAGCCCTCACTTGCAATAGAAAATTTCGGTTTAGAAACATCGGATCTTGCCACTATTTTCCAAGCTGGAATTCAAATAGGGATTGGACCGGCAGCATTATCTAAAATCATTCAACACCTAGACCTGACTTATTGTCAATCCATCGGAATTGAATTTATGTACATGCGTGAACCTGAAAGATTAGATTGGTTCAAAAATAAAATAGAATTGATAAATAGGCCTGTGATTTCGAAAGATCGAAAACTAGAGGTATATAAAAAACTAAATCACACCGCTTGTTTTGAAGCTTTTTTAGGTAAAAAATACGTTGGTCAAAAACGTTTTTCTATCGAAGGATGCGAGGTTCTTATTCCTGCATTGGATACCCTAATACAAAAAGGTGCAAACTTAGGAATTGATTATTTTGTTATGGGAATGGCCCACAGAGGGCGATTAAATACACTGACAAATATATTTGAGAAAAGACCGCAAGATATTTTTTCTGAATTTGAAGGGAAAGAATTTGAAATAGGAGGTAATTTTGATGGTGATGTCAAATACCATCAAGGCTACACAACTGAAATAATATCAAATAATGGTAAAAAAATTGGGCTAACCCTTGCGCCAAATCCATCTCACCTAGAGGCCGTAGATCCGGTAGTTCAAGGAATTGCTAGAGCTAAATTAGATTTCAATTACAAAGATGAATCGAAAGTATGTACCGTAATGATACACGGAGATGCAGCTATAGCTGGTCAAGGAATTGTATACGAGGTAATTCAAATGGCACAATTAGATGGCTATAGAACTGGTGGTACATTACATTTAGTTATCAATAACCAAGTTGGATTTACTACGAATTACCTTGATGGACGTTCTTCTACATACTGTACTGACGTAGCTAAAACTACCCTTTGTCCTGTATTTCATGTAAATGGAGATGACATTGAAGCAGTATTACAAACCATTGAAATGGCGATTGAATACCGCCAACATTTTAAAAGAGATGTATTCGTTGATTTACTTTGCTACCGTAAATATGGTCACAACGAAGGAGATGAGCCTAAATTTACCCAGCCAAATTTATACAATACAATTGCAAAACATCCCAATCCGAAAGACATTTACTTAAACCAACTAATTTCAGAAGGGAACATTACATTAGAAGAATCCAAAAAAATTGACGATGACTACACAACTTATTTAGAGGACGAACACATTGCATCTCGGAAAAAAGATAAGGCAATCGCTTGGGATTTTTTAAAAACAATTTGGGAAGGGTATAGACATTCAATTCCAACTGATTTTTTAAATTCACCTCAAACGGGAGTTCCTAAAAATGAATTACTTAAGCTAGGAAAAAAACTAGCTACACTTCCAACAGGAAAAAAATATTTCAGAAAAATTGCTAAAATTTACGAAGATCGTTATACTGCAATTACAGAAGATAAATTAGATTGGGGCTCTGCTGAAATGTTAGCTTATGCATCATTGCTTGTTGAAGGTCATCCCGTTCGTATTTCAGGTCAAGATGTTGAACGAGGTACGTTTTCACACCGACATGCAGTTGTAAAAACAGAAGATACAGAAGAGGAATTAATAACATTAAATTCCCTTAGCGAAGATCAAGCTCCATTTTGCATCTACAATTCCTTACTGTCAGAGTATGGCGTTTTAGGGTATGAATATGGCTATTCATTGGCAACACCAAAAGCTTTAACAATATGGGAAGCTCAATTTGGTGATTTTTTCAATGGCGCTCAGATTATGATTGACCAATTTATCACTGCTGGAGAAGATAAATGGACCACACAGTCTGGTTTAGTTATGCTATTACCCCACGGATATGAAGGTCAAGGCGCAGAACATTCAAGTGCAAGAATGGAACGTTTTTTACAACAATGCGCAGATGAAAACATTCAAGTAGTAAACACAAGTACTCCAGCAAATCATTTTCATCTATTACGAAGACAAGTTAAACGGGAATTTAGAAAACCCTTAATTGTCTTTTCTCCTAAGTTATTATTACGATACCCAAGTGCAGTTTCCACTTTAGACGAAATGGCTACAGGTTGTTTTCAAGAAATAATTGATGATGAAAAAGCTATAAAATCAAACATAGACACACTTGTTTTATGTACCGGCAAGTTTTACTATGAAATTTCTGAAAAAGCACAAGAAATGGGGGTGGAAAATATGGCTTTTATTCGACTTGAGCAATTATACCCATTCCCAGCAGAACAAATTACTTCAGTTATTTCAACTTATCCAAGAATGAAACATTTAATTTGGGCTCAGGAAGAACCTGAAAACATGGGGGCTTGGAGGTATACAGCAATGAAATTAAGGCATTTACCACTGATTGGGATTTCTCGGCAAGCTTCAGCTGCTGCTGCTGAAGGGTCTTCTTCATTACATAAAAAAAGATTGAAAAAATTAATGGATGATTTATTTCAATATGCATCCATACCAGTAAAAATTAATTAGACACTTAAAAAAAGCGCTATGTCATTATTAGAAATGAAAGTACCTAGTCCTGGAGAATCAATTTCAGAAGTCGAAATTGCTACTTGGCTAGTTGCTGATGGAGACTATGTAGAAAAAGATCAAGCAATTGCAGAAGTGGATTCTGATAAAGCAACTTTAGAGTTACCTGCTGAACAAAGTGGAATTATCACATTTAAAGCTGCTGAAGGCGATACAGTAAAAGTTGGAGCAATCGTTTGTTTAATCAATACTTCAGCTGCACGACCACAAGGAAACACACCTCCACCTATAAAAGAGGTTGCACCTGTAAATACCAACCCAATAGTAACGGATGTCAAAATAGCAATTGTTCCATCTCCAAATCCAATTACTGAAAAGCCGCTGTCTTATGCATCAGGAACACCTTCTGTTGCAGCAGCTAAAATAAGTGCTGAAAATGGAATTAACTTAACTAAAGTTGTTGCAACTGGAAAAGAGGGACGCATTACAAAACAAGATGTAATTGCAGCAATGTCGGCTGGTTTCTCTTCAGAGGAAACTCAAGGTTGGGGAGGATCAAGAGATCAAAGACGTGAAAAAATGTCAATGATGCGTCGTAAAATTGCAGAAAGATTAGTTGCCGTAAAAAATGAGACAGCAATGCTAACTACTTTCAATGAAGTTGACATGAAGCCAATCATGGATTTACGTGCTAAATACAAAGATGCTTTTAGTAAACACCACGAAGTAAATCTTGGTTTTATGTCTTTTTTCACGAAAGCAGTCACTGAGGCCTTGCATTTATTTCCTTCCGTAAATGGAATGATTGATGGAAATGAAGTTATATTTCACGATTACGCTGACATCGGAGTCGCTGTGTCTTCTCCCAAAGGTTTAATGGTTCCTGTTGTCCGAAATGCAGAGCAAATGACACTTGCTGAAATAGAAAGAGAAATAAAAAGATTAGCAATTAAAGCGAGAGATGGTAAGATAACACCTGACGACATGACTGGAGGTACATTTACAATCACGAATGGTGGTGTATTCGGATCAATGTTATCTACACCAATAATAAACCCACCACAATCAGCAATACTGGGAATGCATAATATCGTTGAACGCCCAGTTGCAATCAATGGGAAAGTTGAAATTCGTCCAATTATGTATGTAGCTCTTTCTTACGACCACAGAATCATTGATGGTAAAGAATCTGTTGGATTTTTAGTAAAAGTAAAAGAGATGTTAGAAAATCCAGAAAGAATGATTTTTGGAGGTAAAGATCCATTAGCAGTTTTACTAGGGTTATAGTACTTAAAGTATCAAAAAAAATAGAACCGTCAACTTGAATGTTGGCGGTTTTTTAATTTTTGATGAAACGCTAAATTAGGGATTATGTAAAAAAAATACATGACTTTTACGTTTATTTATTGCAACTCCTAATTAAATAAATTAGTAACATAAAAATAATGTTAAATTTGCGTTACTAATATGAGGCAAATGCAATCCCTAACAAAAAATATAATACTATACTTATTTCCGATAATTTATGCTTTCGTTGATGTTTTAATGAGGCTGGAGCATCTTAAAAAATATGGTGTCGAAAAAATTGTTGTTTACCTGATTTCAATCTTTTTATTCTCACTGTTTTTTATAGGTTATATTTCGATGGTAAGATGGATATCAAAGCGGAAAATAATTCAATTTATATTAGTGTATTCACTTTCAATTTATGTTATTGTAACCATAATTGGATCTTATTTATTCTCCTATTTTAACGGTTTTTTTCCGAATTTTTACACCTTTGAATATTTCATTAATGAACCTTTAAGTGCATCGATACTTATAAAAGACTCTATCACAGGTATGGAGCTTTGCTTATTTATTGCAATAAGTTTTCTGCTTAGTTTATTTTTCTTTAAAATTGTCACAAAAGAGACTAATACAATAACCAAAAAAAAAGCACTTATACTATTCCTTATTTCGATTAGTACATATTCATTCCTAGTAAATCAACTAAAAAAGTACGACCAATGTCTTCTTGTAGATATTAATTTCACAACAGCAATCACAAAGCATCTTATTAATTTTGAGAAGAATCGTACATTCAAGGGAAAAGGATTGGAAGTACACCACGGATTAAAAATGAACACGATCTATAAAAAAGATAAACCGAATGTATTGGTAATCATTTTTGAAAGTCTGCGGAAACAAAATCTTGGAATATATGGTTATAACAGGCCAACTACACCCAATTTAACACTATTTAAAAAAGAAAATAAAAACGACATACACCAATTTAAAAATCCTTATACAGTATCCACAACAACGATGCTTGGCGTACCAGCAATTGTTACCGGGATTACTCCTTATCAATCGAAAAAAATATTTTATGAACAACCATTCATTTGGTCATATGCAAAAGCGATGAATTACAACACTTTTTTTCTTTCATCACACACACTAAAATGGTATAGATTTGACCGGTTTTATGGTAAAGAAGATTTAGATATTATGTGGAACAAAGATGTAAGTAAGCTGCCATTTTACAATGATTTAGGGATCAAAGATGAATACACAACTGGAAAATTAAAAAAGTTAATTTCTAATTCAAAAAAATCATTTTTTGCAATTGTACAATATAATACAACACATTATCCCTATCGAGTTGAGCCTAAATTAAAGCATTGGAAAGGTACCTTTAGAGACGAATATGACAATGCAATACATAAACAAGATGCTCAAATTGGCGAATTAATTAAAACATTAAAAAAGACTGGTAAATTAAAAAACACCATTATCGTAATCACAAGCGATCACGGTGAATCTTTAAAGGAACACAACAATATTGGACACGTGGATAATTATTATGCACAAACAATCTCTATTCCATTACTATTTTATATCCCAAGTAAACTGCTAAATAAACAGCAAACACTTTCATTAAATACGAACCATTTAAGGCCGGTATCTAGTATTGACATAGCTCCAACATTAATAGAATTACTCAATATTGATAAAATACCTCAAATCGCACAGTTAGGGGAAAACTATATTGGAAAAAGTTTATGTAAACCCATCGATCAAAACAGAGCTATTATAACACAGAACAATAATGGAATGGCAAATTTTCGTGTTGGGTTATCGGTAGTTAAAAATGATTTACATTACATATTAAGAGCGAATGTAAATCCAATAGAAGAAGAGGTGTACAACATTAAAAAAGACCCCTCAGAAATTCATAATATCATAAACCATATTCCAAAAGATAAACTTAAAGAACTTAAATCTAGCTTTTATAAGTATCAAGTAAGTAAAGTGTTTTACGAAAAATACAAAGTAAAATAGAGCGGTTTGTTTTTAAAGTAAATCATTAGCTATAAAACAAATAGGAAACAAATATAGCAACAGAAAAACCAACTATATCGCACACAATACCTCCCATTGCTGCATACCTAGTTTGCCGAACGTTTACAGCACCAAAATAAACAGCTAAAACATAAAAAGTAGTTTCAGTACTCCCTTGAAAAGTAGCTGCTAACTTACCTTTAAATGAATCAACACCAAAAGCTGTCCAAGAATCAACCATTAAGGCCCTAGCTCCACTTCCAGAAAATGGCTTCATAAACGCAACAGGAAGTACATCAACAAACTCGACCGAAACGACTCCAATAAAAGTTAGACCATACTTAATACCATCCATAAACGCATCAAGAGCACCAGAAGCTCGAAAAACAGCAATGGCAGCCAACATCGCAATTAGAAAAGGAACAATACCAATTGCAACATCAAATCCACCTTTAGCCCCCTCAATAAAAGCATTATACACATTTATTTTAGAACGAATGGCTAGTACAATAAATCCGATGATAATAGAGAACAATGCCAAGTTACTTCCGACAGAAGAAATAGGCTTAATAAACTCTGGTCGGTTAATTACCAAAACAAGTAAGCCGCTAATAACAAGCGTAATAGAACCTACATAAGCTAAGACAACCTTGTTAAACAGATTAATTCCTTGGCGAATAGCTACAAAAATAAGCCCTGCCAAGGTAGCGAAAAAAGTAGAAATTAAAATTGGCAAAAAGACTTCCGTTGGCGATGCTGATCCATTAGCAGCTCTAAGTGATAAAATACTAATCGGAATAATAGTTAATCCAGAGGCATTTAAAACTAAAAACATAATCTGAGCATTTGTTGCAGTATCTGGTTTTGGATTTAAAGATTGAAGTTCTTTCATCGCTTTCAATCCCATAGGAGTAGCAGCATTATCAAGACCTAACATATTGGCTGAAATATTCATCATCATAGACCCAATTGCAGGATGATTTTTTGGAACCTCAGGGAAAAGTTTTGAAAAAAGTGGTGAAACAAATCGAGACATGATTCGAACAGCACCACCTTCTTCACCAATACGCATTATACCCATCCACAAGCATAAAGCACCAGTGAAATAGAGGGATATTTCGAACCCTGATTTAGAAGCTTCAAAAATAGAATTGATTATTTTCTCAAAAATAAACAGATCATGCCAAAAAATCAATTTAGATAAAGCCGTTAAAAAAGCAATTAAAAAAAGAGAAATCCAAACTTTATTTAACAACATAATACAAGTACTGTAATGAATTGAAAAATTACTTTTTCCATTTATTAATTAATTTCGGTAATTTTTTTGCGAGTTTTTTCATGACTCCTTCTTTATTACTTACATTATTTAACTTAAGTAATTCGTTATGAACAACAATTCCATCTCTATAAAACAAAAATTCTAAAGTAACAGAAACAATGTCATTTCGATAAAGCGGAAATAAATGACTTGATTCTAACTCAGCCTGAAGGGTAAGAAAGTTACGTGTATTATTTCTAAAAGTACGGTCATAGCCCCGAACTGAAACAAGCATATACGTATCTATTTCTTTTTCCTTTAAAAGTGTTATGATCGAATCAGAAGCTAATAAAGATAAAGATCCGCCATGCTTAACGATATTTAGAGATGGTACGGTAATTATTCCCGCGTTTGTTAAAAGTTCAGCAATATTTATTTCAGCAGTAAATTTATCTTCTGGTATTTCTAGTTGAGCGACAAGGAATATGTTTTTTAAACCTAGGGAAGAAATAGTCTGATTTGGTGCAGGACCAACTGGTACTTGTCCGTACAGATTTAATAAAACAAAAGAGAAAAATAAGTAGAGTATGTATTTCATATAGAAATTATTATATTGATTTTCAAATTAAAAAAAATTCATTAAAAAACCTCAGATGCAATCGCTTTTACCTCGTTTGAATTTGACATTGTATAGTAATGAATTCCTGGAACATTTCGCGCTTTTAACTCTTTCGATTGAGCGATTCCCCATTCGATTCCTAACTGAGCAACCTGTTCATTGGTTTTACACTTAATCAATTCCTTTGACAAGCCTTCAGGAATATCGATATGGAATAATTTAGGTAAAAAAGTAGCATGATTTAATGTTTTGATCGGTTTGATTCCCGGAATAATAGGCACAGTAATTCCAATTTTACGACATGCATCAATGAAGGAAAAATATTTTTCATTATCAAAAAACATCTGAGTAACAATATACTCTGCACCCGCATCAACTTTATCCTTTAGGAACATTAAGTCTGTTGAAAGATTCATTGCTTCAAAATGTTTTTCTGGATATCCAGCAGTTCCAATACAGAAATCAGTTGGTTCAAGTTGGTAGTCTTCTGTCATATAATTCCCGGAATTCATATCTACAACTTGCTTAATTAAGTCAACAGCATAAGAATGACCTTCTGGATGCGGACGAAATGTACTTTCTGTTTTTATAGAATCTCCACGAAGCGCTAATACATTATCAATCCCTAAAAACTGAAGGTCAATTAATGCATTTTCAGTTTCTTCTTTTCCAAAACCACCACAAATAATGTGAGGAACTGCATCTACTTGATATTTATTCATCACAGCAGCACAAATACCAACGGTTCCCGGTCTTTTACGTATTGCTATTTTTTCTAACAAACCATTAGGTCGATCTTTAAAAACATATTCTTCTCTGTGGTAGGTAACATTAATGTATTTAGGCTTAAACTCCATTAAAGGATCAATCCCATTGTAAATAGATTGAATACTTTTCCCCTTTAAAGGAGGTAATATTTCAAATGAAAAAAGCGTTTCTTTCGCTTCTTTTAAATGGTCAATAACTTTCATTCCTTATTGTATTAATCAGACTAATTATAGTAATCGCTAAATTACACATTTACATTGGGATTCTTGATTCTCAAAAAGTAGAATTTATAGAACCACGCATACCCAAGGTTTTTTTAATAACTTTTAAATCAAGATTGATTTAAAAGTTAAACTTATTAAAATACAAAGCAAAAAGCCGAATTCATGAATTGAATTCGGCTTTTTAAACGAATGAAAATAATTATTTTTTATCT
>CAMDGH010000067.1 GCA_945897755.1 Chryseobacterium gleum | reverse complement strand
GAGCCAGGATCAAACTCTCCGTTGTATAAAACGTTGAATTTTGTTGTAAAGCTCTATCTGTTTATTCTTACGCCATTTCCTTATTTCCTAATAATTTCAAAGAACTTATATTTGTTGTTAATTTAATATTCAATTAAAACTAACTCTTATTAAAACACTCGATCGTGTTTCGGTGTGCAAAGATACTCACTTAATTAACTTATCCAAACTTTTTAGAAAAAAAATGAAAAAAAATGAATTTAGCTAATACAAATTTAATATGCTGATTTCCCCATTGGGAGCCGTCAAAGGTAATGTGTATATTGAAATTAACAAGGGTTTCTATTAATATATAATTAAATAAATATTAATCATATTAAAATCAATCCATTGTATATTAAAAAAAAGTAAAACCAGCATAAATAAAAGGAATATTTACGCTCTAAAAGAGGATATCGTAAATTAAAAAAGTCAGAAAAAAAGGATAGAAATCCTATTTATAAAGGCACAATAGGAAAAACCTATTTAAAAATAAGGCAAAGTAAGGCAAAATAAAAAAGAAAAAAAGTGGAATATCTACTTAAAAGCGTGTCAACATTTGTTTAAGTAAGTCAACTTTTTTTAAATCAGGTGTCTTATGTAGTTTCGTTGCCTGATCCAAAGAAGTAGTCAGTAATAGATCGCCTTGAGAGCCAATCATTACCCCCGACACATTATTTAGCAATAACTCAACGGCCTTAGCTCCCATGCGAGTTGCTAAAATCCGATCAAAAGCCGAAGGGCTCCCCCCGCGCTGAATGTGACCTAAAACCGTAGGTCTTAATTCATACCCCTCTAATAAAGGAGCTATTTTTTGAATTAATTCTATGCTACCGCCTTCTTTTTCACCTTCTGCAACAACAATGATACTACTACGCTTCCCTTTGTTTTGATTCTTTATTTCATTGACTAACAAATGGAGATCGGGAACAATTTCAGGAATCAAAACTGATTCAGCACCACTTGCAACAGCAGCATTCAAAGCAATAAAACCAGCATGATTCCCCATTACTTCTATGAAAAAGATACGGTGATGACTGGAAGCGGTAACCCTAATCTTGTCTATTGCATCAATTACCGTATTTAATGCAGTATCATATCCTATCGTATGATCAGTTCCATAAATATCGTTGTCTATCGTTCCAGGAATACCAATAACGGGTATCCCCATTTCATGAGAAAGTAATGTTGCACCTGTAAAAGTACCATCACCTCCAATAACAACAAGACCGTCCACACCTGCATTTATCAAATTTTGCATTGCAATTTCCCTGATTTTTTTTTTTTTAAATTCAAGACAACGTGAAGAACCTAAAATAGTACCTCCAGTGTGAATGATATTATCCACATCTGAATAGGTCATTTCAAAAAGTTCATTTGCTAGCATACCTTTATAACCATCATATATTCCAACCGGAATTAATCCGTGAAATAAAGTAGATTTAACAATGGCGCGAATAGCAGCATTCATTCCAGGACTATCTCCACCAGAGGTTAAAAGGGCGATTTTTTTCATGCTCAACTTCTACATTAATAGTGTGACATAATATGAATAGGAATTAGTTAAAACATGCGATACAGAATGTTTTAATACACAATTTACTAAATGTAGTGAAAATTTGATGAAAAAGTCTGATTAATCAAGACTTATTTATTAGACTTATTTGCTAGTCTCTTGAGCAAAGGGTTAGGCCTATAGCGATCTTCTCCATATTCGTCAAACAAATCAGTTAATTGCTTTAATATTTTCTGTAAGCCAATTTCATCAGCCCATTCCAATAAGCCTTTAGGGTAATTCACCCCAAATTTCATTGCAATATCAATGTCTTCACTTGACGCAACTTGCATAAATAAAGCATCAAAGGCCTCATTGACTAACATTGCTAAAATACGGTTGAAAATATACCTCCCTACTTTTTCATCTTTATTTGGATGAATAATTTCAGCGTCTACACTATAATCATAATACCCCTTCCCTGACTTTCTTCCTAAAAACCCTGCTTCTTTATGTCTTTTTTGTGTAAAAGAAGGTTTAAAACGCGGGTCATAGTAAAAAGCTTCGAAAACAGTTTCAGTTACCGTATAGTTGATGTCGTTTCCAATGTAATCCATCAAAGTAAAAGGTCCCATTTTAAAACCACCAAAATGAGTCATAGCCCAATCGATCGTTGCAAAGTCAGCAATACCCTCTTCATAAATACGAAGTGCTTCCCCATAAAAAGGCCTAGCAACACGATTTACAATAAAACCAGGTGTATCTTTTACAATCACCGCTTTTTTACCCCAAGAGTCAATTATTTCTTTCGATTTAGCTAGGACAGTAGAAGCAGTTTGGACAGCAGGAATAACTTCAACCAATGCCATGATTGGAGCAGGATTAAAGAAATGAATACCTATAACACGACTTGGGTTTTTTAACACAGAACCAATAGAAGCAATTGAAAGTGAAGAAGTATTAGAAGCAATGATACAGTCTTGAGAAACAACAGCTTCAATTTGAGTAAAAACAGCATGCTTTACATTTAAGTTTTCGACGATTGCTTCGATCACTAAAGAACATGCTGACAATGCGTTGAAATCAGAAGTATACGTTAATAAATCTATAAGGACTGACTTTTGGTCTTCCGTTATTTTTTGTTTATCAACTAATTTAGTCAAGGTATTTTCAAAACTCGTTTTAGCCTTGATCAACACTTCAGAATTCGTGTCAATCAATACCACTTTATGATTGTTTTGAGCTGCCACTTGCGCAATACCGATTCCCATGGTTCCTGCACCAATTACACCAATTGTCATCATCTGTTATTTACCATTAAATATAGGCGCTCTTTTTTCTAAAAATGCAGTAACACCTTCTTTAAAATCAGCTGTTTTTCCAGCTTTCGTTTGTAATTCTTCTTCCAGAGCTAATTGTGCAGATAAATCATTTGTAAAAGAAGCATTTAACGCTTTTTTAGTAAGACCTAATCCTTTCGTTGGCATTTTCGCTAATTGAATTGCAAAAACAGACACTTCTTCCTCGAACGAATCATCCGCTACAGCTTTATAAATCAAATTCATTGCTTCGGCTTGTTTTGCAGACACTTTATCACCCGTCATCATTAAAGCAGTCGCTTTCTGCATTCCAATAATACGAGGCAAGAAAAATGTACCTCCAGAATCAGGGATTAAGCCAATTTTCGAGAATGCTTGAATAAAATTAGCAGATTCTTTTGCAAACGTTATATCACAAGCTAAAGCAATGTTAGCTCCAGCCCCTGCAGCCACACCATTTACCGCAGCAATAATTGGCTTTTCAATTGTTCGAATCAATTCAATAATCGGATTGTAATGATCCCTAACTATCGATTGCAAAGAAGGGCCATCTAAAGCCATTGCTTCCGATAAATCTTGTCCAGCACAAAACGCTTTTCCTTCTCCTGTGATTACAATTGCCCTTACCTCATCGTTCAAAGACGCATCTTTTAAAGCAGTTTGTAATGCGATTGCCAATTCCTTATTAAAAGAATTAAATAGCGTTGGTCTATTTAAAGTAAGTGTAAGAACACCAGATTCAATCTTTGATCTTAAAGACATATTTATAGTTTTAAATTAAATTCCATATGCATTACACATATCTTGAATCCGTTTGATTAATAAATTCCTCAAAGAAGCAGGTTCTACCACTTCAATTTCTCCACCAAAACTAAGCAACTGACGAATAAGTTCTTCAGAAACGATAACATGTAAACTAAACGTTGTTTTGTTTTTACCCTCTTTGGTAATTGATTGAGAATTGTGAAAAGGCTGCGAAGCAATGTACTTAGACGAAATGTTATCCGCTTTAAAAACAATATGTTCCGGTTTTGCTTTTGTAACAGTAATTCCAATCGCATTCTTGAAAAACTGATCAACATCAAAAGAAATTTTCTCGATGGAAATAAGATCAGAGATAGATAACTCATAAATTCGATCGAGTGCATAGGTAATTACAGACTCCTTAACACAGTCAAAACTAACCAAATACCAACGATTCCTGTATTCTTTTAACAACAAAGGAACCACTTTTCGAGGCTTCCTTTGTGCATTGATAAAACTTTCATACTCAAAATGAACATAAAATTTAGATCTAATTGCAGTCATTAAAGGAGCTAGATACGCATTTCCAGCCATTGATATTCCACTTTCAAATTGAACAAAGGAAGTAATGTCTTTTGAAAAAGGGTCTTTTGAAAAAGAAACCCGTTCTACGATTTTATCGATCGCAAAACCAAACTGAGCAAACATATCAACGTCCTTAAATTGGGCAAGTGTATTCGCTGCAAAACGAATTGCATCCATATCATCCTCAGTTAACGGAATCTCGTCAAAAGAAAAACTAGGATCAGAATAAAAATAGCCCAAGTTTTTTTTACTATACTTAATTGGTGCGTCGTGTTCCATTCGCAAATAAAACAAGTCTTTTTCAATCGTAGAATCGCAAATATTTACTCCGCCTTCACTACCATACAAAGCCTCCTCACACACTTTTCTTAAAAAGGATTTAGAAGGATATGGATTATACTGATTACGCAAGGATTTATCGATAATTCGATATCGAATTAATGCATTTCTAATTTGCCCCATACCCCTTATGAATGAATTATTTCTTCTTTTTTAACATACCCAAAGAGTTCGAAAAATTTAATTGCTTTAACAACTTCTTCAGGAACATCTTCTTCCCATATAGTAGAACCAGATTTAATTTTAGAAAGCACATCATCAGACCAGATATGTAATAATTTCGGGTCAAAATCATGGATTTCATCAATCTTATTCGCATCCTTTAAATACTGCAATAAGCCTTTAAACTTTACAGGAATTTCAATATTTTCTAATGCGTATAAATCTCCCGTTTCAACATCATTCGCAGGATATACAAACAATTTGACATTGTGACCAAAACCTCTACCGAAGGCTTCTAACAACCCACCTCTTAAATTATCATAATAACGCTCGTCAAAAATACTATGCACATTATAAACTCCTAAAACCACGCCCATCAATTGTTCCTTAGCGATAGTAGCTAAATAGTCAATCATTTTATAATGTTTCAAGTAATTAGAAATCATAACAGTATACCCTAAAGAACACAAAAGTTCGGCGCGGTCAATAAAATCTTTGTCTGAAATTTTACCATCTGCTGTTAAATCTTTTAAAGTTAATTCAAACACAACAGCAAGATTTTCTTCAGTCACATGATCCTCCATTAAAAACTGCTCTTGTCCTTTTTGAATCATGTCTAAATGGACCTTTGTAACTGGTCTAAACCGACCACGCATCAATAGTATATTTTTCTTATACAAGGCAGTTGCTGGCTGTAATACAGAGCCACACAAATCAAACATTGTAGCATCCGTCAATCCTCTTTTCACTAAATTTAGTGCAATAACACGATTGTCAACCTGATCAAAAGCAGGACCAGAAACGCGAAGCATGTCTATCTCAATGCGTTCACGAGCCAAGCGATTAACCAAACCAGTGAAAAAATCATCCATTTTGGTAGCTTGAAAAAAACAAGCATAAATCAAATTCACACCCAATATTCCTAAAGCAGCCTGTTGACTTTTATTATTATTGTCATGCATATTTACATGCAATACTACATCGCTAGGAGCTTCTCCAAGTCTATGTTGGAAACGAATACCAACCCACCCTTGACCTTGATTTGTTCGGTGATAATTGAGTGATTCAACCGTATTGCAAAAAGCAAAAAAAAGTGTGCTTTTATGTTTATCCGGTAGTCTGAGCGACAATGTTTCATATTCAATCTTCAACATCGTATCTAATCGGTCTTCACATACGTACCTAGAAGCTGGTCCGTACATAGAGTCTGAAACCTTCATATCGTATGCGGATTGCGTATATGCTATGGTGCCAGAACTTCCCCCTGCCTTAAAAAAATTAGACGCAACTTCCTGACCTGCACCAATTTCAGCAAAACACCCGTAGATATCAGGTGTTAAATTTATCTTAAGTGCTTTTTCTTCTGTAGTAAGTCTCGAATCGTTATTCATGTATTAGGTATGATTGAATTGCAAAATTATAAAAAAAAAGAAGTAAACATAAAGAAAAATTGATCTTAAGCAACTTCTACAATCTCCTTTAAATTCGTGTAGAATAAAAAGGATTTAACATTCGGATACCCCATTTTTGTTATTATTTTTTTATAAAATGAAACTTGTTTAAGGTGTTTATTGTCCTTTGCTCCAGTTTTAAAATCAATTACGATTGTTTCTGTTGGTTTAAAAATAATCTTATCAATTCGTTTTAATTCATTTTCACTTACTATAATTGTTTGTTCATTCGAAATTGAGGATGCATTCAAAATAAACCCTTTATAAATAGGGTTGTTGAATATGTCTAGCACCTCCTTTTTTAAAAGAGGTACAAACTGAGCATCCAACTTACCTTCAAGACAATAGGAATCAATAACAGCTTCGACTTCAGATTCTGAATCAAGTATAGAAATTAAGTCATGTAACTGATAACCGAAACGAATAGGATCAGACAGGGCTTTCGATTCCTGAAGTTCCTCGGACATTATCGCAATTTCTGGAAACCATAAATTATCCCTTACCGATTCTGGACAAAATGAATAAGAAAGCTCTGAAATTTCAGAAATTATTTTTTTTTCTTTTGTTCCAAACGAAAACACACCTTCTTCTGAAAGAAAACGCTCATAAAGAGGAAAATCAACCAATGCTTGATCAAAATAATACCCGAAATTTTTCTCTTTGGACGACTTATAATAATTACCAATGTAGAGTCTATCTACAGGTCTTGTCATCATAACATAACATAAATTTAATTTATCAATAAATACCTGTGCATTTTCCTTTATTGAAAATGCTTGAATTACTGAAAGTGGACTTTTAACAGAAGATTTCACATAAATAAAATGCTCTTTCAGTTTTAATAAATGAGAACCAAAAGAAGTGTTAAACGAAAAATCCATGTTGGGTATAATCACAATTGGGAACTCTAAGCCTTTCGCCTTATGACCGGTCATTATTTTTATAGCATCTTTATTTTCTGGAATCTGAATTGAAGTACTCGACAAAGCAGTGTCATAATCGGAAATAAATTTTGATAAATTAGGCCCAGTTGATGAATCAAAAGCAAGCGCTAAATCCGAAAAATGATGTAAATATGGGTTTTGAAGTTCATCTAAAGAAAACAGAATATAAATATCTAAACACAAGGAATAGATACTGGTAAACTTAAAGAAGAATTTCTCTTTTGATTGAAAATAAAAAGAGATAAATTCAGATGTGTCAAAATAAGATTTACTTTGCTGCGAAGCATCTTTTTTCCAAAAACGTTGTTGTTCTAAAACCGGGTTTTCCGTAAATAAGCTCAAATACAATTCAGAAAATCGCTTGGCTTCAAGCTCACCGGAAGGATTTAACTTCCATTTTAAATAAGAGATGATTAATCGAACGTATGCGTCAGAATTAACAAGTAAACTATCGTCAGATACAACCTTATATGTTTTAGATAACTCAATTGCCCAACGATTGCATTCCTTTTTGGTATTTCCTAATATACAGATGTCTCCAGGATCAAATCCATCTTCTATGATACACTGATTAATCCATTCTGAAAGTTTTATCATTTGTAATTCCTGAGAATTGTCAAGTCCATTAAGAGAAACAATCTCAATGTATCCACCCTCATTTCCTTTCGGATTTTGCTCCACATCCTTGTAAAAAGAAATGAAATTAGTGTCAATTAATTTCCTGATGGATTTAAAAAAATCGTTATTAAATGATACAATCTCTTTACGGGATCTGAAATTATCCTCTAAGGGATAAACAAAACCTGCGTTTTCAAAGTAATGGGATTTTTCTTTAATCTTAGGATCCTCCTCTGGATTATAAATACTAGGCAGGGAAACAAATTGTTCTGCAATTCCATTTTTAAAGCGATAAATCGATTGCTTTGGATCACCCACAATTAAATTCACATGCCCTTTGGACAAGGATTCATGAATCAAAGGAACGATATTTAACCATTGTAATCGAGAAGTGTCTTGAAATTCATCTAACAAATAATGTTTAAATCTATTTCCTAATTTTTCGTATATAAATGGAGCTTCCTCTTCTGATATGAGTGAAGATATAAGCTTATTAAATTCTGAAATTCGAATGGTTTGGGAACGATCACGAACTATTTCTAACTCTTTAGAGATAAAACGCAATAAGGCCATATTATAAAAGTTTTTTACAATCAACCGATCACTTTGGTACTGCTCACTAAAAATCAAAAAAGCTTCATTAAACCGCGTACTTTGATGAGCTAACTCCTGAGGAAAATTAGGCAAATCAAACTTAGAAACAACATGCGTTGAGAAAAAACCTTCCGGAGATAAAATATCAAACATATTACCCTGGATTAATTTGGAATATGCCTTACCTGTTACTGATTTTCCAGGCAATGATGAAACATCAATCGTTAAAAACAAGTTGTGCAGCACATTTGCTTTATCTTGGATATGTTCTTTATTATTTTTAATCCTGTTTTTTAATAATGGCAAACTATCTAAGTCATAATCAGCCTCTATCAATTCTATCACCATTGAAAAATATTTTTCATTAGTAAGAACCGATGCGAATCTTTTAAGGTCATTTTGAAAATTCCAAGATTCCTCATCATCGAGCTTATCTTTTGCATAACTTAAAACCAATGAAGTTAAATCAGGAGTTAACGATGGATCCAAACGATCCATCATTCCATCAATTACTTCGTTTAAGACTTCATTTTCCCTAAGACTAATCTGAAAATCCGCTGGAATATTCAATTCTTTGGCAAATGACCTAATCAAACGCAGATTGAATTTATCAATCGTTAGTACATTAAAGTCTTCAAATTGGTGCAATAACTGCTTTAAAACCTGACCTGCCTTTTGTTTAATCATCAACTCAGAAACCCCTAATTCATCAACCACACGATTTACTAACTGCTGTGTTTTTGCATGTTTTTCTAACGTAGAACCCAATACATGATGAGCAAGTAAGTCTAAGGCAGCGATGATTCTTTTTTTCATTTCAAACGCCGCTTTATTAGTAAAAGTCATCGCTATGATTTGAGAAAAAGAACTTGCTAACTCAGGTTTATCTAGTACAATTTTGAGATAGGTTAAAACTAAATTATAGGTCTTTCCACTTCCTGCAGAAGCATTTAATATTTTTAAATTTTTAGTATTCATTTGCCATTAATAAAGTGATTATTGTCAATTATATGAATGTGTAATTCTTTTTTCACTTTTACAAGCACCAAATACTTTTAAAAATAAAAAAAAGGGGTGCAAAACACCCCTTTAAATTTAGTAAAAAAAAAACACATCTACCTTAATAGATTAACATGTCCAGTTAATCTATGTTCATTTTCAGTTTTCTTTTCTTTAAACCCTAACTTCCAAGTATAAACTCCATTTGCAAGCAGTTTATTTAAATATGTCCCGTCCCAACCAACTTCAGTGTTAAGCGATTCAAATACAATGTCTCCCCACCTATTGTAGATTAAAAACGAATAATTTTGAGGGTCAAACCCACTAAAAAAGATAGGATGAAAGGTATTGTTATTCTCATCACCATTCGGTGTAAATGTATTTGGGATATAATAAATAACATCTTCCGGGATCATGATTGTAGTAGAATAGGTATCAAAACAATTTGTATTTACATAAGAAGTTAAGGTAATTAAATAACTTTCAGGAGCGGGATCAAAGGTGTGTTCAGCATTTTTATCATTCGAAATAGGACTTCCATCTCCAAATGTCCACTTAAAAAAAGTAGCATCTTGACTAGAAGTATTTATCGTTTTAATTTTAGGATCATACTGACTCAATGTAGTTTGATCTATTTTAAAACTCGCCTTTGGTTTTTCATTAACATTTATAAAATCAACGAATGTTTTAGAATTAACACAGCCATTAGCAGTCATTTTCAGCCCAACCGTAAACTTATTCGCTTTATCATAAATATGATCAACCGTTTTAGATTTTGAAGAAGTTGAATTGTCTCCAAAATCCCATTCGTATTTTGGATTTGGATCTGATGTACTCGTTAAATCAAAAAATGAAACTGTTAAAGGGCGACACCCTTCCTTAGGTCTTGCATCAAAATTAACTACCGGAAGCGCTTTCTCTGTTAAGGTAACAATATACTCTGTAGGACAGGCATTCAATGTCCCTCTTAACTTAACCTTGTATTTCCTATTATTAAGGCCTGTGATATCAGAAATTGTTAATAATTGCGTTTTTGCATTAGCGTATGGAACCACATCCTGAATATCGAACCAATTTAATCCATTATCGCTACTTTCTTGCCATTGAATAAAACTATGGTTACTTACAACAACCGAAAATAAAGCTGATTGTCCAGTACATACCGCAGTATCTCTTGGTAGTGAGGATACATTAGCAGGTTGACATACCTGAGCTAAACCGACTTTTGTTGCCGGTGCAAAACAGATCAAAGAAAGCGATGAAATAGGAGTAATTCTCAATATAACTTGTTGTCCCATAGTAAGTGATTTCTTTATATAGGTCAAATCTGTTGTCGTTTTTACTGGAACAAAAATGGGAGTATTTCCTGGCGTTGTGACTGCATCTTCCTCAATTAAATAAGCTTCTGCACCTGCTACTGAGGTCCAAGCAAAAGCGATTGAATCCATAGAAGTCGCAATTACCGAAACAACAGTTGATTTTGTAGGAAGTACGGTCAAATTAAAATTCATTGGAGAACCTTCGCATCCAGCCAAAGTTGGTGTTACAGCGAAAAGAGAAACTATTGGCGAATTCGTTGAGTTAGAAGCAAGAACAGATGAGATGGTACTCAAATTACCTGACTCAGCGATACCCGTGTTTTTATTCGAATTAGTCCACGTAAACGATGCCCCTATTGGATCACTTGTAAACGTAAATACAGGGGATGGTTTTAAATTACAAACTGTTTCGTTAGGTAATTGATTAACACTCGGAATCTCTTTAATTTTAACATCTGCTTCTTGACCAGTAATCGTCTTCGAACATCCAGTACTATTATTAATGACTGATTTTAAATTATATTTGAAATCACCCACAGTATTAGTAGGGGCGTTTACAGTAAAAGAACTGCCATTTGATGAAGTAATTAATGGTTGCAATGCAGTATTTAATTCATATGTAAAAGTATACTCTCCGATTCCAAGTGATCCTGTAAACAATACTCCTGGTGCAGTATTGTTTTTACAAACAGCTGTTGATCCAGAAATCTTAGCGTCTGGAATTGGATTTACAATAAAGTCTGCATAATTAGAATACACAGGACAAGAAGCTAAAGATTCATTTACCTTTAACCGATATTTAAACCCATTTAATCCAGTACTATTTGAAATACATAAGGTTCCCGTAGTTTCTCCACTATAAATAGAACTAGAGACAACAGAAGCCCATGAACTACCCGTATTAACTTCCCATTGAACAGATGACTGACTGGAATAAGTAGAAGTAAAACAAGTTGATTCCCCACTACATTTAGTGCTATTTGCTGGATGAGTCAATACTTTAGCAGGAATACAATTGGATGCTTTACACGTTGTATTAGAAGATTCGTAACACCCTGTTCCTTTTGGAAGTACTGTTAATTCGACAATATCGCCTTGATTTAAGGAAGAAATTTTTTGAGACAAATCAGTTACGGTACCTAATGAAATAGAATTACCAGAATTCACTTTATAAGAAAGTTCATATCCTGTAGCTCCTGAAACAGTTGTCCAGTCAAAGATGACAGAATTTAAAGTTGAAGCACCACATTGAATCGAGGTTTTTAAAATTGGATTTATCGTTATTTTATACGATTTTTCTATTCCAACACAAGTCAAACGGGTTGGTATAACTTTTATGGTTGTTTCTATTGAAGAAGAAGATGAATTAGAAGCTGTAAACTTAGCAAGGTCTCCTATTCCTGGTGAAGCATTAGGAACAATTGAAAGAGATGGATTAGATGAAGTCCAATCATATGAACTTCCTATCGGAGTACTAGAAAAAGTGGTTGCAGGAACAATGTCGCCCGGACAATATGATTTATCGATTGGTAAAGAAACAACTGGAATTTCATTTACATTCAAAATAGCATCGTTAGATGTAACTGAACAATTACCAATCGTCTCAGTAACTATTAAATGATATTTTTTATCATCTAAGCCGGAAACATTGGATATAATAAGTGTATTTGTTGAAGATCCTGAATAGACACCACCATCAACAACATCAACTCCATCTTGTTGCCATTGATATTTTACTCCGGTAGACGGAGAAGATGACGCACTAAATTTAGTGTCTTTACCACTACAGAGTGTCACATCAGCTGGATGAGTGGAAATGGATGGAGAAGGACAGTTTTTCGCTATACATTCTTTAGTCGATGACTCATAACAACCTGTTCCAATTGGGGTAATCGTTATGATCGCTTTGCCCCCCATTTGGAGCCCTGATACGGTATAGGTTAAAGCAGAAATTGTACCTCCAGATTGTGCAGTACCCCCATCTTTTGTATAACTTATTACATAACTAGTAGCTCCAGCTAAAGATGACCAATCAAAGACAACAGCTGTTAATGTTGATGTACCACAATTGATCGATGGTTTTAATATGGGTTTAACAACAACACTTTGCTGAAATGTGGTAGCACACTGTCCACTTGTCGGTGTAAAAGTGTAAGGTATTGTTCCAGATGAAGCAGTACTAAAAACGGGAGACCAAGTACCTGTAATTGCAGGAGTATTTGTAGAACTCGTAGGTAAATTTGTAACATCAGCACCTTGACATAATGGAGAAATAGGTATAAAAGTAGGTGTTACTGGAGTTGACACTATGATGTTATTTGTTGCTGTATTTGCACATTGGCCTGCCCCAGGGGTAAATGTATATGGCTTAGTACCCAACGAAGCCGTACTTACAGCGGGTGACCATGTACCTGTAATTGCAGGAGTATTTGTAGAACTAGTTGGAAGAACTGGTGCTGTTGCATTTTGACACACATTAGGAATAGTAGCGAATGTTGGTGTAGTTTTAGCGTTAATTGTAACAGTAATGTTTTGCGCAGCACTACTACAACCAGCTGTATTTTTAACCGTTAAAACACCCGTATATGTTGCTGCCGCTGCTCCAGCAGGTAAAGTAATTGTTAACGGGCTAGCAGTAATCGTTGCATTTGTAACATCTACAAAACCGGCTGTATTTGCTGCTGCGTTCCAATCGATAGTGTATGTT
>CAMDGH010000066.1 GCA_945897755.1 Chryseobacterium gleum | reverse complement strand
TGATTTCTCATTACTAGGACCCCAAATGAATTGTCTGTAGGAAAAAAACAATAGGGTTGCTAATAAAATAGCACCAATGGAGTAGGTTGTTATTTTGAGGTTTTTATTCTCGTTTAACTGATTTTTAAAGTCTTTAAAAGAAAAATTATCTAACATACAATCTAAGTTTGAGCACAAAAATAGTATTTTTTTAAACGTGTATGATAACTAATCGTGAAATTATGTTAACATCGCTTGTTTAAAAACTGTTTTTACGAAACGATTTTTTTTACCTAATGTATGATTTTTAATAAATTAAAAGAGCTAATGCTATTTTTCGCGAATGGCTCTTTGCTGTTTAATCAGAATAATTAAAGCGTATTCTATTAATAATGAATCTGTTTGTAAGAAACCAATTGAATCTGTTCAATCATATTCCCCAATTAAAGCATAATACCCAAAACAAAGCATTCCACCAACAATGATTGGAATTAGGATAAAAAGAATGATTATACCAAAAACGATGTCTTCATTTCCTTTAGGGTAATATAGTTTAGGTAGTCCAAAATAAACTAATCCATAATATGCGATTACGAATGCTAAGATTATCCAGCAAATGCCAAGGTATTTTCTACATTTTTTCATTTTGTATTATTTCTGTATTTAAAAATCGTTTTCGCACATAAAATATGCAAATTATTAGGCAAATACTTGTGATGCCAATTGGGTACCATAATCCTTCTAAATAGGGTTCTGAGTAGGGTATGGGGTTATGATTAATTTGTGCTAATTCATTTGCTTTTTGAGCAGTAGAAGCAAGGTATGTGGCAACTGCTGGGAGAAGCCCTCCGAAAACACCATTTCCAATATGGTAGGGGAGAGACATAGAGGTGTAACGTATTTTTACGGGGAATAATTCAACCAAAAAAGCAGCGATTGGCCCATATACCATTGTGATGAAAAATACTAATGTGAAAACCAGTAAACCAATGTAAAATTGATTTCGCTTTGTTAAAATAACGAGCGTTTGGTTTTCTTTTTCTTCCTTTCCTTTTCCGTTGATTTTTTTTTCAATTTCAATTAATTTATTTCCATTTAAAGCATTCGTTGATGTTGTTTTAGTTTCAATTTTAGTATTATTCTTTTTATTTATTATGGTCTTATAGCTAACGATTGCTTTTGTATTTGTTAATGTTGGGCAACTTGCAAGGGAGTAAATTTCTCTAAAAACAGGCCTGTAGCTGATGATTGAAAATAACATGCCGCAGATCAAAAGTGGCTTGCGTCCTATTTTATCAGAAAGTGCCCCAAAGACTAAGAAAAAAGGTGTTGCGATTAAAAGTGCTAATGCAATTAAGGTGTCAGATTGCATTTTATCGACAAGACATATCTTTTCGATAAAACTCATTACATAAAATTGACCAGTATACCAGACGACACCTTGCCCCATTGTTGCTCCGAATAATGCAAGTAAAACAAATTTAAAATTGTATCGATTTCCAAATGATTCTTTTAAAGGGTTTTTAGATAATTTCCCTTCTTTTTTTTCTTTAGCAAAAAGAGGTGATTCAGTCATGTTTTTCCGAATTAGGTATGAAATTATTACCATGAGTATGGATAACCAGAAAGGAATTCTCCATCCCCATGCTTTAAACTGATCTTCTGAAAGTGTACTTTTTGTAATCATAATAACCAGTAAAGACATTAAAAGTCCAACTGTGGCAGTGGTCTGAATCCAAGATGTCCAGTATCCACGTTGATTTGCTGGAGAGTGTTCAGCAACATACGTAGCAGCACCTCCATATTCTCCTCCAAGAGCCAGACCTTGAAGTAGTCTTAATAATAATACCAGGAAAGGTGCTAAATAACCGATTGATTCGTATGAGGGAATACATCCAATAAGAAAAGTTGCACCGCCCATTAAAAGCAAGGTCACCATAAATGTGTGTTTACGTCCAATTAAATCGCCTAATCTCCCGAAAAACAATGCGCCAAAGGGACGAACAATAAATCCTGCGGCAAATGTTGCGAGAGTTGCCATAAATGCTGCAACAGGATTGTCTGAGGGGAAAAACTTGGTAGATAATAGGGTTGCTAAAGAACCGAAGATGTAAAAATCATACCATTCAATAAGTGTTCCAACTGAAGATGCACCAATGATTTTCCAACGCTTGATAGAAGTATCCACTTTTTTGTATTAAAATTAAGATTTAATTTCAATTGGAAGTTTTTTTACAACTCTTTATTACTTTCTTTGAAAAAAGTGTCAAGCGATTGGATTTAAGTTATTTTAAAAAAAAAAAAACGACTTAAAATTAGTTACTTACTTTTTCAACTTTTTTTTGTAATGATATACGAGGTTTACAAACACATGAAAAATAGTTAAAAAAGCATTGAAGTTATCTGAAAAAGCGAATTATCTTATAATTATTGTTTAAAGGTAATATGCCTATCTATACTTAGCTCAAATTATTTATTAAATAGGATAAAAGAAAAAACCCAGGAAAATAAATCATTTTACTGGGTTTTTATATGTTTTATGCGGAGAGTGAGGGATTCGAACCCCCGGAACCTCGCAGTTCAATAGTTTTCAAGACTACCGCAATCGACCACTCTGCCAACTCTCCGAGACAAAATTAATTATTATTTGGTTATTAGCAAGGAATTTGGTCTAATATGTACTTAAATAGTTATTTTTTTTTATTAATATGTTGTTTTTTAATGATTTATATTTTTTATATATCTAAATATTAATGGAATCAGCTAACTTCATTAAATAAAATAAAAAAACAATTATCAGTAAATTAAATTGTTTTTTTATTATTTAAAGTTTTATAGGTCAGTATCTTATAGGGTTATTTTAAGTTGTTCAAAAAGTCAAATTTCAAAGTTTAGTAACGTAATACTAACTTATTTTCAGTTTTTTTAAAAAGAGGATTAACCATGTATTAATGTTGCTCGGTTAAAATTGATGTCATTATTCATCTGTGCTTTATGTAAAGTTGAAACCTTAAACCTTAAACGAGGAGAAATTAGACCTAGAAATCGATAACAATAAAAAAAATAGGAATACAGCACAAAAAGATTATTTAAAATATGGACTAAAATATAGTTCAAACATTCTTTTAAATACTGCTGAAATCAAACAGATTTCAATTTTTATCAATTTTTGTCATATAGTTAGGGGAATTAGTTTAATCTTTTCGATTTTACTTTTTTTTATTTTAAAAAAAAAGGCTATCCAAAATGGATAGCCTTTAAGTTGATTATTAAGAATAGTGAAGCTTGTTTCTATGCGTTGATATTCATGTTGTCCAATACATTCATCACATCTTTAACAGCAATAGCTGATTCTGCTAACAATGCTTTTTCTTCATTATTTAATTCTAATTCTATGATTTTTTCGATACCATTTTTCCCTAATACCACTGGTACTCCTAAGTAGATGTCTTTTAATCCGTATTCTCCTGTCAGCCAGGCACAAACTGGAAATATGCGTTTTTGATCGCGTACAATTGCTTCAACCATTTGAGCAGCAGCAGCTCCTGGCGCGTACCAAGCAGAAGTACCTAATAGCTTAACGATTTCTCCACCTCCAAATTTAGTTCGCTCAATAATAGCATCTAGTTTTTCAGTAGATATTAATTCAGTAACTGGTATACCAGCAACTGTTGTGTATCTAGGAAGTGGAACCATTGTGTCACCGTGTCCACCCATTAATACTGCTTGAATGTCTTTTGGAGAAACATTTAACTCTTCGGCTAAGAAAGCACGGTAACGAGCAGTATCTAGTATACCAGCCATCCCGAACACTTTTTTAGAATCAATTTTAGCGTTTAAGTATGCGCAATACGTCATAACATCTAATGGGTTAGATACGATGATGATAATTGCGTTAGGAGAATGTTTTACTATGTTTTCAGTTACAGTTTTAACAATTCCTGCATTCGTAGCGATAAGGTCATCGCGAGACATGCCTGGTTTTCTTGGGAGACCCGATGTGATTACAACAACATCTGAATTAGCTGTTTTTGTGTAATCATTTGTAGATCCTATTGTTCTTGAATCGTAAAGATTAATAGGCGCTTTTTGCCAAATATCTAATGCTTTTCCTTCTGCAAATCCTTCTTTAATGTCTAACAAAACAATTTCGTTAGCGATTTCTCTTTGCGCTAAAACATCTGCACACGTCGCACCTACGTTTCCTGCACCAACAACTGTTACTTTCATATTTTTTATAGATTCAATTAAATTCGCAGTAAATTTAAATTAAATCGTTTAATTATACTACTTTATTTAGTTATTAATATTTGATTAAATTCAATTTTTCTTTAATTAAGCTTAAATAATAAATTCAACTTAGAACTTTTTATGAATTATAAATTAAAAAAAAAAGATAATTTTTAAAACAAAATCGTACTCAATAAGTTCAAAGTGATCTATTTTGCTTTAGTTCCATTTATCAAAATGGCGAAAAAATCACTTGCATATTACTACTTTATATGATGGTGAATAACCAATCCAACTTCCCAATGCTCCATTAGAAATCGTGGAAGGAAGATTAACAGGAGTAGAAAAAGGGCTTCCACCAGATTGTAATTGCACGTATTTTTGTTCTAAAAATCGATAACTATCTTTATTTAAGGTGGAGAACTTAACCATAATGGTATCTCCTTTTTTATATAAGCCCCTAAATTCTTCGGGTATTTTTTTATCAAATCGCGAACGCGGATTTTCATACGAGATAGTGAATAAGAGCCCGTTAATGAACTGGTCATTGAAAACAGGATTACTTGGTTTGTAGAATTTTTGATCTTTATTCATCCCATCATTACCTGCTTTTATTTGTAAAACCTCCCATAGGTAGAAGTTGTTTTCAGCGTAAGGTTCTGAAAGGTTAGCGTATATATAACCATGGTCTGGAGTTTTTTTTTCAGGTTTCCAATAAATTGAATCAAGAGGAACAGGTTTTTCTATCGTGGTTATTGCGTTGTACGTTTTATTTTTATGCATAATTTTTATTGTGTAGCGATTGCCTATTTGACCAAATAAAGAAGGATTGAGAGTTGAGAAAAAACAGAAATGATATTGTTCAATAATACTCTTAGGAACTCCAAATAAAAAACTTGCATATTGCTTTAGTGTATCTGGTATTTCGTCAGTACAAACTCGGTCTAAGGTGTCTGAAATTAACCCATTACTAACAATTACAACTGCATCATCAATAAATCCTCCAAAAATTGAATCAAGATTTGTTGGGGAAAAAATATCTTTGGTATAAGATAAAAAAACAATAGGGGGGAGTCCTGTTTCAATTTTCCCATCAATTACAATTGAAATAGCTTGTTTTGGGATAGGAATTGTAATTTCTTTTTGACATGCTGATAAAGAGCATATTAAAAACAAGATAATGATACTGCGAATTAAAAACTGAAATTCCATGTGATACTGGGTATAATTGGAAATAAAGTTACTTGTTTTATGATTAATTTAAAATTCCCTTTTAATAAATAACCACTTGGTCGAATGTAGAGGAAGAACGGATTAGCTCTATTGTATAAATTAAAAATAGAGAAAGTCCAGTTGCTTTTAAATTTCTTTTGTACGTCAAGATAGCTATCGGTATCTAGGTCATACTGCTTATAGGATGTTTTCCCATTCAAAGTGGCTGAAATATCAAATCGATGGTAAGATGGCATGCGTGTTGAGTTCCTGGAATTGTATTGATATATTAAGTTCTGATCGTGTAAATACCAACTAGAAGGCAATGTTAGTGTATTTCCGGTAGCAAAAACGAATGCTGATCCAAAAGTCCATCTTGGATTTAATTCGTAAGTCCCTACCAATGATAAATCGTGTCTTCTATCGTATTTTGCAGGAAATGTGTTTGATTGTATATCGGGAAAATAACGATCAGATTTGGAAAGCGTGTAGCCAAGCCAACCTGAAAGTTTTCCACTTGTTTTTTTAATAAATATTTCAAGTCCATAACTTGTTCCAGTTCCAAATACTAATAAATTATCAATATTGTTTGAATAATTATCTGTAGGTAGAGCGCCAGGCTTAAAGTCTACCATGTTTTCCATTTTTTTATAATACAGTTCAATAGATGTTTCTAGTTGATCCTTAAAAAAGTTTCTGAAATAGCCTATTGAAGATTGAAACCCTTTTTGTGGTTTAGCTTTATCCGTTGCAGGAATCCAAATGTCTGTAGGTAATGAGAGAGGGCTCAATGAAGTGAGATGGATGTATTGGTAATTGTAGGAATAATTTAATTTGATTGAGCTTGTATTATTACATAAGAAACGAATTGAAAATCGGGGTTCTAAACCTCCATAATGTTCGATCAGTTCCTTTTTTTTATAATTTCTGATTTCTGATCCAATACTGGTAGAAAAATTATTTATACGATTAAAAGGGCCTATAAAATCAAACATGCTGTATCTAAGCCCTATATTAAATTTAATTAGTTGATTAAGTTCCATCTCATCATTAAAATAAAGAGCGTATTCATTACTATGTAAAATTGGATTTTCGCCTGTGTTTAAGGTTTCATCATTTTGACTGGCTGAAAGTCCCGAGGGCATAAATGTGTGATTCACAAAATCAATTCCTGTTTTAAATTTGTGTTTTACATTTGGAATGTATGTTAAATCAATTTTTTGTCCCTTATCAAAAATGCCAGAGCTTAATTTAATTTTAAAATCAGTCTGTTCAGAACCAAAGGAAAAATCATATTTGCTTAAATAACTCGTAGTATTTAAAAATAATTTTCCGGAAAACACATGATTCCAGCGAAAAGAAGCTAACGAATTCCCCCAGGGAATTTGAACTGAGAATTCATCAGTTTTGTTTTGATAGTTAAATTTATCTTTACCATAATATGCGTTTACAAAAATGCGGTCTTTTTTCCCTATTTGATAATTAAGTCCAAGATTAAGGTCAAAGAAATAATAACTAGAGCCAGCGAATGGAGATGTGTCAGAAATAATCGGCTTAGCTAAAACGTCGATATATGTTCTTCGTGCTGAAATTATAAACGCTCCTTTTTTACGTTTCAAGGGTCCGTCTATCGTTATGCGAGAACTAATTAAACCAATACCCCCATTTACATTCACTTTATCAGTACTCCCTTCATTCGAGTTGATTTCTAAAACAGACGACATCCTTCCTCCATAATTAGCGGGCATTCCTCCTTTTAATAGTGTTGCGCTTTTAATCGCATCTGCATTGAAGACAGAAAAAAAACCAAATAAATGAGAAGCATTGTAAATCGGAACATTGTCTAGTAAGACTAAATTTTGGTCCGGACCACCACCCCTAACGTAAAACCCTTGACCATCAGTTACTGAAGAAACACCCGGAAGTAATTGGATTGATTTTAAGACATCGACTTCCCCCATAAAAGCAGGAAGGGATTTCAGTTGTTTTAGTTCTAATTTCATTCCCCCCATCTGAGTTCCGTTTACATTATCACGTTTTTTAGCTTCGATATTAACAGTGGAAAATTGGGTTACTATTGGGCTTAATAGGAATGTTAGGGTTGTATCTTTTTCTATTATTAATTCAATTGTTTTAGGGTGATAACCTTGATAATTAAATTGAACTAGGTGTAAACCTTCTTTTAATTTTAGTGAGAGCTCCCCTTTTATATTTGTGTTAATTTTAGTGTTTAAAGTTGAAATTTCAATTTGCACGAAGGGGATTGGAGTTTGGGTAGAAGCATCAAGCACAATTAATTTAGTCTCAATTTTCTTTTGTGCCTTTGCTTGATGCAAAAAGAAAAACAAACAGACAACCAAAAAAAACTTTTGATACATTTATTAAAGGTGATTTAACGATTTCCAAATAGGGTACTTCCAATTCGAATCATTGTACTCCCATTTTCAATAGCCAATTGAAAATCATCACTCATACCCATTGATAGTTCTTTGAATGTTTCTTTATGAGAGAAAAAAATATTTTTTAACGTGTTGAAGTAAGTGTGCAGTGTTTGGAATTCAAGATTAATACATGCTTTGTCGTTTGTAAAAGTTGCCATTCCCATAATTCCACAGATCGAAATATGTTTAAGTTCATGAAATTCATTAGATGTTAATAATTCAGTCACTTCATCAATAGAAAAACCAAACTTACTTGATTCTTTTGCTACGTGAAACTGAAGTAAACAATTTATAATGCGATTATTTCTCTTAGCTTCTTTATTGATTTCTTTAAGTAGCCTTACACTATCTACAGCATGAATAAGCTGAATAAATGGAGCAATGAATTTCACCTTGTTTGTTTGTAAGTGTCCAATCAAATGCCATTCTATGTCTTTCGGTAAGGATTCATATTTTGAAACAAGCTCTTGTACTTTATTTTCGCCAAAAATACGTTGACCTATTTCATATGCATCTAAAATCGCTTCGATTGGTTTTGTTTTTGAAACAGCAACCAAAGTGACGTTATTTGGAATTGATTTTTTGAATGTAATTATTTTCTCTGATACCATATTTAAATTTCATATATGGTTAAGCCGCTTCGGAGTTTAGGTTCCACCCAAGTAGATTTAGGAGGCATAATTAAATGCTTATCAGCTACTCTTTTGACTTGGTCCATTGTAAGTGGATAAAGAACAAATCCGACCATCGCTTTGTTCTGAGCAATTGGAGAAGAAATCGCATCTAATTCCAAATTTCCGGGTATAAATTCAATTGAAGTATCTGTCTTTAAGTCTTTTATCCCAAGGATAGGGTCTAAGATATACTGTGTTAAAATTTCAGGGTCTAAGCAAGAAACAGGATGATCTATTTGAATAAGGTGAGGCTTACAAACAAGTAAATACCAATCCGAATTTAAGTTCATTGTAAGATGATGCTCTTTGGTTGGTTTTTGTGCTCCTGATAAAGGGCGAACTTCAAAATTAATGGATAATTTATCTAAGAATTCCCTTGGAGATAAATTGTTTATATGGGTTATTAATCTATTGAATTCAAGTATGTTAATTCTTTTTTCGTCCATAAAGAAAGCCAAAAAATGTTGTTCAGTTTCAGACTCCGATGATCGAAGTTCTGCTTTTCTAATTCCGGCTAATTTTGATGAAGATGCACTCCTGTGATGTCCATCGGCAATATAGGTAGCATCAATGTCTTTAAAATAGTGGATGACAGCGTTTTGCTCATTCGCTGAAAGAATCCAAAGTTCGTGCTTAATTCTATCTGTTGTTGAAAATTCGTACTCAGGACGGTTGGCCATGATTTGAGCATAAACGTCCTCTAAAATGGGGTGGTGAGTGTAAGATAGGAGAACAGGTTCAGCGTTATAACCAACAATGTCAAGGTACTCGGTAAACATTGATTCTCTTGAAGTTAATGTTGCTTCGTGTTTTTTTATCAGGTCTTTTTGGTATTCAGCAACACTCGCACCAGCTATAATTCCTAGAAACTCGTTTTTTGGTGTGGTTTGTTTATAAAGGTATATATGCTCATATTGATCTTGTAATAAGATTTCATCATTTAAAAAATCAATGTATTTTTCTTTGACCAATTTAAATCTTTCGGGTGTGTTTGGATTCGATTTTGGTGTTTCTATATCAAATTCAGGATGAATAATTCGAATAAAGGTATAGGGATTTGTTTCTAATTTTGCCTTTAAGACATTTTCTTTGTAGTTTGATGCAGGCCTTGTTACAACAAGATGAGCTTTATCCCTTGTTGGACGAATCGCTCTAAAAGGTTTTATGGATGCCATAGAAATTGATTGAGTTACGAATGTAAGAAATTATACCTGATTTTTTAAGTTTTCGAGCTAAAACATAAGTAGGTAGCTTAGATTGTTTTGTAGTTATGTTTGGTTTAATCTATGTTCATTGATTTAAATTATTATTTAAGCATGTCTTGAAGTATTATTGATAAATGGCAATATATCCATTTCCCTAATTGGCTTAAGTGATTTACGTATAAGTGGCCATTTTTCAGGGTAGTCCTTTAAGTATTTTTCTATTTTTCGAGAATTCTTTTTGATTGAATCTGTTATTGCTGGAGGTGAAACAGGTGGACTTACGTTTTGAGAAATTGTTCTTCCATTAATAACTTCACTTTTCTGGAATAAGTTTTGAGCCGCTTGCTCGTATTTGTTTAATAATTCATAAACTCGGTCGTTTGAGCTCATCACTGTATTTTTGTCTTTATTTAAACTTAGATTGTTTAATTCGTTTTGGATTACTTTAAAGTGGTTTTCAGTTAATGTAAGAAGGGCTAAGCCAGGAGTAATTAATCTTGATAATTCAATAGCTGATTCGATGAAATATGTGATTTCTATGACTGATTTTGTCTTCTCCGATAGAAATTGATATCCTTCATTCGTTATTTCTATCGATTCATTCAATGAGAATGATGTTATGATAGAATTGCAGAAAGAGATAAAAAATAACTCATATGATTTAGTTGAAGGACTGGAAATTAACTCGTTTTGGATTGAATGGAATTCCTTCAATCGCGATAGGTTTTTAAACTCATTTACTTTTGATGTGTAATCAAAATAAAGCAATTTATGAAGCATTTCAGCAATCATAGATTTTTCATCAGTGGTAAGTGATTTTAATTCTTTCTGTATGCCGAAAAAATTCACGTCCGGGGGGAAACAAATTGCTAATGTGTCTTTTAAACGGTCTAAGGGCGATATGAAATGAAGAAATAGTAAACGGTTTTCTAATTCATCCATCAAGCTTAATTGTTCGATATTTCGATGATTTGAATGTAGTTCAAAATCCTGAGGTCTTAACCATTGATGATTAAGATTCGTATTTCTTATTTTTCTTGAAAATGCTATCTCTGATTCACTGCTTGATAGGTTTGTACCATCTTTACAAACAATGATTTTTTCACTCGTTTTATAAATGGTATATATGAACTCAATATCGATAAATACAGAACGTAACTTTTCTTCCAAAAAAGTAATGGGGTGGTGTATTGGGGAAAAACTATGCTGCATAAAACAAATTTAATTAAATTAACTTAATTATTTACTTTAGTTAATTAATTTTATTTTACTATTAAGTTATGTGATATGTCTAAAAAAAACTACTTAATTATACAACTAGTTGGTTTTAAATTCATTTAATTTGTAATTGAGTATTAAATTCAGTTTTTATTTATTCGTTTTATAAAATAAATTAATTAATCATGGATAGTTACAATCAACTCGTTAGTAGGAATTATTTATCGGTGTTTTTTCATAAAATTCAGCTTATTTTTTTAAATAATATTGGAGATCTTCCACCTTATGAAAAAGAAATAAAAAAAGAAGATGAAGATATCGTTTTAACTAGAAAACAAAATAGAATGTTAAAAAGGGTGTTAAAGTATTTGATTTTTCCTGTTGTTTTTTTATATTTTGTGTTTGATGAAATGGTGAGAAGGTTTTTATTGAAAGAGAGTTAGGTTAAAAGAATAAAAGAAAAAATGTAACCCAATTACGTTTGTTCCGTAAAGACTAGATATCTCTATCTAAAAAATGAAAAGAAATGATTAATAAGTATATATCTATCGCATTAAAAAAGTTAGAAACGCATCGGATTGATGGTGAAGATTCTCGTTTATCCATAGAAGAGGTTGCAAGATTGATGGATTTAATTAATTTTCCAAATTCTGAAAACGTAAATCCTTCTATTTTCTTTAACTTTTCCTATAATTAGATTTTAATTAAGCGCCAAGTAGGAGTGAGATTGACTCATTCTTACTTGTTACATTTGTTATTTTTTATATGAGAAACAAATTAGTTTTTCATATATTTGTTTCATGGATATCAAAGATCGCCTAGAAGAATTCCTTAAATTAAATAATTTAACTGCTTCAAGTTTAGCTGATCGTATTCAAGTACAGCGATCTAGTGTCAGCCATGTGCTTTCTGGAAGAAATAAGCCTAGTTTGGATTTTGTAGCAAAAATAATACATGTCTATCCCGATATTGATTTAAAATGGTTTATATCAGGAGTAAAGTCTGTTGAATTGGTTGAGAATGATTTAACAAATAACTCGTTAAAGGGTGTTGATTCATCTTCTGTAAAGAGAATTGTAAGGGTTACATATGTTTTTTCCGATGGTTCTTTCGAGTCTTATGTGAATTAAGATTGAATTACGCCTGAGGCAACTAATTCTGAATCAATATAGAAAGCTGCAAATTGTCCAGGGGTTATGCCGCGCTGAATTTCTTTAAATAAAACAAAATAATCTGACCTTATTTTAATTAATTGACATTCTTTTAATGCTTGTCGGTATCTGATTCTTACCATTAATTGGGTGGGGGATTCAGAAAATTCTATCCCTGGTCTAAGGTAGTGCAAGTCCTCTCCTGCAATTTTTAGTGCCCAACGATTTAAGCCGGGATGACTATCGGACTGGCCGCTAAAAACGGTATTGGTTTCTGTGTCTATTTGAATCACAAAGGATGGTAGGGGTCTGCCGCCTATGTGTAGCCCTTTTCTTTGGCCGACTGTGTAATAGTGAGCGCCTATATGGTCTGCCACTTTTGTTCCATCTGATTCGCTGAACCGGAAGGGAGAGCTTAGGGCTTCGATGTTGTCAATTGTTGGGTTGATTTGATGGTAGGTTTTAAGTTGAGTGTTTGAAGAGTCTATTTCGATAATATTTCCGTTTTTTTGTTTAAGTTTTTGTTGCAAGAAGATAGGAAGACTTATTTTACCGACAAAACAAAGTCCTTGAGAGTCTTTTTTTTCTGCAGTTATTAATCCTTGTTCTAGTGCGATTGATCTAACTTCGCTTTTTAGCATGTTTCCGATAGGGAATAATGCCTTAGATAATTGTTGTTGAGATAGTTGACATAGGAAATAGGATTGGTCCTTAGATGGATCTTTTCCATTCAATAGGCCGAAATATCCGTTTTCTAAGGTTATTTTCCTGCAGTAGTGACCTGTTGCTAAAAAATCAGCCCCTAAATTTTCAGCTGCTTTTAGAAATACATCAAATTTAATCTCTCTATTGCATAAGACATCTGGGTTTGGAGTCCGACCAGACTTGTATTCGTTAAACATGTAATCTACAATACGCTCTTTGTATTCTTTACTTAAATCAATAACTTGAAAAGGGATGTTAAGTTGATTTGCAACTAATAGTGCATCGTTAGAATCATCAATCCAGGGACATTCATTCGATATTGTTACGTTTTCATCGTGCCAATTTTTCATGAATATACCAATAACTTCATATCCTTGTTGTTTAAGGAGGTAGGCAGACACGCTTGAGTCTACTCCACCAGATAATCCAACGACTACACGTTTCATAAGTTTTTTTATTGATTTTGATTATTGATGTAAACTTATCAATTTTCAATTGATAATCAAAACGCGTGTTTTCACTACTTAATT
>CAMDGH010000065.1 GCA_945897755.1 Chryseobacterium gleum | reverse complement strand
ACAATTTCGGACAAAGAAGCCATAGGTGAAATTAATATTAATGGTAAAAAAATTATAGCTACTGTTTCTCATTCAGTCGGAGGATTATTTCAAACAAATGGTATGTACAATGGTACTATATTCCCATCGCAATATACAGTCCCAATTTCCAATTCAAGCATTGCAAATTCATTGGCAGGTGTGTTCAAAATAAAGTTTAGTGAACCTGTAAGTAATCCAATTTTTGCTTTTGCATCAATAGGAAACACTAGTTTAACAGTTCCTGTCCAAACATCTTCACCCTATAGTATTATATGGAATGGAGAAAAGATAAATTATCTTTCTCCTACAGAATTTCAAGGTTCAGAGGGTTATAATATAATTCAAATTTCTCAAATTAGTGATGAATTTACATTTGTTTATAAAACGGGGGAGACATATTGTAATATTGCATTTGGAGTTAAAGACATTATTAATTGTTCAGGCGATTTTGCAGATACAGATAATGATGGGATACCAAATTATTTAGATACAGATAGTGATGGTGACGGATGTAGCGATGCATTTGAATCAAGTGCTACAATAGATAAAACTTCAAATTATACTTTTTCTAGTCCATTTGGAGCAAATGGTTATTATGATAAATTAGAAACTTTACCAGAGTCTGGAATAATTAACTATAATTCTACTTATGCAACAAATGCAATAAATTCTTTCATAAGTAACTGTGGAATTGAAAAGAAGTTAAAAGTGAATATAATTAATAATGACACTTTATTAAATTGTAATTCAGATTCATTAAAATTAGAGATAGAACCTTGTACTCTTCGGAAATGGAAAGATAAATTAGTGTTTTTCTACAATTTTAATGGAGGATTGAATGATATATTTGCGCAATCAGATACGAAGAACAATGTGCAATTAACGCCAGATAGATTTGGAAAAAATAATTGCGCAGCTTTATTTAATGGAATTAATTCTTTTATCCAAACAAATAGTTCAGGCAACATTTTACCATTGACAATAGCAGCTCAAATATATTCAAACGATTTTTCAGGGGAACATTCAATAATTGATTCTGATGTTGGAGGAAGTTTTGGTAATAGTTTAATGGTAGGTTATCAAAATAAAGATAGAACACCTGATGTACAATATCATAATGGTTACATAAGTTATGATAATACTATTTTAGAGAAGAAATGGTATCATTTAACTGCTATAATTGATAAAAATTATGTTAAATTATACATTGATGGTCAATTGGTAAAAACACAAAATTATTCAGCTGCTTTTCCTTTAGATGGGGCATTATTTAGAATAGGCAGACATAATTTAAACGATCCTCAATGGTTTAATGGCGTAATGGATGATGCTGGTGTGTGGAATCGAATACTGTGTGATGATGAGATACTTGAATTGTCTAAATCAAATGGATTACCGAGTGATAACGAAATAATATGGTCTACAGGACAAAAAACCGTATCGATTAAAGTATTGCCTAAATCTAAGACTAAATATTATGTTGATCTAATTCAGTTAAATCAGAAAGTTACAGATAGTGTATTTGTTGATATGATTGGTAGAGATAGTATTACAGTGTATGATACATTAATTTTGTGTACTTCGCAAATACCTTTTAAATGGCAAAATCAAACCATAGCTAAATCTGGTACATATAGAGCTCACATTATTTCAAAAACTTCATGCATTGATTCAATCATTAATTTAACTCTATTTATTAATAATTTCAAAGCCGGATCAGACTTAAAAATATGTCAAGGAGCATCCGTGAAATTAAATGCTAGCGGTGGAGTAAGTTACCAATGGGACAACAACGTGATGAATGGTGTCAATTTTTCACCCACTAAATCTGCACGTTATACGGTTACAGGAACGGATGCAAATGGCTGTAAAGATACAAGTTCCCTATTTATTTTAGTAAATCCTTTACCTTCCGTGAATGCAGGAAATGATACCAATGTTTGTGTTGGGACACCGGCAATTTTAAAGGGTAAAGGTGCATTAAGTTATAGTTGGAATAATGGAGTAGAAAACAGCAAACCTTTTTATCCAACTGTAAAAACAAGCTATGAAGTAACAGGTACAGATTTAAATGGGTGTAAAAACACCGATCAAGTTGAAATTACTTTAAATTCAAATCCAACCATAAAAGTTCCATTAAGCACACTAATTTGCTTCAAAGATTCTTTTCAAATGCTGGCGAGTGGAGCATTGACTTTCACATGGAATAATGGAGTAGTTAATGGAACAAAAATTATGCCTCCAATTGGAAAAAACAAATACAATGTAGAAGGTAAAGATGTAAATAATTGCAGTGCAAAAGACTCCTTAATTATAACTGTTTTAGAGCCAATAAAACTGAACAGTGTTATCAAAGATGTATTATGTTTTGGAAAATCAACAGGGGAAATTAATAATACCGTTGTTGGTGAAGTACCACTCAACTTTTCATGGAATAATGGAGCGAAGACCAAAGACCTATTAAATGTTACTGCTGCTAGTTATAGTTTAAAAATTACAGATGCTAATGGGTGTGAAAAAGACACTTCTTATACTATCAAACAGCCATTAGCACCCCTCAGCGTATCAATCAAAAACACACCCGTTAGTTGTTATAACGATAAAAATGGAATTTTGTTAGCAACTGTAACTGGAGGTACAAAACCATACAATTATTTATGGGGTACAGGTCAAACAGATTCAATCTTAACAGAGCTAAGTGATGGAACCTACACCCTAAAAGCTAAAGACCAGAATCAATGTGAGATATCAATCAGCTCCACAATAACCCATTTGTATGAATTACCAATTGTGAATGCAGGAAAGGATGAGCAATTTTGCTTTGGGGAGACATTAAAACTCAATGCCATTGGAGCGAGTTCTTATGTTTGGAGTAATGGTCAAGCGAATGGTAGTGACATCAAACCCGAGGTAGGGAATTTTTCTTATAGTGTAATCGGAACGGATACACATGGCTGTATTGGAAAAGACACTATAAAAGCGAGTGTATTTGAACTCCCTTCATTCCAAGAAATGAAAATTCAACCCATTGCGTGTTATGGGGAAACAAATGGAAGTGTATCGATTTCTTTAGCATCTGGAAAAGCGCCTTATACTTACTTATGGAGTAATGGAATTACAGATCAAAACCTGACTAAGGTTGGAGCGGGAAAATACAAGCTAAAGGTATTAGATGCAAATTCCTGCCTTGTTGAAATTTCATTCACAATTACACAACCAAAATCACCGATGATTTCTTCCTTACATGCTGTCGATAACGTGTGTGATAGAGATTCTTCCGGAATAATAACAAGTACTGTTGAAGGTGGAACAGCCCCCTACTCCTTCAGCTGGAATACAACAAAAACGACAAGTGGGATAAGTGGCCTAGCCGTAGGAGAATATTGGGTGAAAATAACGGACAAAAATGGGTGCGAAAATTTTCATCAAAAAAATATAACTGCGCTACACGCAAGACCTTTTGTAGATGCAGGAAATAGTAAAACGATTTGTTATGGAGATACTGTTCTTATAAAAGGTTCAGGGGCTAAAGAATATACTTGGCAAGATGGATTTAAAGACAGTTCGTACATAAAATTTGGGATTGGAAGTCAATTAATAAGAGTAACAGGTAAGGATCAATATGGTTGTATCAATTCAGACACAGTTCGATATACAATCGTTCCAATCCCAATCATCAAAGCAGGAAATGCAATTCAAGCATGTAAACAAATTCCGATTACATTATTAGCAACTGGCGGGCTTATTCATACATGGGATAAAGAAGTGCAAAATGGAATTCCTTTCGTTGCGCCAGTAGGGGAAAATTATTACCATGTAAATGCAATTGATGGTTATGGTTGTAAAGGAAAAGATTCCGTATTAGTAACTATCTACGAATATCCTGAAGTAAATTTTTCATCCGACATAACAACAGGATGTATCCCATTAAAAATTCATTTTGAAGATGAATCTGCTATTAAAAGTAATCAGGTTGAATGGATTTTTGGGACTGAACACAGTACTAAAACTGGAAATGCATCCTACACCTTTTCAGAAACAGGATGCTATACCATTTCGTTGTCGTCAACCCTTAATAAATGTACGAGCACCAAAACAAAAAAAAATCATATCTGCGTAATTGACAAGCCAAAAGCGAGCTTTACAGTATCAAGTTATACATTACCATTACTTGAACCACATATCGAATTGATCAATTTGTCTCAAAATGGAACAAATTACCACTGGAATTTTGGAGATGGTGATACTTCCTCTTTATTTCACACGAGCCATACATACCCTGGTCAAGCGAATATATACACCATCGAATTAATTGTAAATAACGGCCTGAAAAACTGTGAGGATAAACACACAGAAGTAATAACCATACAAGACGAATTGATTCTTTATGTTCCAAATACATTTACTCCAAATGGGGACGAACATAACAATGAATTCACCCCTATTTTTAGTTCAGGATTTGATCCTAATTACTATTTATTTCAAGTATTTGACAGATGGAATATCCTCCTATTTGAATCCAATAACAGTACAATCGGATGGAGCGGAAGTTATCATAATCAACCCTCCAAAAGCGATACTTATACATGGATAATCCATTACAAAGAAAAAAATCTTCAAAAAGAACACATCATAAAAGGACACGTAAATTTAATCCGATAATCATAAACTATAAACTTTTTGTTCTTCCCCCGTCAACTGGGACATTTATCCCATTAATATAACTTGCAGCAGGAGACGCTAGAAATGCAATTGCATTAGCAACTTCTTCTGGCTCAGCAATTCTTCCCATAGGAGACTCCGAAGCCATATCCGCAAAAATATCCGCAATAGATTCATTGGTTTTGGCAGATTTTGCCTCAGCAATACCTTGCAGTCTGACGGTATTAGTAGCGCCTGGTAAAATATTGTTTACAGTAATATTAAAAGGGGCCAATTCAGTAGCTAAGGTTTTACTCCAACTTGCAACCGCTCCGCGAATGGTATTTGACACACCCAAATTAGGTAAAGGTTGTTTTACACTGGTAGAAATGATATTAATAATACGGCCATACCCATTTTCTTTCATCAATGGATACAAGGCCTGTACAAGCACATGATTGCAAATCAAATGCTGTGTAAACGTATTATAAAACTCCTCAATACCAGCTTCCCGAATAGGTCCGCCTTTAGGTCCACCCGTATTATTGATCAAAATATGGCAATTTACACCATTAGAAATGTGCTGATCAACGGCTGTTTTTAAGGCATCTGGTTTGGTGAAATCAGCTACTATAAAACTATGTTTTTGATTAGCCGATGATGGCAATTGAGCCAATGTTTCGATCAGTTTACTTTCATTTCTGGCAAGCAAAACAATAGAAGCACCTAAAGTTGCTAATTCAATAGCGGTAGCCTTTCCAATTCCTTGCGTACTCCCACAGACAAATGCTGTTTTTCCTTCTAAATTTAAATTCATAATCGTTGATTTTTAAGTAGTCATTTTTTTTCTATTCACTAAATTAGTTCCCGTCATTTCCAAAGGCGTTGCAATACCTAGTCGACCTAAAATAGTAGGTGCAACATCAGCTAAAATGCCATCTCTTAATTCAATAGAGTCATCTGTAACCAAAATAATTGGCACAAGGTTCAATGAATGAGCTGTATTAGGTGTACCATCTGGATTAATTGCAAAATCGGCATTTCCATGATCTGCAATAACCAAAAACTCATATCCCAGCTCTAAACCTGCTTCAACAACCGATTTTAAACACGAATCAACTGTTTCAACAGCCTTTACAATGGCAGCATAATCACCTGTATGACCAACCATATCAGGATTAGCGAAATTTAAACAAATAAAATGTGGCTGTTCATTATAAATTGAAGTTATAATTTGTTCTTTGATTTGATGCGCACTCATTTCAGGTTGCAAATCATAGGTGGCCACTTTTGGTGAATTTACCAAAATACGTGTTTCGTTCTTAAACTCATTTTCACGACCACCATTAAAAAAAAATGTTACGTGCGGATATTTTTCAGTTTCAGCTATCCGTACTTGATTACGATCAACTTTTGCAAGAACCTCTCCAAGCGTGTTTTTCAAGTTGTCTTTTTCAAAAATCACATGCACACCTTGAAAATTCGAATCGTAATTTGTCATGGTGTAATAATGCAACTTCATTTTTTTCATTCCTAAATCTGGAAAATCCCGTTGCGTCAGGGCAGTAGTAATTTGACGAGGTCTGTCTGTTCTAAAATTGAACGATATCACAACATCACCCTCCTTAATGAGTGCAATTGGAACACCATTTTCATTAATCAAGGAAGGCTCAATAAATTCATCTGTAAAATTCCGGCCATAACTATCTTCAAACACCTCGCTAACAGAAGTATATGAATGACCAATACCATTCACTAAAAGATCATATGCTTTCTTTATTCGATCCCAACGATTATCCCTGTCCATGGCAAAATACCGACCAATAACACTTGCAATTTTACCCCTTGTATGTTTTATATTTTCTTGAAGTTCAGCCAAAAAAGCGTTACCCGATTTAGGGTCACAATCCCGCCCGTCAGTAAAAGCATGAATAAAAACATCATTTATTCCTTGCGCTTTCGCCATTTCACAAAGAGCGTAAACATGCTCTTGAGAACTATGAACACCGCCTTTAGAAATCAAACCTATTAAATGAATAGGCACATTATTTGTTTTTGCTAACTGAAAAGCTTCAAGTAGTTTATTTTCAGAGAAAAAATCTTTGGTACGAATGGATTTATTAATCCGCGTTAATTCTTGGTAAACAATTCTTCCTGCCCCTATATTTAAGTGACCTACTTCTGAATTCCCCATTTGTCCAATAGGTAGTCCTACATCCTCACCATACGTAACGAGCTTCGCTGATGGATATACATCCAACAAATGATCCATAAAGGGAGTATTGGCATTAAAAATGGCATCTGATTTGGATTTATCTCCAATACCCCATCCATCTAAAATTAGTAATCCAAGATTTTTTGTCATAATATAACTTCAAATGTTGCTCCTTTTGATTTAGTTGCTTTATAGATTAATTTTCCCCCGATTAATTTCGAAAACTCAGCAGCAATAAATAAGCCAAGACCAGTCCCCTTTTGTGAACGGGTTTCTTCATTTTCAAGTCGTACAAATTTTCTAAATATATCCTTTGCATCATCCTCAGGAATTCCAGGGCCTAAATCACTGGCGCCAAAAGAAATAGTAGATGAATGTTTTATCAAGTATAAGGTTAAATTTTGATCTGTTCCGGCATACTTATATGCGTTTTCGATTAAATTAATCAAAATTGTATTCAGCATAAATCGATCCGATTGAATAGAGACCCCTTTTTCAAGTTCTAATTTGATCCACTCTTTTCCAAGCCGTTTATTGTATGAAATTGCTAAATCTGTCAACATAACATCCAACTTCAAGAACTCACATTGTGGAACAAGCGTTTGATTTTCTAGTCGAGAAGCCGTTAAAATAGCCTCTAAAATTTCTTCGAGTCGTTTATTTTCAAGGAGCGCTTTTTCGAGTAATTCAGTTCTTTTTTCAAGCGAAAAATCTCGCTTCATTAGTGTTTGAATATAGAGTTTAGTAGAAGCTAATGGTGTTTTTAGTTCATGCGTAACAGAAAGTAAAAAATTAGATTGGCGCTCCGTTAATTGTTGGTCTTTTTTAATGGCAGCACGAATTCTCCATAATCCAAGTGATAAAATAATAAAAAAAACCAGTCCTTCACCCGTAATCATAATGATTTTCTTCGTCACAATATCATTCGTGATCGATAAGGCTTTTGTGAGCTGAATAAGGTGATATCCCCACCACGTAAACTGAAGACCTACGTAAACAGTGAGCACATAAAAAATGATAGCGGTCTGTTTTTTCACAGCAACTAATTTAAAAAGTATATTAAACTGACAACAAAGCCTAACTTCATGTTTATTAACACCGACTAATTAAAAGTAAACTTCTATTTTTTCCTAAAGAAAATACGAATTGGAATACCGCTAAAATTATAATTTTCCCTTATTTTATTCTCTAAGAAACGTTTGTAGCTATCTGGAATGTATTGAGGCAAATTACAAAAGAAAGCAAAAGCAGGCGCATGAGTCGGTAATTGAGTAACAAACTTTATCGTTACGTACTTCCCTTTTACAGACGGCGGAGGTGTAGCTTCAATAATTGGAAGCAACAAATCGTTTAGTTCAGAAGTTGTAATTCGTTTGACCCTATTATTAAAAACATCCATCGCTGTCTCTAAAGCCTTATGGATACGTTGTTTTGTAATCGTAGACGTGAAAATTATTGGGATATCATTGTATGGGGCTAATTGTTCTCTCACCTTATCCTCGTATAATTTCATGGTCATTGTTTCTTTTTCAACCAAATCCCATTTGTTAATTAACACAACAACTCCTTTATGATTCTTTTCAATCATGTAATAAATATTCAAATCTTGTTTCTGAACGCCTTCAGTAGCATCAATCATCAAAATAGAAACATCAGAACTTTCAATGGTTCTTACAGCGCGTAAAGTTGAATAGAATTCAATGTCTTCCGTAACCTTAGCACGTTTTCGAATACCAGCTGTATCCACAATGATAAAATCGAAACCAAATGCTTTATAGCGCGTGTTCACAGCATCACGGGTTGTTCCAGACAATTCCGTAACAATGTTTCTATCCTCACCCGTAATTGCATTGACAAAAGAAGATTTTCCAACATTTGGTTTTCCAACAATTGCAATTTTAGGCAATCCTGATTCATCTTCTAGCACAGCATCTTTATCAATTGCTTTTACAAGGTCATCTAATAATTCACCCGTTCCACTTCCATTTGTTGCAGAAAGATCGTAAACATCACCTAAGCCAAAAGCCCAAAATTCAGAAGAAAGCCCATATCGCTGCGTATTGTCAACCTTATTAGCTACAATAAATACTTTCTTTTTACATTTTCTAAGCATTTCTGCAACCGTTTCATCTAGATCAACAATACCGGTAGTAACATCAACAACAAAAACGATGACATTCGCTTCTTCGATCGCTAATTTTACTTGTTTTCGTATTTCTTCCTCAAAGATATCTCCTGAACCATGAACATAGCCCCCCGTATCAATAACAGAAAAAGGAACACCGTTCCATTCACCACGACCATAATGTCTATCGCGCGTCACTCCACTTACTTCTTTAACAATCGCTTGATTAGATTCCGTTAAACGGTTAAAAAGCGTTGATTTCCCTACATTGGGCCTTCCTACAATTGCGATGATATTACTCATGGTTTTAGTATCCGTATTTTTTTAGTTTAATATCTGAAGTTCTCCAATCTTTATCGACTTTGACAAAGGTCTCTAAAAATACTTTCTTTCCTACAAAAGTTTCAATATCTTTTCGTGCCTCTCTTCCAATTAACTTAAGCATTGAACCGCCTTTACCGATAATAATCCCTTTTTGAGAATCACGTTCAACAATAATTATGGCACGAATTCGAATAATATGCTCTTCAACTTCGTACTCCTCAATTTCAACTTGACAAGAATAAGGAACTTCTTTATCACATCTTAAGAAGATTTTTTCTCGTACCATTTCAGAAACAAAAAAACGCATTGGTCGATCAGACAAATCTTCTTTGTCGAAATAAGGCGGGTTTTCAGGCAATAATTCTAAAATACGTTCCCATACCCAATCTTTACCAAAACCATGTAATGCTGAAACCGGAATTACTTCCGCATTTGGCAACTTTTCTCTCCAATATTCTAATCGGGATTCAACTTGCTGTTGATTACCTAAGTCAACTTTATTCACTAAGGCAATTACTGGAATACGTAATTTTTTAATTCGCTCTAAAGTAGCGACATGATTCATTTCACTTTCGTAGATATCCGTTATAAAAAGTAAGATATCAGCATCTTTAAAAGATGATTCTACATAACTCATCATAGCTTCATGCAATTTGTATGCAGCATTTACTACCCCTGGCGTATCTGAATAAACCACTTGATAATCATCTCCGTTTACAATTCCATGAATTCTATGTCGAGTTGTTTGAGCTTTAGAAGTAACGATGGATAGTTTTTCACCAACCATTTGATTCATTAAAGTTGATTTCCCTACGTTTGGACTGCCAACAATGTTAACGTATCCTGCTTTATGCGACATTTATATTTATTTATTTTAATATTTTGTTTGGAATACAAAGAAAGTAATTATATCTTTGCATTGCAATTAAAGTTTTGTCTTTAATTGAATAGAGTGCGGGGTGGAGCAGTTGGTAGCTCGTCGGGCTCATAACCCGAAGGTCGCACGTTCGAGTCGTGTCCCCGCTACCCAAGATGACGGTTCAGAAGTTTCTTCTGAACCGTTTTCATTTTCACCCTCTACAACCCTTGATATCGTTGAACTTAAAAAAAGAAGTATAAATGACTATTCAGCAATACCTAGATAAAATCACCGTTCTTTTCAAAACTGGTAACGCCAGAGAACATTCCTACCGTGGCGACTTGCAAAACCTCATCATGGCAATATTACCCGATGTTCTGGTGACCAATGAACCAGCCAGAGTAAGTTGCGGAGCACCAGATTATGTATTGACCCGTAAAGATATTCCGATTGGTTACATTGAAGCCAAAGACATTGGTGTTGACCTAGCAAGTAAAACATTAAAAGAGCAGTTTGACCGCTATAAGTCTGGTTTAACGAATCTAATCTTTACAGACTATATGGACTTCCATTTCTATAAAGATGGTGAGTTTGTGACCAAGATTGCGATTGCAAAATTAGATACTGGTAACATTGTACCATTGAGCGAGAATTTTAATCAGTTCTCCGAACTGATCAAAAATTTCGCACAAACAGTTTCTCAAACCATTAAGTCGCCTACCAAGTTAGCCCAGATGATGGCGGGCAAAGCAAAATTGATGGCGGATATTATCGAAAAATCATTAAACAATGATGATAAAGATGAGGTACGTTCTGCTATAAAATCTCAAATGCTTTCATTTCAGCATATGCTGATTCACGACATAGATAACAAGTCTTTTGCTGATATTTATGCTCAAACGATTGCTTATGGAATGTTTGCGGCTCGTTATCATGACCCTACATTAATTGACTTTTCACGTGAAGAAGCGTCTCGATTAATACCTAAATCAAATCCTTTCCTTCGTAAACTTTTTCAAGATATTGCGGGCTACGATTTAGATGACCGTTTAGTATGGATTGTTGATGAATTAGTGAGTATCTTCCTTGCTTCTGATGTTGCAGAGATAATGAAAAACTTTGGTAAGAGTACTAAACAAGAAGACCCAGTAGTACACTTTTATGAAACGTTTTTAGGTGAGTACAACCCAGCGTTAAGAAAAGCAAGAGGTGTATGGTATACACCGCAACCAGTGGTTAATTTTATAGTAAGAGCGGTTGACGACATTCTAAAAACGGAATTTAATTTACCCCAAGGATTAGCTGACACCAGTAAAACCAAAGTAAAAGTTGATTATTTCGGTAAAACGATTGAAAAAGAAGTTCACAAAGTACAGATACTTGACCCAGCAACTGGTACTGGTACATTTTTAGCAGAAGTTGTAAAGTACATTCATAAGAAATTTGAAGGACAACAAGGTATTTGGTCGAAGTATGTTGCGAAAGACCTCATACCTCGTTTAAATGGATTCGAGCTTTTGATGGCGAGTTACGCTATGGCACATCTTAAAATGGATATGTTATTAACTGAAACTGGTTATAAGCCAAGTGATGACCAACGATTCAAAATATTTTTGACAAACTCACTTGAACAAGCACATGAAGACAGTGGTACACTTTTTAGTTCATGGTTATCAGATGAAAGTAACCAAGCCAACGAAATTAAAAGAGATACACCAGTTATGTGTGTAATTGGAAATCCTCCGTATAGTGTTAGTAGCACAAATAAAAGCCCTTGGATTGAAGGGCTAACATCAGATTACAAAAAAGGCATGAAAGAAAGGAATATTCAACCTCTTTCAGATGACTATATTAAGTTCATCAGATATGGTCAACATTTCATAGATAAAAATGGCGAAGGAATTTTAGCATATATCTCTAACAATAGCTTTATTGATGGAATAATTCACCGCCAAATGCGTAAACATTTATTAGAAAGTTTTGATAAAATTTACATTTTAGATTTACACGGAAATGCAAGAAAAAAAGAAGTGAGTCCAGACGGAAGCCCAGACCAAAATGTTTTTGATATTATGGCTGGAGTTTCAATAAATTTATTTGTAAAAACAGATAAGAAAAAAACTAAAGAATTAGGACAAGTATTTAATTATGACCTACAAGGTAAAAGAGAATTTAAATATGATTTTTTAAATTCAAACTCAATAAAATCTTTGGAGTGGAAGAATTTGAGTTATTGTGAACCAAATTATTTCTTTGTTGAGAAAAATGATTCTAACTTAAAATTATTTGACAGTTTTATTGATTTAAGAACCTTATTCATTGAAAATTCAATGGGTATAGCAACGGGGAAAGATGATGAACTAGTATCAATTGATAAAAAAATAATTGAAGAAAAATTTACAAAAGCATTCAAATTTTTCTATCGCCCATTTGATATAAGATACACAATTTTTGATAATTCAATTTTGCAAAGAGCAAGATTTAAATTAATGAACAATTACGTTTTAGGTTCAAATTTAGGTCTAAACATAGTCCGACAATCTAAACTTAAAGGTCTTGAAGTATTAATTTCTAATAATTTAACAAATCGAGATTTTATAACAAATCACACGTTCAATTTTCCATTATACTCATATTCAAAAAATAAAATTCAACATAACGCATTTGAATCGTTAAATCGAATTCCAAACTTAAACATTAACATTGTAAACGAGATTGCAAAAGTTTTAGAATTATCTTTCACCAACGAAAAAGAAGAAACACCAAATACTTTCGCACCGATTGATTTGTTAGATTATATCTATGCGGTTCTTCATTCGCCATCATACAGAGAAACATACAAGGAATTTTTGAAGATTGACTTTCCTCGTGTTCCTGCTCCGCAGGATCACGTGAAATTTTGGCAATTGGTTAAATTAGGCGGTGAACTTCGTCAGATACATTTATTAGAAAGTCCAATAGTAGAAAAATAGGGGTAATGGACATTTATTAGGCTCAAAACGTCTACAAACCTTATTATAACTACGTTTGAAGCAAATCAAATGCTTTGAATAAAAAAAATGCTTTTACTGTGGTAAGGGATTTACCAAGAAAAATGGACTCGTAAAAGGTGTACAGCTATACAAATGTGGAAATTGTGGTAAACAATTTTTAGGTGGAACTCGTATTAGTAATGAAAATATTTGGTCAGATTATGTTTTTGGAAAACAAACTTATGCTCAATTAGCTGAAAAATATTCTTGTTCTATTAAAACAGTACAGAGACGTTTAGATCAAATTTCGGTTTCACTGAAAGAGAAGAATCCGAGGAAAATAATAGTATTAACAGATACAACTTATTGGGGGAGAGTTTTTGGATTAATGCTCTTTAAAGATGCAATTACTAAAGAAAACTTGTTGAAATATTATGTGAAATCAGAAACAAACGCACTTTATATTCAAGGAATAGAAGAATTAAAAACGCAAGGTTTTGAAGTTTTAGCAATTGTTTGTGATGGAAGAAAAGGTTTGATTACGAGCTTTAAAGATA
>CAMDGH010000064.1 GCA_945897755.1 Chryseobacterium gleum | reverse complement strand
CAGCCCCATAAACATTTGAGGACACTCCAACAACAGTTGCAGTGTTAAACATCGTATTTATTCCAGATTTACTATGATCCCCCATAATTAATCCCATAAATTGCACATCCGTAGTTTCAATTTCTTGAGATTCGAAGGAATAAGCACTTACTTTTGAATAATTGTTTTTTAAATTGGACGAATTTGTATCTGCTCCGAGATTACACCATTCTCCGAGGACAGAATTGCCTAAAAAGCCATCGTGACCCTTGTTCGAATAAGATTGAAAAATAACATTTGTTAATTCTCCCCCCACCCTAGAGAAAGGGCCAATGGTTGTAGGTCCATAAATTTTAGCTCCCATTTTAACAACTGCACCTTCACACAAAGCAAAAGGACCTCTTATCATACTTCCCTCCATAACCTCACACTCCCGACCTAAATAAATAGGACCGTTTGTCAAATTTAAAATACACGCTTCAATATTCACACCATCTTCAACAAAAAGAAGGGATGAATCACCAATCAAGGTATTTGAAGCAGAAATTGAATTTGAAGTGCGCCCATGTGACAATAAATTAAAATCAGAAACCAATACTTCACCATTGCGTTGAAATAAATCCCATCGTTCCTTGAGAACAATTAGTTTTTCAGTTGAAAATTCAAGTATAACATTCGGATTTAGACCAACAGATAAAATCCATATTCCATCCTGGAAAATTGAAAATTCTCCCGTTTGACACTGAGCATATTCAATTAATTTAAGCGATGGAATCACAGCAGCATTCACTTTCCAGTCAGGATTTACACAATCCTTAAATTTAGCATTTAGATACAATTCTGTTTCAAAAAACACCTTAGCAGATGGCAGTAATAGAAGCCATCTTTCCTCATTGGTAAAAACCCCCATGCGAAGCGCGCCCATAGGCCTAGTTAAAGTCAGTGGTGCAAAACGCAGGTGTGTATCTAAATCTGCTAAAACAATATTCATTCTATAGTCAACTTATTTTTTTTAGAAATCAACATTAAACCTATAAAGGTTAAAGTTCCATTTAAAATCAGTAGTTCATATCCAAATTGATATCCACCAAATAGAGATTCAGATTTAGAAGACAAAACATAACAGATAAATGGAGCAATTAAACAAATAAAAACAACCCAACGATCAAAAATTATTCTTTGAGTCAAAATACCAAAGGAAAACAATCCTAAAAGCGGTCCGTAAGTATAACTTGCAATTTTTAAAATCGTCCCAATCAAATCACTTCCAGGGTGGGATTCTATAAACACTTGCGTGCCAATGATGATTAATAAAAAAAGTAGCGAGAATCCAATATGAACAAGCAATTGAAGTTTTTTCTTTTCTTTTTCATTTCTCTTTGAAAAGTTCAAGAAATCAATACAAAAGCCGGTGGTTAAAGCTGCTAAGGCACTATCAGCAGAAGCATAGGACGAAGCTGTAATCCCCAATAAAAAGAAAATACCAGCAATAGTACCGAAATCACCCAGGGCCAAGGTTGGAAAAACATGGTCAGTGATTACTTTTCCAGAGTTCATTGGAAGATTAATGCCTTTTTCATAAGCGAAAACATAAAGCGCACCTCCTAAAACTAAAAATAATAAATTAACAAAAACTAAAATAAAGGTAAATGAAAACATGTTTTTCTGGGCATCTTTGAGAGATTTACAGGTTAAATTTTTCTGCATCAAATCCTGATCTAAGCCAGTCATCGCAATCGCTAAAAAAACACCACCAAAAAATTGTTTCGGGAAAAATAGCGTGGAATTAACATCATCAAAAAAGAAAATTTTTGTCATCGGATTACCCATAGTTGATTTCGTCGCTGCAATTTTATGAATCAAACCCATTAAATCAACATTTAAAAACTGGGCAATCACAAAAGTGCAAATCACAACAGCACTAATTAGAAAAACCGTTTGAAAAGTGTCTGTATACACAATCGTCTTGATACCTCCTTTGAACGTATACACCCATATCAACGCAACTGTAGTAAAAGCAGTTAACCAATATGGTACACCTAGCGAATCAAACAAGAAAAGTTGTAAAACATATGTTGCTAAATATAAGCGAATTGCAGAACCTAGAGTACGGGAAAGTATGAAAAAAGCAGCTCCTGTTTTGTAAGAAAAAAAACCAAGTCTTTTTTCTAAATATTCATAAATAGATACCACATTTAACCGATAATAAATAGGCATAAGCACCAGTGCAATGATAATATAACCAAAAACGTAACCCAATACGATTTGAAAATAAGCCATACTTTCAACCAATACTTTACCTGGAACAGAAATAAAAGTAACCCCTGATAGAGAAGCTCCAATCATTCCAAAAGCAACTAAATACCATGGACTCTGTTTACCTCCTGTAAAAAAGGTGTCTGAATTTGCATTTCTTGACGTAAAAAAAGCAATACCAATCAAAACAGAAAAATAAGCAATTAAAACACTTGCAATTAAAACAGAACTCATTACCTCTTTTCTTAATTTTTAATAATAAACTGCTAATTTAATGTTTTATTTTATCATTTTTTTTTGAAATTCAAAAGTATAATTAAAATATACTTTAAAAACTTCGCTTAGCGTCTTTTTCAACACGATACCATCGATAGAATTAAAATAAAAAAAATGCAAATCAAATCGTAACCTAAAAGCTCAGGTTTATTTTTTTTAAATTAAACCAAATTAAACCAAGTTAAACTAAGTGAAATCAATCTAAGTAAAAACAATAAGAACTAAAATCTGTTTTTAAGATTAACTTTATAAAAAAACTACCTTTTACATGTCCGAAAAATACATCCACATCAAAGGAGCTAGGGTGAACAACCTAAAAAACATAGAGGTTAAAATTCAACACAATAAACTTACTGTAATTACTGGTTTATCTGGTTCTGGAAAGTCATCCCTCGCATTTAACACTCTTTACGCAGAAGGTCAAAGGAGGTATGTAGAAAGCTTATCTTCATATGCAAGGCAATTTCTTGGACGTTTTGATAAACCAGACACAGACTTCATAAAAGGGATATCTCCAGCCATAGCGATCGAACAAAAAGTAATTTCTTCCAATCCAAGATCAACCATCGGAACCACAACCGAAATATACGATTACCTTCGCGTTTTGTTCGCAAGAATCGGTACAACATATTCACCAATCAGTGGAGATAAAGTAACTAAACATACTGTATATGATGTAATTGAATATATTAAAAAACTTCCTGTTAAAACTAAAATTCTAGTTACTTCACCCATTATCAAACACAACATAATTGATGACAAAAAACAATTAACACTCTTACAAGCACAAGGATTCTCTCGATTATTGCTAAATAATGAAATTCATACGATTGAAGAAATCATAGAAAGCGAACAACCTATTTTAGGCGCAAAACTAATTATCGATAGAATACAATCATCACAAAATGAAGATGAATTAGTTCGAATATCAGACTCCATATCGCTTGCATTTTACGAAGGCAAAGGAGTTTGCGAACTGATTGATTTACAAGATGAAAAAACAATCCAATTTACCAATAAATTTGAATTAGACGGGATTGAATTTACAGAGCCTTCCGAACAGTTTTTCACCTTCAATAATCCATATGGAGCATGTAAAACATGTGAAGGTTACGGCTCAGTCATCTCGGTAAGTCCTGAGCTTATTTTTCCTGACAAAAGTCTTAGCGTTTATCAGGGTGCTATTGCCTGCTGGAGAAGCGATAGTATGCGCACTTATCTAGACGAGCTACTTCATTCAGCAAGCAAGTTTAACTTCCCGATTCACAGACCAATACACGAGCTTACTGAAACAGAAAAAGAACTACTTTGGAGCGGCAACAAATACTTCACTGGACTAACTCATTTTTTTAAATTTATCGAAAGTCAAACCTACAAAATCCAATACCGAGTAATGCTCTCTAGATACAGAGGGAAAACATCATGTCAAGACTGCAAAGGATCACGACTACGAAGCGACACAAACCATGTGAAAATCAACGGAAAATCGATCACAGACATTGTATTACTGCCAATCAAGCAAGCAAAACTATTTTTCGAAAAATTAAATCTACCAGACCATCATCAAAAAATAGCCGATAGAATTCTCTTTGAAGTCATCAGTAGACTTGACTTTCTTTGCAAAGTAGGACTACCCTACCTAACCTTAAACAGAACATCAAACACACTATCTGGAGGTGAATCTCAACGCATTAATCTTGCTACATCACTAGGAAGCTCTTTAGTTGGCTCAATGTACATCTTAGACGAACCAAGTATTGGACTTCACCCTAGAGACACCAAGCAACTCATCACTGTTTTACTCGAACTTAGGGATATCGGAAACACTGTAATTGTCGTTGAACACGAAGAAGAAATCATGCGTGCAGCAGATGAAATTATTGATATAGGTCCTATGGCAGGCATACACGGAGGTGAAGTTGTTTTTCAAGGCACAGACAGTGATTTAAGGAATCAAAAAAATAGTTTAACAGCCCAATACCTTACACAAGAAAAAGTAATTGAAATACCCAAAACGAAACGAAAACAATACGCATGGATACACTTGAATAAGGTAAGCGAGCACAATATAAATGAACTAACAGTATCGTTACCACTAAATAACTTAGTCTGTATAACAGGAGTTAGCGGATCAGGTAAATCAACGCTAATCAAACACATAGTGCTACCTTACTTACGTAGTTATTTAGGTGAAGGAGGAAAAGAAATAGAGACAGAATCTACCCTGACTGGCGACATTAAAACCATTAAATCAATCGAATTCATCGATCAAAATCCGATTGGAAAATCATCACGCAGCAACCCCGTAACTTATGTTAAAGCATTTGATGACATAAGGGAGTTATTTGCTTCACAACCAGCATCCAAAGCCAATGGATATAAAGCTGGATTTTTCAGCTTCAATGTTGAAGGAGGTCGCTGTGAAATGTGTCAAGGAGAAGGCCAAATTACGATACAAATGCAATTTATGGCTGACGTTCACATCACCTGCGATACCTGTCACGGCAAGAGGTACAAACCAGAAACACTGGCTATTTCGTATAACAAAAAAAGTATCGCTGACGTACTCGCCATGAACATATCTGAAGCACTTCTCTTCTTTGGAGAAAAAAACGGTAAAACAGAAGCTAAAATTTGCGCGAAAATTCAACCCTTAGAAGACGTTGGACTCGGCTACCTTACCTTGGGTCAAGCATCAAGCACAATGAGTGGCGGCGAAGCTCAACGAATCAAATTAGCTTCGTTTCTATCCAAAGGATCCTCTTCCAACAATACACTATTTGTATTTGACGAGCCCACCACAGGACTTCATTTCTACGACATCGAAAAATTACTGATCGCTTTTCAGAAACTGATTGATTCAGGAAACTCAATCTTTGTCATAGAACACAACGTAGAAGTAATAAAATGTGCTGATTGGGTGATTGATTTAGGACCAGAAGGCGGAGACAATGGTGGTAAAATTATGTTTAGCGGTACGCCTGAAAACCTTATTCAAGAAATCAATAATTACACGGGATTTTATCTAAAAGATAAATTTAAATGCTGATTTTACTTATTTTTACATTATGAAATTTCAGCATCCCGAGTTTCTTTACTTTCTATTATTACTTATAATCCCCATTATACTTCATCTTTTTAATTTCAGAAAGTATAAAAAGATTTATTTTTCGAGTATTCTTTTTTTAAAATCCATCCAAGAAGAAACTCGATCAGTACAAAAATTGAAACACATACTCATACTGACAGCAAGAGCATTGGCTTTTACATCATTGATTTTCGCGTTTGCACAACCTTACATTCCATCAAAAAACAAATCAAACGATCCAAATTCCGTATTTGCCATTTACATAGACAATTCTTTTTCAATGTCCCTACCGGGAACTGAAGGTCAGTTAATTTCAGAAGCAAAAGAACAAGCAAAACGACTCATATTACAATTAAAGCCACAGCAAAAAATACTTCTACTAAGCAATGAACTTTCAGGAATAGAGCAACAAATAACTAATAAAAGTGAAGCTTTAGCTCGTTTAGAAAGAATCACCTTACACCCTTCAACACGAAGCATACCTTCCATTATAGAATGGATAAAGGACGGATTCGAAATAAACACGGTTTCAAAACAAGGAAACACCATCGTACTCCTATCCGATTTCCAAAAAAACACATCAGAATTAAACAAACTCATCCCTGACAAAAAAACAAATTACATTCCAATTCAACTCCATTCTCAAATACAACAAAACGTATCCATTGATTCAGTTTGGTTTACAGACCCAAACTTCAAAACCAAGGTAAATAACGAGCTATGTATACTTCTCTCAAATTACAGCACTAAGAAAATAGACCATATCGAAGTATCGATTAACATAAACGAGACAAGACGAACTATTTTTTCTGAGATTCCACCACAAGGTAAAAAAACAATTGTTTTAAACTACTCAGACTACACTGCTGGAGAAAAGAAAGGAATAATTAAGATTAACGATAAAAATATTTATCAAGACGATGAATTCAATTTCACGTATGATGTACTTCCAAACTCAACCGTTTTAATTGTAAATGGGGAAAATGCATCAAAAAAAATAAGCACTGTTTTTAAGCTAGACAACTACTTCACTCTATCGGAAATACCAGCTGAAAAGTTTCTCCCTGAAGCAATTGAAAACAAACAATTAATTATCCTTAACGGATTAAATAAATTGGAATCCTCCTTATTAAAAAGCATACGGACATTTAACCAAACTGGAGGCAGTTGCATAATCTTCCCCGGTATCAACATTGATAAAAACAATTGGAATAACGCAATGGAGGCCTTAAACCTTCCTTCATTTGGATCTATTATTCGCGAGGGGAATGATTTAAAAACGATTTCTTACAGCCACCCATTCTTTGAAAGTGTCTTTGATGCCAAGCCAAAAAACACCTTCCCTTCGGATATCAAAAAAAGCTATGATATCCAAACAAACAATTATGCTACCCCATTAATTACACTTCAAAATGGAAATCCATTATTATTAAAATCAGCTTCAAATTATTTATTCTCATCCTCTCTTGACAGTAACTTCAGTAACTTCACATCGAACTCTTTATTCCCTACCATAGCACTTCGGATAGGAGGGCTAAGTCAACAACGCAGTCCCTTATTTCTAACTATTGGAAAAAGCAACTCATTCCCAATATACAATCACACTAAAACAGAAAAACCATTTAAACTTTCAACCCGTTTAAAAGAATTCATTCCTTTAGTCACGCAAAAAAACAACACAACATTCATTTCACTAATCAACAACAATCAATCCATAAATCTCGCACAGGGAATTTACACATTATCAAATGAAAATTACTCAAAAAGTGTCGCATTAAATTATGACAGAACAGAATCAAACATAAACCCAATTACGCCAAACGAATTATCTAACTCATTCAATACAAACCTATTCCCAAACACAACACTTTACAAACTAAACAAGGGTGTAATTAATATCACCACAAACGAACTAGGATCGATCGAATATTGGCGGTTTTTGTTAATTTTAGCATTCGTTTTTCTAATTACAGAAATGGCTTTAATTCGATTTTTACCTTAAACACAACTTTGTTATGAAAATCCTTTTAAAAAAAGCACGTATTAGTGATCCACTTTCAACTCACTTTAATCAGAAGAAAGACATCTTAATTGAAGATGGATATATAACTGCTATTGAGGATGATCTAACTGCAAATGACGCAGAGGTAATACAAGCACCTAACCTACATGTATCTCAAGGCTGGGTAGATTTAAAAGCCCATTTTTGCGATCCAGGAGAAGAACATAAAGAAACGATCGAATCCGGTTTGCAAGCAGCAGCCGCAGGTGGATTTACACATGTTGCACAACTACCATCAACACAACCAGTAGTAGATGGTAAAACAGCCATTGAATACGCACTTCGAAAATCAGAACAACAAATCACTTCACTTCACCCTATGGGTACCATTACTGCTAAAATGGAAGGTGAAACCTTAGCCGAAATGTTTGACATGAGTCAATCCGGAACCTATGTATTTACGGATGACACAAATCACCTTAGCACAGGAATACTTTACAGAGCCTTACTTTACGCCAAAAACTTTGGAGGAAAAATAATTGCCTTTAGTAGAGACAGTTCACTATCAAAAGATGGGCAAGTAAACGAAGGTGATGCATCAACAAAAACAGGATTGAAAGCAGATCCAAGTATTTCGGAGCGAATAGACTTAGATAGAAATATTCAACTCGCCGAATACACTGGAGGATTCCTTCACCTCACAGGGATTTCTTGTAAAGAATCAGTCGCATTGATACGTTCAGCAAAAAAACAAGGAATTAATATAACTGCAGACGTTCATGTAGAGCAACTTTTATTTAATGAACAAGAAGTGCTTGATTTTGATGTTAATTACAAATTAAAGCCTGTCCTGAGAAGCGAAAGCGACCGCTTAACACTCATAGAAGGTGTAAAAGACGGCACCATTGATTACATCGTTTCAAATCACAGGCCATTTGACTCAGAAGAAAAAGAGGTAGAGTTTGACAACGCATCCTTCGGAAACATTACCCTGCAGACTTTTTTCAGTAGTTTACTTACTAAAAAAGATTTAACATTAGAAGAAATCATTTTGACCCTTTCCATAAAAAACCGTAAATTACTTGAATTACCTGAAAAACCAATAGAAGTTGGACAAAAAGCGGACTTAACACTTTTTGACCCTTCACAATATTGGAACGTTACAAAAGAAAGGATACTTTCAAATACGTACAACACTCCTTTTATTAATACGGAATTAAAAGGGTGCATAATTGGTATTATTCACAACGGTCAATTGGGATTAACAATATAAGTAAATGTCAAAAAAAAGATTCATTAGCCAGTTTTTTTCGGAAAAAAAACAAATCGGAGCAATTAGCCCCAGCTCTCGTTTTTTAGCTGATAAAATGCTTGAAAACATCACGTTTTCAAAAGCGAATGTGATCGTTGAACTTGGCCCAGGAACAGGAGTATTCACACAAAAGATACTTGAACAAATAGAGCCAAACGCAACACTACTTGTGTTTGAGTTAAACAACGATTTTTTCAAGCAATTATCAAGTAGTATCAAAGATCAGCGGGTAATCTTAATTCATGATAGCGCTGAAAAATTGAACCATTATTTATTGAAACACAATATTTCGGAAGTAGACTATGTCGTATCATCATTACCACTTTCTAATTTTCCATTAAGATTCATCTTACGTTTATTACGTGCTATGCAGGGAACTCTTTCACAGGAAGGAAAATTTATTCAATTCCAATATTCCTTACAATCAAAAAAAACAATAGAACATGTTTTCAAAAGCGTATCAATAAGCTTCACCCCCCTAAATATACCTCCCGCTTTCGTATATACCTGTTCGAGATAGCAAAAAATAGCTGTAACTTGGCTTTCATATTGGATCAAACACTCTTAATTAGTTCTTACAGATGGGTAAAATCATCTTATTTATTATTATGTGAAACAAAGTAAATATAGTATATTTGCAAAAAAATAAATTTAAATTTTATGACAAACGATTTACAAGCAGTTAGCTATTGTGTAGGATTAAGTCTTGCAACAAGTTTAAAAGAACAACAACTAGATTCTTTAAATCCAACATTAATAGCTGAAGCGATTAATGATATTTTCGGAAATAAAAATCCAAAGTTTAGTGCACAAGAAGCAAACCAAATCATCCAAGAATTTGTTCAAAGTCAAAGTGAAAAACAATTTGGAAACAACAAAGAAACCTCTACTCTATTTTTAACAGAAAACAAAACAAAAGAAGGCGTTTTTGTTACTGAAAGTGGGCTACAATATGAAGTTATCACTGAAGGGACAGGAAATACACCAACTGCAACGGATACCGTTGAAGTTCACTATCACGGGACTTTAATTAACGGAACTGTATTTGATAGCTCTATTGATCGTGGTCAAACAACTACTTTTGGTGTAAATCAAGTAATAAAAGGATGGACAGAAGCATTACAATTAATGAAGGAAGGTTCTACATACCGTTTATATATCCCTCAAGACCTAGCTTATGGAGCTAATCCTCATCCAGGTGGAGCAATCGAACCATTTATGGCACTTATTTTTGACGTGGAATTAATCTCTATTAAAAACTAATGAAATACGTAGTTTCGAGTATTTTACTTTCTTTTTTAATTTTTTCATGCTCTTCTACTTCAGAAGAAACAGTTAAATTAAAGACAGCTAAAGATAAAATTTCATACTCTTTAGGAGCTGATCATGCCCGAGCAATTTCGGAATCAAATGATCCAAATTTCAAAAAATATAATGTTAACCAAATCATTAAAGGATTTAATGATGGAGTTATAAATGATAAGACCTTTGATAAAAAATGTCAAAATACCTTAATGCAAATGTATAAAGGTGGTTCATTTAATGAAAAAATGAATGATGAAGGGTCACTTTGTATTGGAAAGCTTTCTGGTGCTATTTTTCACTCAAGTTGGAAAAAGAATAAAGGTTTATCAAAATTAGATATTCAAATGGTAAAGCATGGTTTTGCTGCAAGTCTTCTTAAAAAAGACACCATACTTGATAAAACCACTCAAGCTACTCTAGTTCAGAACTTTATGTTTGACATATACAAACTTAATGGTGAGAAATTAATCGAGAACGCAAAAAAAATCAAAGGTGCTTACATCTCTCCTTTGGGTTTTGTTATTCAAACCTTAAAAGAAGGTAACGGAACTAGTCCCGCTAAAGGGGATGATGTTTTAGCTCATTACATATTAATGAATGCGAATGGCGACACGATTCAAAATTCACATGATTTCTCCGATGCTAACGGAGGTAAAATGAGCCCATTTTCACTAGGATCCGTAATTGCTGGCTGGCAGGAAGGAATTCCATTAATGAAAAAAGGTGGATCTTACAAACTATTCCTTCCACACCACCTAGCATATGGTGAACAAGGAATGTTTAATCAACAGCGTAATACATACGACATTTCTCCTTTTCAATCTTTGGTTTTTGAAATTCAATTATTGGATCACGGAAAACCAGGAAAATTACCTAAGTAAAATACCAGTTTAAACTTATAAAAAAGCGTGATCTATTTTAGTTCACGCTTTTTTTTACTCCTTTTTTGATTGTTTATCGATTTTTCGTACTTATCATTTTAGAGCTAAAACTAACCCAAACAAGGTCGGATTATTAATCAAGTAATCAAAGGTTAAATTCAAGGCGTTTAACTTATCACAAATCCCTTGGAAATCTTCTTTATTTTTCAATTCGATAACAACTACTACCGGTCCACTTTCACGGCTGTTTTTCTTGGAAAATTGGGAATAGCTAATATCGTCTTCTTCTCCCAATAATTCGTATTATCTTGTTACAAACCTAAATTAAATGTCGATGATTTCAATTTAATTGGAATAGTAGTTAAAATTACTTTTCAATTGATTTTGGAATGAAATTCATTATCTTTATTGTGATATAGACAATTCATAAAATGAGTATTTTAATAAATATTGAAGATTTATTATCTTGTAAAATCGTTGAAGGACCTCGAATAGAATTCAAAGAAGGTTGGAATCCGATTTTAATAATGCGCAGCGTATGTGCCTTTGCAAATGATTTCGAAAACGAAGGAAGTGGATATATTATCGTAGGAGTTTCGGAAGAAAACGGTAAACCTGAGAGACCTGTTAAAGGTTTTGATGTTGACACATTTGAGAACATTCAAAAAGAAATGATTGGTTATGCTAATTTAATTCAACCCACCTATTTTCCAAGACTTTCTATCGAAGATGTTGACAGTAAACAAGTTCTAGTTATTTGGGTTACAGCAGGTACAAATAGGCCCTATAAAATTCCAGATGATGTAACAGCAAAACATAAAGTTTATAATTATCGAATTCGTCAGTATTCAAGTAGTATTATTCCAAAAGACGATCAAAAATTAGAATTAATTCAATTAACAGCAAAAATTCCATTTGATGATAGAGTAAACTCTCTTGTTTCAATAAATGAATTAAGTAAATCTTTGATGAGAAATCATTTAGAAGAAACAAATAGCAAATTATTTTCAGAAAGTGAACATTTTACTGTTGCTGATTTAGCAGATAAAATGAACCTATCCCAAGGGGCAAATGAGCATTTATTTCCTAAAGTTGTTGGTTTGTTGATGTTTACACCTAATCCTCAAAAATACTATAAAGGTGCTAAAATTGATTTAGTAGAATTTCCAGAAGGAGTGGCTGGTAAATCTTTTACCGAGAAAACATTTACTGGAACAATACAACAACAATTAAGAGATGTACTTTCTTATATTAAGAAGTTCATTATCAAGGAAAAAGTAATAAAATATTCCGACAGAGCAGAAGCTGACAGAATTTTTAATTATCCGTATGAAGCAATTGAAGAAGCAATAGCAAATGCAGTTTATCATAAAAATTATGAATTAACCGAACCTATTGAAATACGCATTTTACCAACAGCAATTGAAATAATTAGCTATAATGGTATAGGCCCATCTTTGAAACAAGCAGATTTTGATAAAGGAATCGTTCGTGCTAGAAGATATCGAAATAGTCGTATTGGTGAGTTTCTAAAAGAATTAAAACTAACAGAAGGCAAAGGAACTGGTATTCCTACCATTATTAAAGCTCTTACACTTAATGGTTCTCCTAAACCTTTGTTTGACACAAATGAACCAGAACGTTTTTTCTTTATTAGCGAATTTTGTATACACTCTTCATTTATAACTAAAAATGAATCTAATGAAAAACAATTACAACTAAATGAGAAACAGAAAAAAATATTAGAATTCTGTAAAACAAAAAAGTCAAGAGCTGAAATCTTAGAACATTTAAATTTAATCAATCATTCTTCAAATTATACTAGACATATAATGCCATTATTAGAAAATTCTTATATTGAATATATTATTAAAGAAAATCCCAAAGACAGACATCAAAAGTACGTTGTTTCAGATAAAGGAAAAATAGCTTTAAGTGTCTAAGTAGTGTCTAAGTAGTGTCTAAGTAATTACACACATAACTTATTGTTAATCAATTTATTTAGATAAAATCTTGAATTCAAAGAACGACTAAGAAATGTCTAAGAACGTAACTAAAAAATTAAGAATTTTGTCTTTAAAGTAAAAAGGCATAAGCTACTATCAACACCAACAAAATGAAGAAATAATAAATCCCTTTGATGCCTGTTCTTTTCTATTGAATAACTTTGGTTTCTGATAACCGATCGTGCCAACCTTGTGCTGAAAAAAAGGAAATTGAATCAAACGGAATTCTTCTAGCAATCGAACGAATCATCAACGAATTAACACCTGGCCTATTCTATTTTTCATTTACAACCCTTAATTCTGTTAACTTTTTAGGGGGGGGTTCTTGGAAAATTGGAAATAAGTAATGTCATCTTCTTGCCCCAATAATTCGTTCACTAATGTTTCTGTTTCAATCCTTCATATACCAAGGAACATTCTTTGATTTGTACCATACGCGTAATGTTGTTGTTACTTTCAGAAACTAAGATTCAATATGAGATAGAGAAAATGATTTGACTAAGAGCAGGATTACAAATCCAGCTCAGCGGGGTTACAAATCCAGCTCAACGGGTGTCGAACATTTTTTTTTCCAGAATTTTGAAACTGGGCGTCAGGCTGAGCGGAGTCGAAGCCTAGC
>CAMDGH010000063.1 GCA_945897755.1 Chryseobacterium gleum | reverse complement strand
TTGATTCTATTTTTACACCGATTAAAAATGTAAATTACAAAGTCGAAAATTTTCGTGTAGAACAAAAAACGGACTACGAGAAATTGATTATGGAAATTACATCAAATGGTTCTATTCATCCAAAAGATGCGTTAAAGGAAGCTGCTAAGATTTTAATTCATCATTTTATGTTGTTCTCTGACGAGAAAATTACATTGGATAATGAATCTAAGTCTGAAACAGAAGAATTTGATGAAACTTCTCTTCACATGCGTCAATTGTTAAAAACTAAGTTAGTTGATTTAGATTTATCAGTTAGAGCTTTAAACTGTTTGAAAGCAGCAGATGTTGAAACATTAGGCGATTTAGTTTCTTATAATAAATCTGACTTGTTGAAATTCCGTAATTTTGGTAAAAAATCACTTACAGAATTAGACGATTTAGTTGATAATAAGGGCTTAACTTTCGGTATGAATGTTTCCAAATATAAATTAGACAGAGACTAAATTAATTATCGTACAAAATGAGACACGGAAATAAAGTAAATCATTTAGGTAGAAAATCCGAACATAGAAAAGCTATGTTATCTAATATGGCTAATTCGTTAATTGAACACAAACGAATTAACACTACGGTAGCTAAAGCGAAAGCTTTGAGAGGATACGTTGAACCTTTGATTACAAAATCTAAAACTGACTCTACACATTCTAGAAGAACTGTGTTTAGTTATTTAAAAAGTAAAGAAGCTGTTTCAGCTTTATTTAGAGATATTGCACCTAAGGTTGCAACTCGTAATGGTGGTTATACACGTATTATTAGAACTGGGTTTAGACTTGGGGATAATGCTGAGATGTGTTTGATTGAATTAGTTGATTTTAATGAATTATTGTTAAACCATACTGAAGCTAAGAAAACTACGAGAAGATCTAGAAGAGGTTCGGCTGGAACTAGTGCTACAGATGTTGTTGAAACAACTGTAGCAGATGATTCTATCGAATCAGAAGTTGTTAATGATGATTCAGTTTCTGAAATTCCTTCAGAAGAATCATCTACTGAAACTGACGAAAATACAGAAGAGACTAAGTAGTTCTTTTTATAAATGTTTTTTGAAGGGCAATTTTTATTGCCCTTTTTTTATGCTCTATTTTATGCTCTTTTTTATGCTTTTTTCATTCATTTAAACGATGAATTTCTTAAATTTGCAATAAATTTTTATTATGGAAGATCGGAATAAAGCTTTATTGTTGCTTGAAGATGGTACCTTATATCATGGTTTTGCTACAGGCAAGATAGGTACAACTTCTGGGGAAATTGCTTTTAACACAGGTATGACTGGATATCAAGAGGTGTTTACGGATCCTTCTTATTTAGGTCAAATTTTAATTATGAATACTGCTCACATTGGGAATTATGGTGTTCATGAAATTGAAAACGAATCTGATTCAATCAAAATTTCTGGATTGGTTGTGAAAAAGTTTTCTGATGTTTTTTCTAGATCTTCTGCTTCGGGTTCTTTAGATTCATTGATGAAAAATAATGGATGTGTTGGTATTTCTGATATTGATACTAGGTCTTTGGTAAGACACATTCGTAGTAAAGGTGCTATGAATGCGATTATTTCTTCGGATAATTTAGATGTTGAGTCTTTAAAAGCGCAATTAAGTGCTGTTCCTTCAATGGCCGGTCTTGAATTGTCATCTCGTGTTTCTACGAAGGCTCCTTATGAACGTTTTTCTGATAACGCTACTTTGAAAGTTGCTTTGCTAGATTTGGGTGTTAAAAATAATATTGTGAATTGTTTAGTTGAACGTGGGTGTCATGTGAAAGTTTTTCCTATGAATACTCCTGTTTCTGAAATGAATGCATTTAATCCTGATGGTTTTATGTTGTCTAATGGTCCTGGTGACCCAGGAGTAATGATAGATACGATTGCATTAGTTAAAGAAATTGTTGCGCAAGATAAACCGATCTTTGGAATTTGTTTGGGTCATCAGATTTTGGCATTAAGTCAGGGTTTAAAAACCGAGAAGATGTTTAATGGTCACAGGGGAATTAATCATCCCATTAAAAATTTAATTACGGGTAAAGGAGAAATAACTTCTCAAAATCATGGTTTTGTAGTTTCAAAGGAAAGTGTTGCTGCTAATTCTGATGTTGTAATTACCCATATTCATTTAAATGACGATACAATTGCAGGGATTGAGATAAAAAACAAACCGGTTTTTTCTGTTCAATATCATCCAGAGGCTTCTGCTGGTCCTCATGATTCAAGATATCTTTTTGACCAGTTTATTGATAATATGAATAAATATAAAAATTAAGATGAGTTTAATTACAAAGGTTGTAGGAAGACAAATTTTGGATTCAAGAGGTAATCCAACGGTAGAGGTTGATGTGTATACATCTAATGGAGTACTTGGAAGAGCTGCAGTTCCATCTGGTGCTTCAACTGGTATTCATGAGGCTGTTGAATTACGTGATGGGGATAAGAGTGTTTACATGGGTAAAGGTGTTCTTAAAGCTGTTAAAAATGTGAATACAATTATTTCTGATGCCTTGGTTGGTAAACATGTATACGATCAAAAATCGATTGATCAATTGTTGTTGAAATTAGATGGTACAGAGAATAAATCTAATTTAGGAGCGAATGCTATTTTAGGCACTTCATTAGCAGTTGCTAGGGCTGCTGCTGACGAAGCTGGAATGTCCTTATATCAATATATTGGAGGGGTAGGTGCTGTAACTATGCCTGTTCCTATGATGAATATATTAAATGGAGGTTCTCATGCTGATAATTTAATTGATATTCAGGAATTTATGGTTATGCCATTTGGTGCTACTTCTTTTTCTCATGGATTACGTATGGGGACTGAAATATTTCACCATTTGAAAGAAGTTTTAAAATCACGTGGAATGTCTACTAATGTAGGTGATGAAGGTGGATTCGCACCAAATTTAGGATCTAATGAAGAGGCGATTCAAGTAGTTATGGAAGCTATTGTGAAAGCTGGATACACACCTGGAGAAGATGTTTATATTGCGTTGGATGCAGCTTCATCTGAGTTTTATAAGAATGGTAAATACGTTTTTGAATCTACAGGTGAAGAGCGTACCTCTGAAGAAATGGTTGCATTTTGGGAAGAATGGTGTGCTAAATATCCAATTATTTCCATTGAAGATGGACTTGCAGAAGATGATTGGGCTGGTTGGAAATTAGCGACTGAACGTTTAGGAGATAAAGTTCAATTGGTTGGAGATGATTTATTTGTTACAAATACGAAACGTTTAGCTAGAGGAATAGAGGAGAATACAGCTAATTCAATTCTAGTGAAAGTAAATCAAATTGGTTCATTGACTGAAACAATTGAGGCAGTTCAAATGGCTACGCGTAATGGTTATACATCTGTTATGTCACACAGAAGTGGTGAGACAGAAGACAATACCATTGCTGATTTAGCTGTTGCACTGAATTGTGGACAGATTAAAACTGGTTCAGCTTCTCGAAGTGATCGTATGGCTAAGTACAATCAATTATTACGCATTGAAGAAGAACTTGGTGCGAGTGCGGTTTATCCGGGTAAAAAATTTAAGTTTATTAAATAGTATTCTTAATCCTATATATTTTAAAGCTCCTTTTTAGGAGCTTTTTCTTTTTAATTATATTTGTTAGGTTATTAATCGATTTTGCATGAAAAAACTTCTTATCGCTTTGTTTTTAACAAGTTCCTTAATGGCTTGTAAAAAGAGTGTAACTAATCCTACAACATCTTCAAATTCAACTTCTGATTCTTGTGACGCTAATCCTTTAATAAATTTCAATTGTATAGTAACACCTATTGGAAAGTTTGCTGAATGTATAAAAGATATTGATGGAAATGTTTATAAAACTGTAAGGATAGGTTCACAACAATGGATGGCAGAGAATTTGAAAGTTTCAAAATACAATGATGGTACTATTATCCCTAATATTTTTAATAATGACCAATGGTCGAACTTAACTTCAGCTGCTTGGTGTTATTATAAAAATGACTCTACTTATAATACTAAGTTCGGTAAATTGTACAATTGGTACACAGTTAGCAATAAATCAAATGAAAACAAAAATGTATGTCCCGTAGGTTGGCATATTCCTGCAGATTCCGAATGGAATATTTTAACTGATTATTTAGGGAGTGCAGATGTTATAGGGGGAGGGATGAAAGAAGTAGGTATAACCAACTGGAATTCACCAAATACTAACGCAACTAATTCGAGTTTATATACTGGATTACCAGGAGGTTCACGCGTTTATAACGGTAGTTATACAAATGTTAGGATAGCTGGAAACTGGTGGAGTTCTACTGAGGCTAACACAGATTTTGTTTGGTATCGATATTTGCAATTCAATGATAATCTTTTGGACAGAAGTTATTTTTATAAGAGTTTTGGATTTTCAGTTAGGTGTCTTAAAGATTGATTGAATTATAAATTATATTTGAGGGGATATTATTTGACATAGCCTACTATTCGCTTTATGTGAATTAATTCTAGAAAAACTAATGACTTTTATTTTAACTAATTCTATCACCTCCCTTTCCCGAAAGCTTTCGGTACTCTCCTCCAGGTGGGAAATTCTTAATATTCATTTTTATTAGAAATAGGTTATCTGTATTTTTTTATAGAAATAAACATATTCTGAATAAATTCGTTTTAACTTTATAGCACAATCGAATTTATTATGACGAATCAAGAATTTCAACAAGATATTTTACAAGGTATTCCAGGTGTTTTACCTGCTCAAAAAGTATATGAAAGCGCTATTAATCATGCTCCAAAGCGTAAGCAAATTTTATCCAAAGAGGAAACACGTTTGGCCTTAGAGAATGCATTGCGTTATTTCTCTAAAGAATTGCATGCGGAATTAGCACCTGAGTTTTTACAAGAATTGAAAGATTTTGGTCGTATTTACATGTATCGTTTTCGTCCAGATTATTCGATGTATGCTCGTCCGATAGAAGAATATCCTGGTAACTCTTTACAAGCTAAGGCGATTATGTTGATGATTCAAAATAACTTGGATTATGCAGTAGCGCAACATCCACATGAATTGATTACCTACGGTGGAAATGGAGCTGTATTTCAAAATTGGATTCAATATCGTTTGACGATGCAATATTTGGCGGAGATGACTGAGGATCAGACTTTGGTTATGTATTCAGGTCATCCGATGGGATTGTTTCCTTCCCATAAAGATGCGCCACGCGTAGTTGTAACGAATGGAATGGTTATTCCTAATTACTCTAAACCAGATGATTGGGAGAAAATGAATGCCTTGGGAGTTTCTCAATATGGACAAATGACCGCTGGATCTTATATGTATATTGGTCCACAAGGAATTGTACATGGAACAACCATTACTGTTTTGAATGGATTTAGAAAAATAAAAAAATCTCCTGCGGGTTCTTTATTTGTTACTTCTGGATTAGGGGGAATGTCAGGAGCGCAACCAAAAGCAGGAAATATTGCAGGTTGTGTGACTGTTTGTGCAGAGGTAAATCCAAAGATTACAAAAATAAGACATGAACAAGGATGGATTAATGAAGTTATAGATGATATTAATCAACTAGTAGTTCGTGTTAGAGAAGCGCAAGTTAATAAAGAGGTTGTTTCGATTGCTTATTTAGGAAACATCGTAGCTGTTTGGGAAGCTTTTGATACTCAAAATATACATATTGATTTAGGTTCTGATCAAACTTCCCTACATAATCCATGGGCAGGAGGATATTATCCTATTGGATTAACCTTTGAAGAGTCTAATTCTTTAATGGCAAACAATCCTGACGAATTCAAACATAAAGTTCAAGAGACCTTGGTTCGCCACGCAGCAGCTATTAATAAACATACAGCAAAAGGAACGTATTTCTTTGATTATGGAAATGCTTTCTTATTAGAAGCCTCTCGCGCAGGAGCAGATGTTATGGCAGCAAATCACATTGATTTTAAGTATCCATCTTATGTACAAGATATCATGGGGCCAATGTGTTTTGATTATGGATTTGGACCATTCCGTTGGGTTTGTGCTTCCGGTAAAGCAGAAGATTTAGCGAAAACGGATGAAATTGCTTGTCAAGTATTAGAAGAATTAATGAAGACAAGTCCAGACGAAATTCTGCAGCAAATGGACGACAATATTACCTGGATCAAAGGAGCGCAGCAAAACAAATTGGTTGTTGGTTCACATGCACGTATTTTATATGCGGATGCAGAGGGTAGAATGTTGATTGCAGAAGCCTTCAACAAAGCAATTGCAGCAGGTCAAATTGGACCTGTAGTTCTTGGAAGAGATCACCACGATGTATCTGGAACAGATTCCCCTTACCGTGAAACTTCTAACATCTATGATGGGTCTAAGTTTACGGCAGATATGGCAATTCAAAACGTGATTGGCGATAGTTTCCGCGGAGCGACTTGGGTTTCTATTCACAATGGAGGCGGAGTAGGTTGGGGAGAAGTAATCAACGGTGGTTTTGGAATGTTGTTGGATGGTTCTGCTGATGCAGATAGACGTTTGAAGTCTATGTTGCATTGGGATGTGAATAATGGTATTTCAAGAAGAAGTTGGGCAAGGAATGAGGGTGCTATTTTCGCGATTAAACGTGCGATGGAGAGAGAGCCTTTGTTGAAGGTTACTATTCCAGAAATCGTAGACAATGATGTATTTTCAGGATTGATATTTGATTCAATTTCTTCACCAGTAATTCCTTTATAAATGAAAATCATATCTTTTAATGTTAATGGCATAAGAGCAATTTCAAAGAAATCTTTCTTCGATGATATTGAGTTGAGTAACCCCGACATCTTGTGTCTTCAAGAAACTAAAGCAACGGTAGAACAAGTAATGGAAACAGTCAAAAGCATGTTTGGTTACCATGTTTTTGCAAATGAAGCTTCGAAAAAAGGGTATTCTGGAACAGCTATTTTAAGTAAACAAGCACCTATTTCTGTTTCTTATGGTATGGGAATTGCAGAACATGATACTGAAGGGAGAATCGTTTGTGCTGAATTTAATGATTTCTACCTTGTGAATGTGTATGTGCCAAATTCTGGCGGCGAATTATTAAGGCTAGGTTATCGAAAAACGTGGGATAGTGCTTTTTTATCCTATTTAAAAGAGTTAGAGACCAAAAAAGGGGTTGTTGTTTGTGGTGACTTTAATGTTGCACATAGGGCAATTGATTTGACTCGACCAAAGGAGAATTACAATAAAGCTGCCGGTTTTATGCAAGAAGAAATCGATGGGATGGATCATTATCATTCGAATGGCTTGATTGACACGTTTAGACACCTTCAGCCAGAAACCATTAAATATTCATGGTGGAGTTATCGGGCTGGAGCAAGAGAAAAAAATGTGGGATGGAGAATAGATTATTTTTTAGCATCAAAAGATGTATTACCGTCAATTAAGGAAGCGTTTATTTTAAATGAAATCCATGGCTCAGATCATTGTCCAGTAGGAGTTGTGATAGGGTTGTAAAATTCTTTTTTGAATTAGCGTATATTTATTTTTCTTGAAAGTGTGAAGTTTTTACACTTTCCAATTAAGCGTTGCGTAATCGTGTAGCTTCCAGTTTCGAGGTATTTATGAATAGGGTTTTTATCAAAAGACTTGTCACCATCCCCAAATTCCCACTCAAAAGAAGATGCATTTTTAGCATTATTTATAATCGTTAAGTCTTTGTCTTGAAGGATAATGTCAAATGCGGGCTCAGGATCCTTACGTAAGGTAAACCTCCATTTAGGCAAGTTGTTTAACACTATTTTTGCAGCTGCTAATTCTATTGAATTTCGTTCTTCGACTGGGATATTGATTTCAATCGTGTTTTTATAAGCACTTTCTCCAAAAATACTTGTGTAAAATGTACAAGCAGCTAAATAAGATCCATTCAGCGAAGGGTGGTGATCATCAGCGTCGTAAAGGTTTATATATGGATGGTTTTCGCGAATGTCTTTCCATACAATGCCGACAGGAGAAACACGCGTATTCAATAAGTCTGCAAAACGAAGGTATTGATTTTCAATTCGTGACTGCATAGAATCATAATGTGCGATGGGTTTCCATTTATGGTTTCCGTATTTATAACCCCAGGTTAAATATAATAGAATTTGAGAACATTCGTTATTGGCACGAATACTATCCACAAGTTGTTTTGCAAAAGGGTAAGTGGTTTTATTTACTTTAGATTCTGGTTGAGCGAATTCATTACTATGCCCTTGAATAACAACAAAATCCCATTTTCTTGCATTGATTGTTTTAAATGTTAGTTCTTGATTACAATGATAATCTAAATTTTTCCCTCCCTCCACAACGGTGTCAACAAAAATTTCTTTTCCTGTGGATAGTGCAATTTTTTTTAAGATAAATGGCATGTCATTATAAAACGTGTAGCTATTTCCAATAAATAAAATGGAAAGTTCTTTACTTTCTTGTTTTTTCGAACTGGCATAAGTACTGAACCCAATTAATCCAATTAGGATACTGAATAATGTTTTCATAGTGGTTTTTTTAACAATAATATCAATAATAAGTAAATTACAATAAGAAATAAGAGTTATTTTTCATCATTTGAGCAAACTACTCCGATTTTTGCAATCAAAAAGACTTTCTAAATTTATATATTTGTTGTTAAATTAAAAGAAATTAAATGTCAGAAGCGATAGAGAAAGGTTCGGTGTCATATCTTATAAGTGATAATGGTATAGGTAGAATTACATTTGAACACCCAATGAGTAATTCACTCCCAGGAAAAGTACTTGAAAAGTTAGCTAAAACGATTCATTTATTAGGTAATGACAACACGGTTAAAGTAATTATTCTTCAATCTGAAGGGGAAAAATCTTTTTGTGCAGGGGCAAGTTTTGACGAATTAATTGCAATAAAAGATATTGAATCGGGGAAGAATTTCTTCTCAGGGTTTGCCAATGTAATAAATGCCGCACGAAAATGTCCAAAGTTTATTATAGGACGGATTCAAGGCAAGGCCGTTGGCGGAGGAGTGGGATTAGCTTCAGCGGTTGACTATTGTTATGCGACTCAATTTGCAGACGTAAAACTATCAGAACTCGCTGTAGGAATAGGCCCTTTTGTTGTTGGACCAGCAGTAGAACGCAAAATTGGTGTCTCAGCTATGAGCCAATTAGCGATTAACGCGACAGAATTTAGGTCTGCAGAATGGGCTTATAAAAGAGGTTTATACGCTGCAGTTTTTGATTCGATTCAAGAAATGGATATCGAAATTGAATTATTAGCTAATCGCTTAGCATTATCAAATCCAGAAGCGATGAGTATGTTGAAAAAGGTTTTTTGGAAAGGAACAGATGATTGGGATGAATTATTGATTGAGCGAGCAGGCATGAGTGGTAAGTTGGTACTCTCTGATTTTACCATAAATGCGATAAATTCCTTCAAAAAAGGATAGTTAAATACTTTATTTCTACTGTAAGGCTGAATTATTTCAAAAATCAGTTGTTAATAAAAATTAGTTGTTATACCTTTGACAACCCATATTGGGTAAATTGTCTTATTTAATTAAAATATAATTGTGGATACATTAAGTTACAAAACCGTTTCTGCTAACAAGCAAACCGCTGATAAAAAGTGGTTGTTAGTAGATGCTGAGGGCCAAACTGTTGGTCGTTTAGCGAGTAAGGTGGCGAAGTTAATTCGTGGAAAACACAAACCTAACTTCACTCCCCATGCTGATTGTGGTGATAACGTTATCGTTATTAACGCAGAGAAAGTATCTTTTTCAGGTACTAAATTAGTTGCTAAAGAATATGTAAGATACACAGGATATCCTGGTGGTCAACGTTCTTTGACAGCGCAAGAGATGTTACAAAAGCATCCAGAGCGATTGATTGAAAAAGCGGTTAAAGGTATGTTGCCTAAAAACACGCTTGGACGTCATTTGTTTACAAATTTAAAAGTGTATGTTGGCGGCGCTCACAAGCAAGAAGCTCAACAACCAGAGGCTATTAATCTAGATACATTCAAATAGTAAGTATGGAAATTATCAATACACTAGGAAGAAGAAAAACTTCAGTTGCACGCGTATACCTTTCTAAAGGTACAGGTAAGGTAACAGTTAACAAAAAAGACGTTACTGAGTTTTTTCCAGTAGCATTATTACAAGTGAAAATTCAAAAACCATTCGAATTGACTGAAACAAAAGGTCAATACGATGTTACGGTTAATGTAGCAGGTGGAGGAATAAACGGACAAGCGGAAGCAATTCGTTTAGGTATTTCAAGAGCGTTAGTGAAAGTTTCTGAGGATTTTAAACCAACCCTTAAAGCGGAAGGTTTAATGACGCGTGACCCAAGAATGGTTGAGCGTAAAAAACCAGGACAACCAAAAGCGCGTAAGAAATTCCAATTCTCTAAACGTTAAAAATATAATTATTTTGACGGTTGTTTAGTATCCAAGTGGTTGAGTATATGCTTCAAGGCTCCCTCATCTCCTGATTACTAAAGGAACGTAAACAATTTAAACAATTAAAACATGTCAAAAGTAACTTTTCAAGAATTATTAGACGCTGGTGTTCATTTTGGACACCAAAAAAGAAAGTGGAATCCAGCAATGGCACCGTACATCTTTGATGAGAAGAAAGGTATCCACATTATCGATCTTAATAAGACAATAGCTCATCTAGATCAAGCGTGTGCCGCAATGACACAAATCGCTAAATCTGGTAAAAAGGTTCTTTTTGTTGCTACTAAAAAGCAAGCAAAAGAAATCGTATCAGAGCGTGTTAAAGCTGTAAATATGCCGTTCGTGACTGAAAGATGGTCAGGTGGTATGTTAACTAATTTCCAAACTACGCGTAAGTCAATCAAAAAAATGAGTACGATTGATAAAATGAAAACGGATGGAACTTGGGCTACACTTTCTAAAAGAGAGCGTCTATTCAAAACCCGTCAACGTGAGAAATTAGAAAAAAACTTTGGTTCGATTGCAGACATGTCTCGTCAGCCAGCGGCTATTTTTTTAGTTGACATTATTAAAGAACACATTGCTTTATTGGAAGCGAAACGATTAAATATTCCAATTTTTGCATTGGTTGATACCAATACTAATCCTAAGCATGTTGATTTTCCTATTCCAGCAAATGATGATGCTACTAAGTCGATCTCTATTATTTTAGATCAAATTTGTGAATCTATCAAACTTGGTTTGGATGACCGTAAAAATGCGAAAGAAAAAGCAGACAAAGGGGAAGTAGAGGCTACTTCAACCGAAGAGACAACAGAAAAATAATAACCTTAAATTAATTACAATTATGGCAATTACAGCCGCAGAAGTAAACAAACTTCGTTCACAAACTGGTGCAGGTATGATGGATTGTAAAAACGCATTGGTTGAATCAAATGGTGATTTTGAGCAAGCAATTGATATCCTTCGTAAAAAAGGCCAAAAAATCGCAGCTAAAAGAGGCGATAACGAAGCTAAAGAAGGATTGACAATTTCTCATGTTAATCAAGATGGTAAAGAAGGTGTAATCTTACTTTTAAATTGTGAGACAGACTTTGTTGCTAAAAATGATTCTTTCGTAAATTTTGTTCAATCTATTGTTGATGTTGCGATTAAGAACTTACCTAATACAGCAGAAGAATTAAAAGCATTGAGATACGATGATAAACTTACTGTTGAGGAAAAAATCATCGAACAAGTTGGTGTAATTGGTGAAAAATTAGACTTAGCGAAGTACCAACGTATTTCTGCTGAAAAAGTGGTAGCTTATAATCACCCAGGTAATCAAGTTGCTACTTTAATTGGTTTAAATTCAGGTTCTTCTGAAGCGGAAGATGCGGGTAAACAAGTTGCAATGCAAGTTGCTGCAATGAGTCCGATCGCTTTGGACAAGTCTGGTGTTGATGCTAAAACAATCGAACGTGAGTTAGATATTGCAAAAGAATTAGCAATTCAAGAGGGGAAACCTGCTGAAATGGCTGATAAAATTGCGCAAGGAAGATTAAATAAGTTTTTTCAAGAAAATACCTTATTAAGTCAGCCTTTCGTTAGAGATAATAAATTAACTGTTCAAGATTTTTTAACTTCTACTGAAAAAGAATTAACAGTAACTGTTTTTTCTCGTTTGGCTTTAAGATAAGCTTGATTTATATTAAAAAAAGGGTTTAGATTTTTGTCTAAGCCCTTTTTTTATTTTTAGAAAGACTTAAAGTCAATGTGGATTTCAAATTATTCTATATCTTTGTTTGCAAAATCATACCTATGAAATATAAGCGCATATTATTGAAGTTAAGTGGTGAATCTCTGATGGGGGACAAACAGTTTGGTATTGATAATTTACAGATTACTTCTTATGCGAAACAAATCAAAGAAATATGTGGTTTAGGCGTTGAGGTAGCAATCGTTATTGGAGGTGGAAATATTTTTAGAGGTGTTCAAGCAGAAGAAGGTGGCATGGATAGAACACATGGTGATTATATGGGTATGTTAGCAACCATGATTAATAGTATGGCTCTACAATCTGCACTAGAATCTGTGGGATGTAAAACACGCTTACAGTCAGCTATTGAAATGCGCGAAATCGCAGAGCCTTTCGTTCGACGTCGTGCAGTAAGTCATTTAGAAAAAGGGCGTGTTGTTATTTTTGGTGCAGGTACTGGTAATCCATACTTTACTACTGATTCAGCTGCTTCGCTTCGTGCGATAGAGATTACCGCAGATGTTATTTTGAAAGGAACACGCGTAGATGGAATTTATTCTGCTGATCCGTTGAAAGATCCAAGCGCAGTAAAATTTAATCGAATTTCATTTGACGATGTCTATGAGAAAGGGTTGAAAATTATGGATCTTACGGCATTTACGTTATGTAAAGAAAATAATTTACCGATTATTGTTTTTGATATGGACACACCTGGTACCCTACGTAGAATTTTAGAGGGTGAAGCTTTGGGTACCATTGTTGATAACGTAACTCCAAGCTTAGCCTAGTAAAAGATTATAATTTGTTTAGAAAATGGTTGAAGAATTAAACGAAGTTTATACTGATTTAAATAGTTCCAACGCTAAATCGTTGTCCCATTTAGATTACGAAACACAAAAAATTAGAGCAGGTAAAGCTACTCCATCAATGTTGCAAAGTGTAATGGTAGAATATTATGGTAACCCTACCCCTATCTCGCAAGTGGCTAACATTTCAGCACCAGACGCCCGTACCTTGTTGGTGCAACCATGGGAACGTCCTTTGTTGCCTGAAATAGCAAAAGGGATTATCAACTCTAACCTAGGATTCGCACCTTCTAACAACGGTGAACAATTAATTATTACTATTCCCCCTTTAACGGAAGAAAGACGTCGTGAGATGGTTAAAAAAGCGAAAGCGGAAGGGGAACATGCGAAAGTTGGTATACGAAACAACCGAAAGGATGCGTTGGATATGATCAAACTATTAAAAACAGATGGTTTATCTGAAGATGCGGTAAAAGATGCAGAGACTAAGATTCAAAACATCACCAATAATTTTATTACGAAGGTAGATGAAGTTATTGTCGCGAAAGAGAAAGATATTATGACGATATAGTTACTAGGGACGAGTTAAGACATGATTTAAATTCATGATAATTTTAAAGGGCGTTTTGGGAAACTGAAACGTTTTTTTTGTTACTAGTTTTTTTTATTCATTACTAATAAATAAAGTTGTCCATTAGTAATGAAAGATATTATCCATTAGTAATAGATCATATTGCATAAATAGAAAATAGAAATCCTAAAAAGGTGTATACGCTTGACAATGGATTTAACGAGGTTTTAACAATGAGTTTCACCGATGACGACAGAAGAAAATTGGAAAATTCTGTATATCAACACCTACGAAGAACTTCTCACGAATTGTATTATTTCAAAGAAAAACGAGAATGTGATTTTTTGGTATTTGAAAACAATCAAAACAAACAAATCGTTCAAGTGTGTTACCAATTAAACGATGAAAATTTTGATAGAGAATATCAAGGATTATTAGAGGCTATGCAGTTTTTCAATGTAAATGAAGGTCTTATTGTGACGCTTGAACAACAAGATGAATTTGAACAAGATGGTATGAAAGTGAAAATTGTTAGATTGTGGGATTATTTGATGGAGTAAAAGAGTGCAGGAATACAATTCCAGCACAGCGGGAAGAGTAATAATTATGATTGATTTCATATTAGTTCACATTATTTATTTTTTGAATTCTGTTTTGTATAATTAGATAAATCTCTTTATTCTTATTTTTTACGCTTGAAACATTTTTATACGGCAATAATTTCCAGTTACTTCCGATTTCTTTTCGATAACACTCGTTTGTTTCAGTAAGCGCGAAAATTTCATTTTTAGAACTATTTGAAGTAATCATTTTTACCTTCAACGAATCTTTTACCAATTCTTGTCTCCAGTTTTGGTTTTTAAATTCGAAAAGCTTTCCTGATGCTGTTGTTACATAAAAATGATCCGTATTTAATAATCCTAAAGAATTTACATCCGTATTTATTTCTGGACTTTTCACAAAACGATATATAGAATCTTGAACTGAACCTGTAAACACTATCCCTCCTTTAGTTTTTGAAAATTCATTCCCAGGGATTTTTAGCATTTTATCACTTCCAAAATACACCATTAA
>CAMDGH010000062.1 GCA_945897755.1 Chryseobacterium gleum | reverse complement strand
GCAAAGTCTTCGCATATTCTTCATCTTTGCTCATGGTATCCGAATCGGATTTTACCAACAAATGGCAATTTCATCAAAAAACACATCGCTGTTATTCCTTCATGCTTTCGGAATTCGGTATTGCACGTTAAAACTGATCCTGGAGTGACATCCATTGAAATAGTTGAAAACAAAATTTCAGATACTTTTCTAGAAGTTATTATTTATGTACCATATACTTCTTTCTCCTTTATCAAGCTATGTTCTTTTTATAAAGGATATTTAAAAGGTTTTAAATTAATTAAAAAGAAACAGGGTCCAATTTCATTATACCACATTCATGTGGCATCATGGATTGGTATTTGGGCTTTATTTTCATCTATTTTCAAAAATAAAAAATACATTGTATCCGAGCATTCTTCAAAATACCTTCAAACAAAAAAACGTAACACTATTTCTACTTATTTCAGTTGCTTATTATTCAATAAATCGGCAATAGTACTTCCTGTGAGTCAAACATTGTCTGATGGTTTAACCTCTTTTGGAGTAACAGTTTCAAAGAGAAAAATAATTGGTAATGTGGTTGATTTTAACACATTTTCAATTCAATCAAAAAATGTAGTTCCACTTAAAAAGCAGTTTATTCATATCTCAACAGGTGATTCTAAAAGTAAAAATGTAGCTGGAATAATTGAAGCGGTGTATCAACTTTCAAAACGAAGAACTGATTTCACACTCAAAATAATTTGTGATGGTGACATAACTCCACTTCATAAACTAGCTCGTTCATATCAACTTCTTGATTCACACGTGTTTTTTTCTGGCACTTGTGAATCAGAAGAAATCTGTTCCGCTTTAAATGACAGTATTGCTTTGCTTATGTTCAGTAATTATGAAACATTTGGTATTGTAGTTGTTGAAGCTTTGGCTTGTGGTATTCCTGTAATTGCTACTGATATACCCGCGATGAAAGAATTAATTTCGAACTCAACTGGAATTTTAGTAAATCCAAAAGATACAATCGGATTAGTCTCTGCTATGGAAAAAACATTAAACCAATCTCCGTATTTTGAACCTCAGTTATTAAGAGAATCTGTAATGAATAAGTTTGATTGTTCAATTATTGGCGCTAAATTCAACGATATTTACACAGAACTTATACATCATTAATCATAGTTTTTTTCTTCATGTCATCTGTAAAATACATTCATCATTCAGAAATTGACAAACAGAAATGGGATGACTGTATCCGTAATTCAGCTATGGGTAATATTTATTGTTACAGTTGGTATCTCGATATAGTTCATCCAAAATGGAATGCATTAATTATGGACAACTATTCCATTGTATTCCCTTTGACTCAATCACGAAAATTTGGAATTCAATATTTATTTACTCCAATCTATGGAACTCAACTCGGAATTATAGGTTTATCCAACACCACTTCCAAAGAAGAAGCATTATTTTGGAAGCATTTCCCGCTTAAAATAAGAGCCATTGACATTCACTTAAACAGAGAAAACTCATATATCCCCATCAAAACGAATGTATTTAAAAGGGAAGCTCAAGAGCTGCAATTAAATCAATCTTATGAAAATATTTTTTCAAAATACAATCAAAATCTTAAACGAATCATAAAAAAAAATAAGCAACAAGTACTCATTCAAGAATCAACAAATAGTTCTGAATTGATTTCTATATTTAAAAAATATGTCGGATTTAAAATTGTTGAACTAAAGGAAAAAGATTATGCTACTTTAAAAAAATTAATTGAAAAAGGACTTTCGAACACGTATTTTAAAATTTACAATTGTTATACTATTGACGGCGAATTAATAGCATCTTGTTTCTTTAGTTATTCACACAAACGGATAACTTACCACAAGGGAGGTGCAACGGAACTGGGAAAAAAAATAGGCGCAACTCACATACTGATTGACTCTATTTTAGAAAAAAATCAATTATCAAGTTCCATATTTGATTTTGGTGGTTCTTCAATCGATTCTATAAAAAAATTTAACCTCAGTTTTGGATCTCAAACTTACAGTTATTTAAACTTGATGAAATCAAACTTCTTAATTAATTTTAGCAGAAAATTGAAAAACAAATTAAAATCGCTCTAAATTAAATCAGAAAAATCGTTGATACCGATTAACCTCTCCGTTGTAAATCCTTCTGCATAAGATACACCGATTGGTCTTCCAAACTCAGCCATTCTCCCATTTAAAAAATCAAGAAAATCTTTCCCTGAAATTGGAGTTTGTGGTCCTTTTATATTCTGATTAAAAAATTGTGTTTTGTAAGCTAATATTGCATCCATCTTTTTCTGATAAAATGGACTTACATCAACTACAAAATCTGGTTTTATATATCTATCCTGAATATAATGATATACAACCTTTGGACGATGACATTCCTGTTTTACCCCCAAATAAAATGTTTCTATTTTAATTAACCCAGCTAAGAAGCATGCATCTGAAACTAATTTACTTGCTCTACCATGATCAGGGTGTCTGTCTTCGATGGCATTAGCTAGTACGATTTTAGGTTTAAAATAACGAATCTGCTCAATAATTTTAATTAAATGAATCTGATTATGTTCAAAAAAACCATCACTAAACCCCAGGTTAACACGTTCCATTATCCCTAATATTTCAGAAGCATTTTTAGCTTCTTCCAAACGCAATAATTCAGAGCCTCTAGATCCTAATTCACCTTTTGTTAAATCAACAATAGCTACGGTTTTTCCAAGATGTATCTGCTTTAGAAGCGAACCACCGGCAGATAATTCGACATCATCTGGATGAGCACCAAAGGCAAGAATATCTACATTCATTTTGTAAGAGTTATTTTTTTATATTTCCTTACTCTTAAAAATGAAATTAATGAAAATAAGGCAAACGAATAAATCGTATAATAAATCCAAGATGGAATTTCCGCCAAACCTTCTCCTTGAGCATAAGAATGAAGTCCAACTAAATAAAAATTAACTCCAAAGAAGGTGAAAATAATAGCACTATATCCCCACAGTCCAACTAAATTAAATGTAAACTTCCCATTTAACCCTGGTATATAACGCAAATGAAGTATGATGGCATAAACCAATACAGAAACCAATGCCCATGTCTCTTTTGGATCCCAACCCCAATACCTACCCCACGATTCATTCGCCCATATTCCGCCAAGAAAAGTTCCAATGGTCAACATAAAAAGACCCAGTGTTATTGTTAATTCACTGATTGCAGTTATTTCATTAATTTGTGTCGTGATACGCTTCCCATTATTTTTTGTTCTAAATACATACATGAATTGATTGAGTAACGACAAAATTGCACCTAAACCTAAAAAACCATAACTACCTGTAATTACAGCTACATGAATCATTAACCAATACGATTTTAAAACAGGCTGTAATGGCGTAATCTCAGGGTCCATGAGGTTTAATTCAGTGACAAACAAAATGAAAAAAGCCAAAATTGCTGTCCCTGCTAAAACCGCCTTATTTTGCCTCGAAAAAACAAATCCAGCAATCATTGAAACCCATGCGATAAAAATAACAGCTTCGTATCCGTTACTCCAAGGTGCATGACCTGAGATATACCAGCGCATCCCAAGACCTAGTCCATGATATAAAAACACAATAAACATTAAAAGAATAAAAGGGAGTGATATCCTTTTAATAATACGTGCTGTTTTATCTGTTGGTAAAGTGAAAACACTTACAAAATAAATAATTAACAAGATTAAACCTAAACAAAAGTAGGAATACATCGAATTTTTGAAAATAGACATTTTATTGTATCGTATTTCAATATTTACAAGCGATTCAGAAGGGACATTTTTTTTGGAAACCTTTCGTTGGTATTTCTTCAATACATTTAATTGATCGTACGCAAAACCAAATGAATTTGAAATAGCACCTTTGTCTAATGCTGATAGATAACCCATTGCAGTTCTAAAAGCAAGCGTATCTTTTTTGACTAACGCTTCATCAAAAGGTGTGACCCAAAGATTATTAACATGATTTTTAAGAGGTACAATTTTTAAATATTGCCAACTAAAAATAGAATTCAGAACTTGGAAACGCTCAACTAATTTTATAATTTTCTTATCAAATTCACTCCTTTTTGATTCTAATTTATGATGCGATTCATTGTATTTCATCATCCATTTAAATTCACCCGTTTTGTGATCTGTAAGTTCATCAAATGAGACATATTTATTGAGCTTTAATCTTTCTCTGAGTACTTGAGGTACTGAAATAATATCTTGGTTTAACCAATATGGAGGGTACATATGCAAACTCATTACCATTTGAACTGCATTCTTTTCGTTATAGGTGTTTTTACCATAAATCTTCCTCAATAATTGGTCACACATGGTATGCATTGGTACAATTCTACCATCATAATCTTGAACGAGTAAAGATGCTATTTCTTCACTATGATCTACTGAGGAAAACCGATGAATAAACACCTTCTGCTTCTCAGTAGCGTGCTCAGTTCCATGATTATGATCATGGGAGTGCTCTTCTGCAAATATTTGTGATGAGAATGATATAAAAAACAAAATTAGCACACTTTTAAGCAATTTTCTATATTCGTGAGATGTTTTAATTTTCCCAAGTAAATCTTTAAACCTTCCAACAGGAGCAAATAAAGACATGATCATACCGATTGACATTAGTAAATAACCAATATAGGTAATCGTAGTTCCCCAATAATCATGATTAACACTTAACCTTGTTCCCTCTTCATTTTCAGGTGTTTTTGGATCATCTAGATCGTAACTAGATTGAAAAAATCTAAATCCTCTGTAATCCATCACATGATTCATAAAGATTCGTTGATTCTTTTTAAATTGTTTTTCTTCATCAATAATAGTCACATTACTTGCAAATGAAGAAGCTACTTCAGATCCGGGGTATTTATCTAATTGAAAATCGTTGCATAAAATTGAAAAAGGAAGATCGAGTTTAGTGGATCCATACTCCATTTCAAATGAGAGTCCTGCAAATCGAAACACATTTTTTTCAGGAATTTGGCCTATGCCACCGATTAAATCAACTATTTTAGTCTCTTTACCCGAAGTAATTAAAAGGGTAACGATGTCAAGGCCTTTATCCTTCCTGCCAGAAGACATTTTACGCATTGAAGCATGAGGAATTTCTCTTTTAAAAACGAATTGTTGATCTTCAATAAGGTATAAAGTAGTAGACAAAAAAGGTAAAAATGTATCGGAAGGAATACGGGTAAAAGCGCTATCTGGAGGATTTTTACCAGTCTGTCTAAATTGCTGCATCTTAGCCATTGGGAGAAACTTAAGGGGTAATTTAGACCGAATCATTAAATCCCCATTCATTTTTTGAATTTCTATCCCTGGCATTGCATTTTTCTTAGCATAAGATAGTGCATGTTCCCCAATCATCACAAAATTATTTGGACCAATGTAATTTGATTTCATACCATCGGTCACAATTTCTAAAACACCTTCGTTTATTTTTTCATCAATAATTAAGGAATCTATCTGTTTCTTTTTAAAATCAATCACTTTTATTTCAATCGGTTTTCGTCCTGGAAAATCAACATCGATCGAAATATCATTTGCCGTTTGTTCGGAGAGAAACATTTTTTTATTTAATGTATATTGTATTTTACCATCATTGATTTTAAACCAAAGATGAGGATCTGATGTGTAAATAAAATTTGATGCCTTACCCTCAGGGATAACCATCAAGCCTTCATAACTGAAAAAACGAGTAATTCCAGCTCCAATAATGATTACAATAAATGACAAGTGAAACGAAAGCATAGCTATTTTCTCACGCACACACATTTTGTATCTAACTATATTTATAATCAAATTTATCGCTAAATAAAATAACACCAATTCAAACCAAAGTGCGTTATATATCAATATTTTAGCTGTTTGAATATCGTATTTAGACTCTAAAATTGTAGCTAGTGCTATTGATGTTAAAAAAATAAATAATCCAATAGTCATACTTCTAATGGAAAACAGAGATACTAAAAATTTATTCATATAGGGAAATTGAGTTCAAAAATAGCGAATGATTTTGTGATTTGTAACTCTTACTATAACAAATAAAGCTTTATAATGTTAATTTATTGATAGAATTAGACGTGTTGTTTTCTGAAAATAAGGAATACAACATAAGTAAAAAAACAATACTGTTACAAAATTAAATCATTGCTGAATTTATTCTATTTTTTGATTCTATTTTTTTTATTCGATTTTTCATCTCTATTTCCCCATGATATCTTTCATCTTTTATTGAATTGGGCGTAACTATCCCGACAGATTGAATTTAATGAGGGATTATCCCCCCATTAAATTTTGAGTATGTCTTTTAGCAGATTTCGAAGAAATAAAGATGGATATAGTTTGAATTAAATCCATTTATTTAACCTGGAAAATCAGTGATAATTTGGCCTATTAATACAAACTAATTGGCACACTTTTAAATAATAATCAATTCGTTATTAACACTTTAAAACTAATATACTTAATTTAAATACAAATTTAAATTAAAACTAAATATTTAAAAATCAATAATATAAAAACGAAAAAAACAAACCGTAAAAAAAAGTTTTCAACACGAGTATCAGTTTAAAACTTTCAATTGTTTGAAAATTGAAAAAAAAAATTTTATTAATTCATTTTATACGTGTAATTTTGTGCCGAAACCAAGCAAAAAGCTTTAATTTAAATAAGATTACGTATGAACGAATTCGGTAAACGAGGTAACAATGCGAATTTAAATGATTCTATCGGCCTAGCGAACTTAGGTAATGTATTTTGGAATCTAACTCCTGCAGAACTTGTAGAAGACACTATCCTAGCAGGCCAAGGAATATTGACAGATACTGGAGCAATCGCAATCGAAACAGGTGAATTTACAGGTAGATCTCCTAAGGATCGTTTTGTAGTATGTGACGCAAAGACTGAAAACACGGTATGGTGGGGTGATGTAAACATCAAATTTTCGGAAGAAAAGTTTGATTCACTTTACAACAGAATGAAAGCATATCTTACAGACAAAGATGTTTACGTAAGAGATGCTTATGCATGTGCTGATGATTCAAATCGTCTTAATTTACGTGTTGTAACAGAATTTGCTTGGTCTAACATGTTTGCATATAATATGTTTTTACGACCTACAGATAGTGAAGTTGAAAACTTTAATCCTGAGTGGCACATCGTTTGTGTACCTGGTTTTAAAGCAGATCCAGCTATTGATGGTACACGTCAACACAATTTCGCAATTTTAAACTTCTCCAAAAAGATAATTTTAATTGGTGGTACTGGTTATACTGGTGAAATTAAAAAAGGAGTTTTCTCTGTATTAAATTACATATTACCACAAGAAAAAAATGTTTTATCTATGCATTGCTCTGCAAATATTGGTGAAGCAAACGATACTGCTATTTTCTTTGGATTATCAGGTACAGGTAAAACAACACTTTCTTCTGACCCAAACCGTCGTTTAATCGGTGATGATGAGCACGGATGGTCAAATAACACTGTTTTCAATTTTGAAGGCGGTTGCTATGCTAAAACGATTGATTTATCGAAAGAAAAAGAGCCACAAATCTACAATGCAATTAAATTTGGCTCAATTTTAGAAAACATTGGTTTTGTAGAAGCATCTTCTACACCTGATTACTCAGATAACTCAATCACAGAAAATACGCGTGTTTCTTACCCTATTGACTTTATTGAAAACACAGCTACACCATCTGTTGGAACGACTCCAAAAAACATCTTCTTTTTAACTGCTGATGCTTTTGGTGTATTGCCTCCAATCTCTCTTTTAACGAAAGAACAAGCAATGTATCATTTCATGTCAGGCTATACAGCTAAAGTTGCTGGAACTGAAATGGGGGTAACAGAACCTACAACTACTTTTTCAGCATGTTTTGGAAAAGCTTTTTTACCATTACATCCTGCTAAATATGCTAAATTATTAGGTGATAAGTTAGAAGGAACAGACATCAAGGTTTGGTTAATCAATACTGGATGGACTGGTGGTTCTTATGGAGTTGGTAATAGAATGAAATTATCCTACACACGTGCAATGATTACGGCTGCATTAACGGGTAAATTAAATAATGTTACTTTCGACACATTACCTGTTTTTGATTTAGCAATCCCAACTTCTTGTGAAGGTGTTCCTGCTGAAATATTAAATCCAAGAACTACTTGGGTAGATAAAAATGCGTACGATGAGACAGCACACAATTTAGCGAATCAATTTGTTAAAAACTTTGAGTTGTATGCTTCTGAAACATCAACTGATGTATTAGCGGCTGCTCCTAAAGTGAGACAAGCTGTTCATGCTCATTAATATCATTCAAATCCTTAAAAAAAGCTATCCAAATGGATGGCTTTTTTTTTGCTAAATTATACCGAAAATAACTACAAAACAGTCCAATCTACTTGTTCTTTTTTCATCAATTCAATACTTTTTTTATACAATAACACTTTTTTCATACCTTTGAATAAATTCAATTAAGATGCCATCACTCAAGCTACATTCTTCTTCTGTACTCACTATTTTTTCTGCATTAACAGAAATAGAGCTACCGATTCCTTTAATCTCCGAAGGAATTAGCGCAGGTTTTCCATCACCAGCATTAGATTTTATAGATTTAACGATTGACATGAATAAACATTTAATCAAACACCCCTCCTCTACTTTTTATGGACGTGTAAAAGGAGATTCAATGAAAGACGCCGGTATTTTTGATGGAGACTTACTTGTAATTGACAAGAGTTTGGATCCAAAAGACAATAAAATAGCCGTGTGTTTTATTGACGGAGAATTTACGATCAAACGAATCAAAATGGAACATAATTGTTGTTGGTTAATTCCCGCAAATGAAAAATACGAGTCAATTCAAGCAACAAAAGACAACGATTTTCAAATATGGGGCATTGTTACTCATGTGATTAAAGCATTGTAAGGTGTTTGCACTCATTGATTGCAATAATTTTTACGCTTCGTGTGAACGCGTTTTTAATCCAAGCTTAAACGGAAAATCAATTGTTGTACTTTCAAACAACGATGGCTGTGTCATCGCACGTAGTAGCGAAGCGAAAACACTTGGAATACCTATGGGAGCAGTCGCTTTTGAATATGAAGCTTTTTTTACAGAAAACGAAGTACATGTATTTTCCGCAAACTTCCCTCTATATGGCGATATGAGTCAACGAGTAATGACAATCATACAAGAATATAGTCCCGAAGTTGAAATTTACAGTATAGATGAAGCATTTTTGAAGTTGAGCGGATTTGAACACATTGACTTACAAGAATACGGAATAGCGATTCAAAAGCGTATTTTAAAATGTACGGGGATTCAAGTTTGCGTTGGGATTGCTTCCACAAAAGCATTAGCAAAAGTAGCAAATCGTATTGCTAAAAAATATCCAGAAAAAACCACCAGCACCTATGTCATTGATGATGATGTAAAACGCTTAAAAGCACTTAAATGGTTGGCAATTGAAGATGTTTGGGGTATCGGTAGACAACACGCAAAACGCCTACATCAGTTGGGGGTGAAAAAAGCATTCGAGTTCACTCAACTCAATGATTCATGGGTAAGGCGCAACATGTCTATCATCGGTATTCGTTTAAAAAAAGACTTACTCGGAATTCCTACCCTCGCATTAGAAGACATCCAGCCAAGAAAAAACATTGCTACCACAAGGTCATTTGAAAAATCACTATCTAAACTAGAAGCTATTAGCGAGCGTGTAAGTACTTTTTCTGTTATATGTGCTGAAAAATTACGAAAACAAAAATCAGCTTGTCAATCCATACAAGTTTTTATTCAAACAAACTATCACCGAAGCGATCTCCCTCAATATTGTAAAAATTGTGTACTAAAACTCCCCTACCCGACTAACTCTAGTCTTGAATTGGTGAAATTTGCATTACAAGCATTAGAGTACATCTATAAACCGGGATATTCTTTTAAGAAAGCAGGAGTTATCCTCATGGACTTTATTCCAGAAGACAATATCCAATTAAGCCTATTCGAGAACAGTAATCCAAAACACCATCAACTGATGAAAACGATCGATAGTATGAATCAACTATTTGGTCAACAAAAAATCAAGCTAGCTTCTCAGGATCAAAAAAGAGTATGGAAAATGAAGCAAGAAAAACTATCCCCTCGCTACACTACTAAACTAAGTGATATTATCACAATTCATGTATGATAAATTTAAAAAAAACGTAATTTCAATATCATTCGCCTGTATCACAATTAAATGACTACCCCTACAATATGTTCGTGTTGACAATTTAGAAAAAGAATGATTGCCTAAAATCGAAGACGGTAGCCTTCCTTCCACTTCTCAATCATCTTTAACATCCCCTTCTACCTAAACTATATTTTTTCGTTTAAAATAAAGTACCTGTTGAACTATCCATTTTTTAAACCCACTAGCACCATTTACCCTATTTAATCTATTTATTTCCTGTCTACAATAGAATTTCAGGATTAAATACAATAATTAAGAAAAATATTCGTTATATTCATTAAAACTAAGCACATATGAAGAAAATCCTTACGAACGAATCTCTTATTGACAAGCAATGTAGAAAAATCAACAATAAAGAAGAACCATCTCAATTGATTATTGAAAATATACTAAATTACAGTAAATCTACATCGGTAAAAAAAGTGAATAAGAAAGCTATTGTACTTCATTGGAATTAAGTACAACAACTAAATGAATATTTTAATGTACATTTGTACTAATTGGGGTCGTATTGGATTTGACAGCATCCGATATTTTCAGGGGTAAGCATGTAGAGCGTTGCAATGAAGCTCTTAAATATCTTGTTGTAAACTATAATTGACAACACGTCATACGCACTTGCTGCTTAATCAGTTAGACTGATAAAGCTTAATTCCACTGAATAATAGTAAGCGGAACAAGTTCTCCCTCCAAGTTTTCGTCTTTAGGAGTTGGAATACGGGAGAATCGAACTATAAAGACTGGTGCTAACTTCGCTTCGCGGAAGGCATAAGACACTAGAAGATAAGTTGTATATTGGGTGTTTTTGTCCGTTATGCAATCGAAAATCAACCAAAAACTAAACATGTAGAAGACTTGCGGATACGATGTTTGGACGAGGGTTCAACCCCCTCCGACTCCACCTTAAAGCAAATAATTAAAGCGTAATTTCTTAATTTAAAAGAGATTACGCTTTTTTATTTTAAGATTTAGCCCACATCTAGCCCACAATTGAAAACTTATTTTGTAAAATATTTTTTTTGATGAGAAATGAAAAATGTTATAAATTAGTAACATTTTGATTTTATGAAGCATGGCGAATTTCAATTATTTTATAAAATAATTGTTGGTTATAAAGACTATACACAATTACAAGGAATAACGGAGCTGAATTTGCTGAGCATATAGCAATCGCGAAAAAATTGGAAACATCAATTTATTTTACTCACCCTTATCGTTCTTGGGAAAAAGGATCAATAGAAAACGCTAATAAATTAATTAGGCAATCTGTGAAAAAAGGGTCGGACTTGAAAGCTTACACAAAGAAGCAATTAACTGAATTTCAACATGAAATAAATGAAAGACTAAAAGAAAAATTAAATTTTAATTCGCTAAAGAATATTTTTTATAAATTTATAATAGGTAATGTCGCATTTGGCTTTTGAACCTACCCTTGAATTCAGTAATAATTAAAGTAGAAGTATTATTTAATTTTCACTAAATTTACTTTCATAATCCAAGTATATGAAAATTAGCGCTTTCTTATTATTTATGACTTTCACCAGCTTTAATGCAAAAAGCACTCCATTAATTGATGTATTAATCAATAATAATGATGGTAAAAAAATAACTTCATATACTGATATCAAAGCCTTCTATTCCCCTTCAGAAGGACCTTACATTGAAATCCAACTTCAACTTGTATCTACGAGCATCATACATAGCCAAACAAATAATGGGCTCCAAGGTGAAATTGCAATTGAATACGAAATTATTGAACAAGGGACAAACAAAGCAATCAAAGATGCTTATCGCCTTTTCACGCCGATTATTAAAGATAGTATTTTTGACGATTTTTTTGAATTAAAACGAATAGCACTCCCTCATGGGAATTACACTGTCAAAATTACCTTATGGGATATTGCATCAAAAAATGCTGGTATTTCAGGACAATACAAAATAACAATCCCTGATTTCAGTAATAAAACTAGTATCTCGCCAATTCAAATCGGAGAATCGATTCGTCAAACAAAAGAAACAAGTATTTTCTCAAAGTCAGGATACGATATAATTCCGCGTATCATCAACTATTATGACGCAAATAGTATTCACCTTCCGATCTATCTGGAAATATATAATTTAATCTCAGACACAATTACTTCATTTCAACTTTCTCAATCAATCATAGACTTAAATATTCAAAAACCCATAGCGAACTTCTCAAAAACAAAAATCATACGACTAAACGAAACCATAACCCCTTTTATTCAATTACTCGACATCAGTTCATTAACAACAGGAGCTTACCAGCTAAAATATACAATTACTTCTAATGGTACATTACACAATTCAAGTACTTACATTTTTGAAAAGCAATCGAACCAATTGCCAAACATCGAAATTGAGAATCTTGTTTTAGATCCTGAGCTTCAAAACAGCATCAGCTCAGACAGTCTGATCTTCTTCCTTAAAAGTCTGATTCCCATATCTCTTCAAGCTGAACAAAGTAGAATACGTTCAATAATAAAAGAATACAGTAAAAAAGAGGAAGAAAACAAAAAAATAAGAAAATATATTCAAGCTTTTTGGGTGAAATCCAGTGATTCAAAGCAAGCATATCAAAGTTGGATAAAATACAAATCACAGGTGTTACTTGTTGAAAACCTATATAAAACAAACTTCTCGCACGGATTTGAAAACGACAGAGGCCGTGTATACCTTCAATACGGTGCTCCGAGCATGATTGTTACAAGGGAAACATCTCCATCGGAATACCCCTATGAAATTTGGCAATACGATAAAATAAGTAAATATTCTAATAAACGATTTGTTTTTTACAATCCTAACTTAGTAAACAATACTTACAGCTTAATTCACAGTGATATGATTGGGGAATTAAAGAACTATCGTTGGCAAAATGTATTAACAAAACGCAACTCCCCAACCCAAGACATCGATGATCCAAATGACGGTAACTTTAATCATTTCGGAGGAGAAAGCCAAGATGTATTTAAACAATTCTAAGTATGTATTCAGATGTAGCGATTGTAATCTTAAATTGGAATGGAAAAGAGCACCTAGCCCATTTTTTACCTTCCGTTATTCAGTTCAGTGAACAGGCTCGAATTATCATTGCTGACAATGCATCATCAGACGATTCAATCCATTTCATAAAAACAACATATCCTTCGATTGAAATCATAGAAAACACATCTAATTTTGGATTTGCACAAGGATATAACGAGGCATTACAAAAAATAGATTCAACTTACTACCTTCTTTTAAATAGCGATATCGAAGTTTCAAAAAACTGGATAGCTCCATTATACAATGAGATTCAAAATCCTTTAATCGCTGGTTGTCAACCAAAAATAAAATCTTACAGATTAAAAACCCATTTTGAACACGCTGGGGCAGCTGGAGGATATATTGACCACAACTACTACCCATTCTGCAGAGGGAGAATCCTTCATCAGATCGAAGAAGACCATGGCCAATACGATAATATCACAGAAATATTTTGGGCATCCGGTGCATGTTTTTTAATAAAAGCAGGGATTTTTCATGATCAAAAGGGATTTGACAACTCATTTTTTGCCCACATGGAAGAAATCGATTTGTGCTGGAGAATTCAAAAAAGTGGATATCGATTTTTAATCGTTCCAGAAAGTACAGTATATCACCTTGGTGGAGGAACACTCCCTTACCTATCTCCCCAAAAAACATTCCTCAACTTTAGGAATAGCCTTTTTATGATTACAAAAAATCACGATGGACTGCTATTACCGAAACTATTTTACCGTCTTTTACTCGATGGTATCGCAGGATTATTATTTACATTTAAAGGATCCCCATCTCATACCATTTCAATCTTAAAAGCACATTATGCTTTTTATAAAAGAATTCCAATCCTATTAAAACAAAGAAAAGAAAACCCGAAAATAAAAACCAAACTTAACTTTTACCGCGGGAGTATCTTATGGGCATTTTACTTTAAGCGTATAAAAACATTCAAAAAACTAAATCACCGTTTATTTGGTATGTAAGATACCTTGAATACACCTTATGGAACGACCATAATTTTTCATATTCCCAACTGTTTCTATCGTTGACCTATCACTTCGAATTACCTTAGACCATGCGTGTTTTGAAATATCTTCCGTGGCAGTCCACCAACCAGCCATTGCATTCATATACGAAAAAGCACCATTATACTCCCTACAACCAGCAGGCAATGCATTAAAATTGACATCGTTTGTTGCATCTATATTTGGACTAAACCAAACATCTTCCGTATCATTTTTCAACCTTCCTCCCGCTACCTCATTTCCTCCCAAAAAATTAATCAATATTGACCACTGCGCATCTGAAGGAACATGCCAGCCACG
>CAMDGH010000061.1 GCA_945897755.1 Chryseobacterium gleum | reverse complement strand
GGAGCTTCTATTCCTAACATCCGTAATCCAATCTTAATTAACTTGGCTGTATTTTTACTAATACATAAGCGAAGACTTTTTATCTCTTGATTTTGCTCTATTACAATAAAACAGGATTGATAGAACGAATTATATTCTTTTACTAATTCATAGGTGTAATTTGCAATCAAAGCAGGCGAATAACTTTTCGCAGCAGCTTGTATCACTTCCGGAAATTGAGACAATATCTTAATCAGTTGTTTCTCATGAACTCCAATTAAAGCATTATTAAAATCCCCTATACCTCCTCCTTTTGCTAATAAAGAATGAATTCTTGCGTGTGTATATTGTAAAAAAGGACCCGTATTTCCGTTTAATTCAATTGATTCCTCGGGATTAAACAACATTCTCTTTTTAGGGTCAACCTTGAGTAAATAATATTTAAGACCGCCCATACCAATCTGGTAATAAAGCAACTCTTTCTCCGCTTCAGTCAAGCCTTCTATTTGACCTCTTTCAGAAGTCATTTCTTTCGCTTTAAGAATCACCTCATCCATTAAATCATCTGCATCAACAACAGTACCCTCTCTAGACTTCATTTTTCCAGAAGGTAAATCGACCATACCATAGGACAAATGATGACAATTAGACGACCATTCGTAGCCCATTTTTTTTAAAATTAAAAAAAGCACTTGAAAATGATAATCTTGCTCATTACCAACAGTATAAACCATCCCGTTTAAAAAGGGGAAATCATTTTTACGATCAACAGCAGTTCCCAAATCTTGGGTAATATAAACCGCTGTTCCATCAGACCTGAGTAATAACTTTTGATCCAAACCATCTTCAGTAAGGTCAATCCAAACAGAACCATCTTCTTTTTTAAAGAAGACACCACTTTCAAGACCAAGCTGCACAATTTCTTTCCCTAATAAAAACGTTTCAGACTCATAATACAAACGGTCAAAATCGACCCCCATTTTCTCATAAGTAGACTTAAACCCTTCATAAACCCAACCATTCATTGTAGTCCACAACAAATAGACTTGAGGATCCCTTCCCTCCCATTTTATTAGCATTTCTTTTGCATCACGCAACAAGCTTGTTTCATTCTTTGCAAGTTCTTTGAGCTTCGCATCAATTCCATCAATGGATTTCCCCTCCTTATCTTTTTTAGCTTCAAGCAAACCCTTTACCACATCAATAAGCGCTTGATCAAAATCACTAAATTCATTTTTCTCCCACGTTTTTAAAATCTCATTTGCTTCAGCATTCAATTTTTGATCAAAAATAACATAGTACCTGCCAACCAGCTTATCCCCTTTCAAACCAGTATTTGCAGGTGTTTCTTTCTCTCCCCTTGCATTAAGCGGTGAAAATCGATCCCAAGCCAACATACTTTTACAAATATGAATACCACGGTCATTAATAATCTGAGATTTAATTACCTTATTTCCATTTGCTTTTAAAATTTCAGCCACAGAATACCCCAAGAAATTATTTCTTAGATGTCCTAAATGAAGTGGTTTATTGGTATTTGGAGAAGAATATTCCACTAAAACAGTGTCTTTAGAGTCCTTATAAGAAAGACCAAACTCATCATCTGCATCAATCTGCATCAATTTTGACAACCAATAAGCATCTTTAAAAGCAATATTTAAGAAGCCTTGGACAACAGAATACCCTTCAACTTCATTATTTAAAGCAACTAACAAATACTCCCCTATTTTCTGAGCTGCAAGCAAAGGAGTCACCTTTAAAATCTTTGCAAATGGAAATACAACCAAAGTTAAATCACCTTCAAACTCTTTTCGAGTCAACTGAAATTGAATCATATTAGAATCAATCGATTGACCAAACAACTCATCAGCACCAGCCATCAAAATAGCTTTAATCTTTTCTTCCATTCCTTATTGAGTGATTATTTGTGAAAATTTAACTACCAAATCAAAAGCAATTTCAGCCATTTTATTTTTTTTATTATCTAAACACGGATTCACCTCAACAAACTCAAGACAAACTACTTTTTCAGACTTTAAAAAATGGGAGATTAGGCATTCAATTTCCTTGGGAAACAATCCGTTTTTAACAGGGGTTCCAGTACCATAAGAAGTGTGATCAGGATCCATAGAATCAACATCAAAAGAAATGTAAATAACATCACATGGTTCAAGTTTTTTGATCACTTCAAAAGCTATCGCATCAGGACCAGCCGCTCTCAGCTCATCCACGGTATAATTCTTAATATTTAAATGATTAATTAACTCTTCCTCTTGTTCTTCTAAATCTCTAACACCAATAAAAACTAAATCTTCAGGACTTATTTTTGGTGCAATTCCATGTATGTTCTTGAGTGCATTCCAATTATTAACTTCTATTTCAGTCAACTGATTTACATTCCCCTTGATATTATCTTGATTTAAGGCAGTAGCTAAAGGCATTCCGTGCATATTTCCAGAAGGCGTTGTATAGGGAGAATGAATATCACCATGCGCATCAATCCAAATCACACCAAGCCTTTTATCCGGAAAATTCTTTTTTAGAGTTGCTATAGTACCCCCTGCAGAACCGTGATCTCCTGCTAAAATAAAGGGGAAATGATTTTTCATTAAAACAGACGTAATTCCATCATCCAATGCATTAAACACATTTAGCAATCCATCGCTGTATTTAGCAAAACATAAATTTGATTCATGATCTAGCAAATGATTCCAATCAGGCAATACCTCAACGGAATGCATACCGAAAAAAGTGCTTTTAACAGATCGAGCTGCAGTCACTATAGCCATCGGTCCGAGTGATGCCCCCCTAGTGCCCGCTGTCAATTCAGATGTATTAATAAGAAATGTTATATCTTTACCCATATGAAAATTCTTTAAAACAAAAATAACACAACTTTATGAAAAGAATCATGATATTAAAATACTGCCTGTTAATTTATTCCTCATTCATCACATATTTTGCATTTCTGCAACCTTATAAAAAAGTAGAAGGCATATTTACTTACAAGGTAGAACTTATAAATCCAAAAAACAACACCGGAATTGAAATTAGTAAATCTACCCTATATGTAAATGACACCCTTATACGCACCGAATTAGTTTCACCTTCAACTGGCAATCAAACCATTATCAAAAACCTATCGTTAAACAAGCAGTACATTTTGATAAATTACGAAAATCAAATGTACGCTATTTCACAAAAAATCTCAAAAGACACAAATATAAGGTTCAATTTTTCATATAAAAGAAAGAAGAAAAAAATTGAAACCATATCTGCTAAAAAAGTAATCATAACCAAAATAGACACCCAAGAAAAGATAGCATGTTATTACATTCCTGAAATAAACCCAAACTACCTTAGCGTATATCCAGGTATCAATGGGCTTTTAGTTCAATACACTATAGACACAGAAGACGGATTAGTTCGGTATACATTAGAATCGTTCAAAGAACAAAAAATAAATGCGGATGCATTCTCATTTTCAAAAGAATACCAACGCATATCCATGGATACATTTCTTGAAAAAGTGAACAAAAAATAAGTAAGTCAAGGAACTAACAACAGATTGTTTATAGATTCACCCCTGCCTCTCCATTCTATCTTGAGTCTTAACTTACCTTCGTATTTAGAGAATTCATGTTATGATTGAAGAAAACATATATACACCATCCGGTCAAGAGTCAGAAGTGATTACGCCTAAAAAACCACAAAAAAAGAAAGATCCAGCTCATGCTAAATCCGATGAAAAAGGAACATTAATTGAACGGTTCACGAATCGTTGGGATAAGAAAAGAACCGCCACTATTATAGGGATAATATTAATCTCATTTTCATTTTACTCCTTTCTGGCTTGTGTATCATATCTATTTACATGGCAAATTGATCAAAGCAGAATATTAAACAAAGGATTTTTCGACTTTTTATTTGAAGAAAACACCAAACCACTTGCAAATTGGAATGGTAAATTTGGCGCATGGATATCTCATTTTTTTATCTATACACTTTTTGGTTTACCTGCATTTGTACTGCCTTTTTTACTAGCTCTTATTGGGTCAAAACTCCTCATAAACCTGCATCTTATTCCGATTCGGAAAACCATTTCAAAGTCACTCATATGGATGGTATGGAGTTCCATTTTTTTAGGTTTTTTCTCAAACATTATAAATTATGCTGGGGGAACATTTGGTTTTTTCATCAATCACTGGATGAAACACATTGTTGGATCAATCGGTGCTTTTGCAACTATACTCGTACTCTTATACATCACAATAGTCATTCTTCACAACCCTAATTTCAATGAATTATTCTCCAGAATCATGGCTTCTATAACAAAAGAGGAAGAAAATGAAGAAGAAAGCGATGAGTCAAATAGCACCAATGAATTAAGGATTAAAAGCACAACCCACCCTATTGAGGATATCATTGTTATTAATACAATCCGAGACAATGAAATCATCCCTGACAAACCAGTAACTCCCGTTCTATTTGATGACGAAATTGAAGATGAATTTGAAATCATCAACCCAACACTCAAAAACGATGATCTTTCACAAGATGAATTTATAGTAGAAATACCAGAAGACGAACCACTCTCACAGATAATAGAGAAACCACAAGAAGTTAACACCTCAGAATTTGTTATCGAAATACCTGAAAACGATCTTGAAATTGACGAAAAAGTAGCAGACCGTCTTCGAAAGGAATATGGCGATTACGATCCAACATTGGACTTAGCATCTTATATTCTTCCTCCAATTGACTTACTAAGAGACTGGGGACCAAGTGAAGTAAGCGCAAACAAACAAGAATTAGAAGACAATAAAAATAAAATTGTAGAAACACTCTCACATTACAAAATAGACATTGCGAAAATAAAGGCTACTGTTGGACCAACTGTAACCTTATATGAAATAATTCCAGCCCCAGGAGTTCGAATTTCAAAAATAAAAAACTTAGAAGACGATATTGCATTAAGTTTATCCGCACTTGGAATCCGAATAATAGCACCAATACCAGGAAAAGGGACTATTGGAATTGAAGTACCAAATAGCAATCCACAAATGGTTTCAATGCGCTCGTTGATTGCATCCGAGAAATTTCAAAATTCAGACTACGAACTACCAGTAGTAATGGGGAAAACAATCACAAACGAAATCTTTACATTCGACCTAACAAAAATGCCTCACCTTCTGGTAGCTGGAGCCACAGGACAAGGTAAATCGGTAGGGCTAAATGCGATTTTAATTTCTATTTTATACAAAAAACACCCTGCACAAGTTAAATTTGTACTTGTAGATCCTAAAAAAGTAGAATTAACACTCTACAACAGAATAGAACGTCATTTCCTTGCGAAACTTCCAGGAGAAGCAGAAGCCATCATAACCGACACATCCAAAGTAGTTAACACACTTAATTCACTTTGCATTGAAATGGATGATCGTTACGAATTACTAAAAGAAGCTCAAGTTCGAACAATTAAAGAATACAACACTAAATTCATAGCTAGAAAACTAAACCCAGAAAAGGGACATCGCTACTTGCCTTATATTGTAGTCTTAATTGATGAGTTTGCAGACCTTATAATGACTGCTGGTAAAGAAGTTGAGCATCCCATAGCCCGTATTGCTCAACTTGCAAGAGCAATTGGTATCCATTTAATTGTTGCAACTCAAAGGCCTTCTGTGAATGTAATTACAGGAATGATTAAAGCAAACTTTCCTGCAAGAATTGCCTTTAGAGTACTTTCCAAAATCGATTCAAGAACGATATTAGACACCTCAGGAGCAGATCAATTAATCGGTAGAGGTGACATGCTCGTTTCAACAGGGTCAGAAATAAAAAGATTACAATGTGGATTTGTAGACACACCTGAAGTAGATGAAATTTGTGCATTTATAGGAAACCAACGTGCATATCCAGATGCATTACTTCTCCCTGAATATGTAGGAGAAGGCGGAAGTGACAATACAGAAATTGACTCAGGAGATGTTGACCCATTGTTTGCTGATGCAGCAAGAACTGTAGTTCTACATCAACAAGGTTCAGCAAGTTTACTTCAACGAAAACTGAAACTAGGATACAATAGAGCAGGAAGAATTGTGGACCAATTAGAAGCTTTCGGAATCATTGGCACATTCCAAGGGAGTAAAGCGCGTGATGTATTATTTACAGACGAACAGTCGTTAGAAGACTTTCTGAGAGCAAAGGGACTATCGTGAATTTAAATAAAAATAAAAATGCCAATTACCCCAATCCATTCTTTAGAATTATACCGTATAAGGGAGATTGCAAATATAACTTGGCCTATCAGTTATAAGGACATGATTTCACTTAAACAAATAGATTACATGTTAGAATCTATGTATAGTGATAATCAATTGAATGAAAACATAAAAAATGGAAGGGAAATATACGTATTTACACAACAAAAAAAAGACAAAGGATTCATTGAGATAGGAGCCGAGTTAAGTATTGGTAGAATCGAAAAATGTTACATCATTCCATCAGAGCAAGGAAAAGGATTCGGTGCAAAATTAATTCATTTTGCACTCAACTACTTAAAAAAAAAGGAATAAGTTCAATCCAACTAAATGTAAATAAAAACAATCCAGCAATTTCATTTTATCAAAAAATAGGATTTAAAATTCAGTGTGAAATCATCAAAGACATTGGCAATGGATTTATCATGGATGATTACCTTATGATTTATGATGTCACCCCAAATAAAAGCAAATACGTGTTTTAAACAAAGCTAAGAATAGCAGGTATAAAAACATCTCTCATTTATTCATTTAAAAATAGTATATTCGCAAATAGTTTTGAATTTTTGCAATTCAATTTTACGCCCATCTTGCTTTTTCATCGCACATCTTGGTCGAATAATTTAATTAAACGAGTAAAAGTTCAACATACAACTATAATCTTATTGTTTAATTTAGAGACTTAAAATGGGGAAATCACAAGAAACATACAACAAAAAAGAAAAAGAAAAGTTACGCCTTAAAAAACGTAAAGATAAGGCGGATAAAATGATCGAAAGAAAAGCAAATCCAACTGCAGGGGGTCTCGACAATATGATTGCTTACGTTGATGAAAATGGACATATTTCAGATACACCACCTTCTATCATTAAGAAAAAAATTGATCATACCACAATAGAAATTAGTATTCCAAAAAGAACTGAAGAAGAATTACCAGCAATAAGAAAAGGCCGTATTGACTTTTTCAATGATGCCAAGGGTTTTGGATTTATCAAAGAACATGAAACAAATGAAAAATATTTTGTGCATATCAATGGATTGATCGATCGTATTCAAGAAGGCGATGTAGTCACCTTTGAATTAGAAAGAGGCATGAAAGGAATGAATGCAGTTCGTGTAAAAAAGGCTTAATTCAATCGCATCAATAACAAAAGCAATAATAAACCCCGTTGATTGATATCAACGGGGTTTATTATTGCATAAAAAGTAAGAAATTGAAAAACAAGCTGTTAAAAAAATGACTTAAACACTTACAGATTATCATTTTGTTTTTTGAACACAATTTTTCTTTTAATTTTATTATATTATCTAACTAAAAATCATTAGATTTGAGTGTTATAACTAAAGAATATGGAATTTAAAGTCACCTTATCGAAAGCCTTATTAATTATAATAAGTTATATGTTTTCTGGGTTCTCGGTTCATACTGCACTAAGTGAAGGCGCAAGTGTAGAATTAATAATAATCAGTGTCTTTTCATTTTTTATTGGAACAGTTTTACTTTTCCGAAGAAAAATTGAAGCTAAATAGAATAATTATTATTTAAAGCCTCTATTTTTTTTAATGTTCTCGTAAGAATCTTGTATTTTTTGAAATTTCTCTTTTGCTCCCAATTGATATTCCTCTCCCATTGAAGCAACCTTATCTGGATGAAATTTAATTGCCATTTGACGGTATGCCTTTTTCACCTCTTCGTCAGAAGCAGAAGCTTCAATACCTAGCACTTTATAGTCAGAATCAACATCTCTGTAAAACATATTCTTAACACTATTAAAGTCTACTGTTGATACACCTAATAACTGATAAATTTGTGTTAGTATCTGTATTTCACTTTCAGAAACATGTCCATCAGACTTCGAAATGCCAAACAAATAACTCAGAATATGAATTCTAATTTCATCCGAAGTTCTTGATTTTATATCATAACAAATGCGAGTCAAAGGAACATCATCCGTATCTAAATACTGTTTCAACACCTTCAAGTATCCATTTGCTTTTGCACCGAATTGCTGAGTCAAAAACTGTTTTACAAAATCTAATTCAGCCTTAATCACTTTTCCATCTGCTTTCATTACCACTGCAGAAAGAGCCATTAACATAGCTCCAAAATCATTTGAACTTGCCCCTTGTTGATAAAAATTAAAAGCATCTTCAGAAGAATTAAATCCTCCAGAAGCACCACCATTCTTGGCAATCTTAAGGTAGTTATCAATAAAACTACCGATAGCAAAACCAATAACCGCAATCATAAAATTCCTTGTGGCAAGAAACAAAATTCCTGCTAAAATGTATTTAACCATTTTTTATTTTTTTAAATAATAATGGTTGGTACATACGTACCAACCATTATTATTATAATTCATTGAGTTCAAAAATACTAAACTAATTCAATACTTCTTTCAATAAAGTTATTTAACTCTTCTCCTTTAAGCAAACCTTGAGCTAATAAAGCTAAATCAGCTAACTGTTTCGCTTTATCATGACGCGTAACATCATCCGTATGATTCAATATCTCACTCACCTTAGGATGATTGCTATTTACAACCAATTGAAACATTTCTGGAAAAGCTCCCATAAATCCTCCGCCTCCAGTACGTTGTTGTTCCATCATTCTACGAATAAATTCTGGCTGAGTAATAATGATTGGAGATTCTTCAGCACTCATACTTTCAAATTCAACACGAAACTTATCTTTATTGACTGTTGATTCAAATAAAGGTTTTAGTTTTTCTTCATCCTCTTTAGAAAGCTTAGAAGGGATTTCATCTGATTTTTTAATCAACTTATCCAGTGTATCGGCATCAACTCTAGCAAAAGAGACATTCTCGTGAGACATCTCCATTTTTTGAATCCAATGAGGAACCAATGGACCATCTAATAGAATCACATCAAAACCACGATCCTTAGAAGATTTAACAAAACGGTATTGAGCATCTACATCATTTGTATACAAAACAACTACTTTGTTATCTTTATCTGTTTGAAGCGGCTTTATTTTCTCTATGTAATCCTCAATTGTTGCGTAAACACCTTCTGTGTTTTTCACTAATGAAAAAGATTTTGCTTTCTCAGCAAATTTTTCGTCAGACAAAGTTCCGTATTCAACAAACAATTTTAAATCATCCCATTTAGCTTCGAAATCAGCGCGGTCTTTCTTAAACATTTCTGCTAATTTGTCAGCTACTTTTTTCGTAATATGAGATGCTATTTTCTTTACATTTCCATCTGCTTGCAAGTATGAACGAGAAACGTTTAATGGAATGTCTGGAGAATCAATAACCCCGTGTAATAAAGTCAAAAATTCAGGAACAATTTCAGCAACACTATCGGTAATAAAAACTTGATTTGAATACAAGTTAATTTTATTACGTTGAACTTCTACATTTTCCTTTATTTTAGGAAAATATAAAATACCTGTTAAATTAAATGGATAATCAACATTTAAATGAATGTGAAACAACGGATCTTCAAACGTCATTGGGTACAACTCTTTGTAAAACGATTTGTAGTCTTCGTCTTTTAAATCAATAGGAGCCTTTGTCCAAGCGGGAGCAGGATTATTAACTTGATTTGGAACATCAACAGAAACACGTTTCACTTTATCATTTTCATCTTTCTCACCTTCTGGTGAATCGATGTATTCCGTTTTCGTTCCGAAAATTACAGGAATAGGTAAAAACTTACAGTATTTGTCTAAAATTCCTTGAATACGCGATTTTTCTAAGAACTCGATTGATTCATCTGTAATAAACAATACAATTTCAGTTCCACGTTCCGCTTTTTCAATATCCGTAATTGTAAATTCAGTAGTACCATTACTTTCCCATTGAACGGCCTGAGCACCTTCGTGACGAGATAAAGTTTTAATTTGAACTTTTTCAGCAACCATAAATGCAGAATAAAAACCAAGACCAAAATGTCCGATGATATTTTCCGCACCTTCTTTACCTTCATATTGCTTAACAAATTCTTCCGCACCAGAAAAAGCAATTTGATTGATGTACTTATCAATCTCTTCACCCGTCATACCAATCCCAAAGTCACTAATTGTTAGTGTTTTAGCTTCTTTATCAAGCACAACATTTACTTGCAAATTTGATGCATCTCCTTTGTATTCACCTAAAGAGGTAAGTACTTTCATTTTTTGCGAAGCATCGACAGCATTCGAAACCAATTCTCTTAAGAAAATTTCGTGATCCGAATACAAGAATTTTTTAATGATTGGGAAAATATTTTCCGTTGAAACGTTAATTTGACCTGTTCTCATAATTTTTTTTGTTTTTTATCGAATTTGTTTAATTACAAATCGAACTATTCAATCTTTATGCCATATCACAAACTATGACAAAGTGACACACTTACTAAACCATTGATTTAAAACATCGAGGTAAAATAAACCGAATCATATTTTGATTATATTTAAAGTAAATAAAGAATTATGCTTCAAATAAAATCATTAAGTTATTGGGAACAACGCACGTATTTTGATGATCTTGATTTCACAATTATCGGGTCTGGTATTGTCGGTTATTCCACAGCACTAAATCTTCGAAAAAAATACCCAACAGCAAAAATCCTTATCGTAGAACGCGGATACCTTCCTGCTGGTGCAAGCTCTAAAAATGCTGGATTTGCTTGTTTTGGAAGTGCATCCGAATTATACGAGGACTTAAAAACCATCCCTGAAGAAATTGTATGGGACACGTTTGCTTTAAGGTGGGAAGGATTAAGACAACTAAAAGAAACATTGGGAATTCAATCGATCGATTATCAACAATTTGGATCTTGGGATTTAATTCAAGACAATCAAAGCGAATTACCATCGAATTTCATTGACTATCTTAATGAAAAAGCTTGTTCTATTACAGGCGAAAAATCAATTTACTCCGAAGACTTAATGGTTTCAGATCGATTTCTATTTAAGGGCATAAAAACCAGCTATCGAAATAGCATTGAAGGACAAATTGACACAGGGAAAATGAACCACCAATTCCATAAACTAGCACTATCAAAAAACATAATGTGTCTTTTCGGAGTTGAGATAAAAGCTTTTGAATCACATAGCAACAACGTATTAATAACTAGTTCTGTGGGTGAATTTAGTACTAAAAAACTAGCTATCTGTACGAATGGATTTGCATCTCAATTTATAAATGAGGATGTTAAACCAGCGAGAGCTCAAGTACTTGTTACCGAAAAAATTCCAAACTTACCTTTTAAAGGAACCTTTCATATGGAAAATGGATATTACTATTTTAGGAACATTGACCAACGGATCCTTTTTGGAGGCGGACGTAACTTAGATATTGAAGGAGAAACAACTACACACATAGGTACTTCAGACCTTATTCAAGCAAATTTAGAAGAACGATTACGGAAATTTATTTTACCAAATAAATCTGTAAAAATAGAATACAGGTGGGCGGGAATAATGGGTATTGGAAAAACAAAATCACCCATTATTAAATCTATACACCCAAACGTTTGTATTGGAGTTAGGATGGGGGGAATGGGTGTAGCAATAGGGTCTGAAGTAGGGAAAAGTTTAAGTAATTTTTTTTAGTTTTACACATTATAAAAAAAAGACGTAATCGATGTTCTGCTATTCAGTAAATTGAGTTGAACTATAAACTCCATTATACACCATTTAATTCCTAATTCCATGAAAAAAAAACACATTATACCACTTATTTTCAGCACTTTATTAATTCAATTTAATTCACGAAGCCAATGTACTACACTTCACGCCCCGTGTGACCCAGCAGCAATTCCAAGAGAACACAATGTAGATTTTCAGCACATGCGTCTAGAGGTGAGCTTCGAGCCCGAAAAAAAATTAGTGAAAGGTATTGTAACACATTTCTTCACACCCCTTAGAGACAAAGTTGACTCTATTTTTTTAGATGGACCAGACATCACCATTTTGGGCGCGCAACTAAATGGCAAAGAAATTAAATTTAAGTACAGTAAAGAAGGGATTACATTTTTCCCGGAAAAAACATTATCGTGGGATGAAAAAGACAGCTTACGTATCCAATACGAAGCAAAACCTAGAAGAGGGATTTACTTTATTGGTTGGAATGACCCATTACATCTTTCACGCAAACAAATATGGACACAAGGACAAGCTTTTGATAATCGGTACTGGATTCCCTGCTTTGATCTTGCAAATGATAAACTAACAACAGAGGTCATTGTTCACATCGAAAGCAAATACAAGGTTTTATCAAATGGAAATAAAATAGCAGAGCGTCAAAATAATGGAATAACAACATGGCATTATAAAATGTCCCGTCCACACCCTACTTATCTTCTTATGCTGGGAATTGGCGAATATGAATACACACAAATTACATCAAGCTCAGGTGTACCTATTCAACAATGGTATTACCCAGAACAAAAAGAACGCATAGAACCAACATACAGGTATATGAAGAAAATATTTGATTTTCTTGAGAAAGAAATAGACGTACCTTACCCATGGGAAACATACGCACAGATACCCGTTCAAGATTTTATGTATGGTGCGATGGAAAATACAACAGCAACGATTTTTGGAGACTTCTTTCAAATTGACTCTAAGTGTTTTAATGACCGGAACTATGTTTCTGTAAACGCACATGAACTAGCCCATCAATGGTTTGGTGACTTAGTTACAGGAAGAACTGTTAATCACTTATGGCTCCAAGAAAGTTTTGCTACTCATTACAATTTACTTGCTGAAAAAGAGTGTTTTGGTCAAGACCATTTTGATTTTGGAAGATTGAATGCCATAAATACAACACTAAACACGATTGAAAAAACACCATTAGTCGCATCTGAAATATCATCTAACCTACTCTATCAAAAAGGCTCTCAAATCCTTGAAATGATTAAATACGTTATTGGAAGAGAAGCTTACAACAGAAGTATAAAAGGATATTTAAAAAAACATGCATACGAAAATGTTGATTCGGAAGACTTACTAAATTCATTCCATGACGAAACAGGTCACTCAATGGAATGGTTTTGGAATCAGTGGATCTATAAAGGAGGTGAACCTACTTATGAAGTGAATTTTCGAGAAACAAATTCTAAATCAACTTTATATACAGAATTTTCAGTAACACAAAAACAGGCAATTAAAGATCCTACAAGTTTATTCAAGATGCCTATTGAATTTGAAGTTCACTATAAAGATGGCACTTCAGATAAGTCTCGTGTTTGGATTGAACAACAGCATCATCTTGTTCGAATTGAAAATCCAAAAAAGAAGAAAATAGATTTTGTTCTTTTTGACCCAAATAACCGTATCATAAAAAACGTAATTTTTAATAAACCAATTGAAATGTTAAAAGCACAATTATTGAATGCTCCAAACATGTTAGATAGATATGATGCAGCTCTCGCTTTAAAACCTTATGCATTAGCAGAAAAAGCATCTGTATTTCAAGAAGCTTATTCACAAAACACCTTTCATGAAATCAAAGCTGAACTTGCAATTCAATTTATGGCAGATACAAGTATTCAGTATATTGAGTTTCTAAAAAAAGCCCTTACAGACAAGGATATTCATGTGCGTAAAAAAATAACATTGAAAACCGATTTAATACACCCTAGATTTGAACCAATATACACTTCTTACCTCACTGATAGTTCCTATATATTAAATGCTACTGCACTTGAAAAACTATGTACTAATTTCCCTGAAAATAGTTCGCGTTATTTAAACATTACAAAAGACATCAAAGGAACTTATGGAAATAACGTTCGCTTAAAATGGTTGGAAATTGCTGCAAAACAAGTAAATGGAGATAAATACCTAGAAGAACTTACTTCCTACACGTCTAGCTCCTTCGAATTTTTAACTCGCGTTGGCGCAATCAACATTCTGAAAAAATTTAATTTTTTAAATCAAAAATTAATAAACAATCTCTTAGATGCTTGCATCAACACAAACGCTAGACTTTCAGCACCAGCAAAAGAAGCAATTAATTATTACAATACGCAAAATCAATTTAAAACAATCATCAAACAATCCATAGCAATATACCCTTGCAATGAAATTGAACATCAAATTTTAACAAAGATAATTCAGCCTTAAAACTAATACCAAACATAACTACAAAACAGTTCAATCTACTTGTTCTTTTTCTGACTCTGTAAAGTATTCGATTTTTTCAGTTTTTAGAATTTATGTGTTTTTCAGAAACTTTCCCTTTATCAGCGCTTTAACACCCTTATTGCAAGGGGATAATGATTATTTAAATTTGGCATACTTATCCTATTTACTATTTTGAATGATGGTCGATTCTAATATCATAAACATGCGTAAAGCCACCCGATTTTAGAAATAGACGCCATGATTTTCTTTTTATAAATGAACTTTTTGATTAACTTAAACAAGAAAAGTCAAAAATGAAAAACACAGAAACAGCCAAAAACATTAATTACCAACTAATTAAACCAACTAAAAACTCGTTTAAAGAAATTAAGATTGAAGTTTTTGAAAGGCGTATATTTTTAAAAATTCCAAAAAATGAAACTGATATTGCATTTATTCGGAAAATACAATTTATACACTGGGATAAAAATTGGTTTCATTGGGTAATTCCAAATTATCCTGGGAACCTAACTTTATTAAAAACTTATTTTGATGGTCGAATTGATTCACTTATTGAACATCAAAGCGAAGTGCTTGAAATAAAGCAACTAGATGGGGAAATAATTAAAAAAAGAGAAGACGTTTTACTGATAAAAACAAAAAA
>CAMDGH010000060.1 GCA_945897755.1 Chryseobacterium gleum | reverse complement strand
AATTAGTGAAAACAGATCCAAAAAGGGTAGAGACGATCTTACATATTGCACTTCAAATTACGGCTAATTTAAGTTTCTTATTGGAGCCATTTTTACCAGCAACAGCAACAAAATTACGTTCTTTCTTAAATGTGGAACTACCAATTTGGGGTGAAATCGGTCAAAAAACCACGTTAGTAGCTGGACATAAAGTAAATACGCCAGAAATTTTATTCCCAAAAATTGAAGATACTTTTGTGGAGGCAGAAGTTGAATTCTTAAAGCAAAGTCAAGCAACTCCAGTGGAAGTGCAAGCTGCTCCGCAAAAGCCAACTATTTCTTTCGATGATTTTACTAAGTTAGATATTCGTTTAGGTAAAATTTTAGAAGCAGAAAAAGTACCAAACGCAGATAAACTATTGAAATTAACTGTCGATACAGGCGTGGATGTTCGTACAATTGTATCTGGTATTGCCAATTTTTACAACCCAGAGGAAGTAGTTGGTAAAACGGTTTCTGTGTTAATTAATTTAGAACCACGTAAAATTCGTGGGGTAGAATCTGCGGGAATGATCTTAATGGCTGAAAATGCAGCAGGAGAATTGAGTTTTGTTTCTCCTGAAAAAGTGTTTGATGCGGGTGGCGAAATAAGATAACACGTGATACAGTTTCTTTTTTTATACTCAATAAATTTTCTCTGTAATTAACCAAATTAAGTTTTACACAGATTTATTTATCGTTAGAATATTTTTCGCTTAAATTCTTAATTTTGAAGTAAAAATTAAACTGATTTTTTAATGCAATTAATCTCTAAATTACCAAAAATTGGTACAACCATTTTTACAACCATGTCTAAGATGGCAATGGAGTATAATGCAATTAATTTAGCGCAAGGTTTTCCAAATTTTCCAGTGAATGAACGTTTATTGGAATTAACACAAGAAACGATTCGCGAGAATTCACATCAATACGCTCCAATGGCAGGTCATCCTCTTTTATTAGACCAACTGGCATTATTAACCAATAATTCATATGGACGTGTTGTGGATCCAAATTCTGAAATACTAGTTACCGCTGGTGCTACACAGGCTATTTTCACGACAATTCAGGCGCTAATCCACACTTCTGATGAAGTGGTTATATTAGACCCTTCATATGATTGCTATGCTCCAGCAGTTAGCTTATCAGGTGGAATTCCAGTGCATGTTTCACTAACCGATTCTTTTCTTCCTGATTGGTCCGAAATAAAAGCTAAGTGTAACTCACGCACAAGAATGATTTTAATTAATAATCCACATAATCCTTCGGGTCGAATATTTCAAGAATCAGATATTAAATCCTTAGAAAATGTATTAGAATCTTTCCCGAAAATAATATTATTGTCAGATGAGGTTTACGAATACATTACCTTTGAACAAAAACACATATCAGTAAATACGAGGGCGAAATTATTAAATAGAGCAGTTATTATTTCATCTGTAGGAAAAACGTTCCATATTACAGGATGGAAAATTGGTTATTTAATAGCACCTGAATTTATAATGAAAGAAATAAAAAAGGTACATCAATACCTTGTATTTTCAGTGAATAGCGTAGCGCAAATTACATTATCAAAATATTTACAGGAGGTTGATGTGACGCAATTAGGTGCTTATTATCAACAAAAAAGAAACCTATTTAGCGATTTGATAAAAGGAAGTCGCTTTATATTACTTCCTTCAGAAGGATCTTATTTTCAAACAGTATCATTTGCTCCTATTTCGGATAAAAACGATGTGCTATTTTGTGAGGATTTAATAAAAAATTATGGTGTAGCAGCAATTCCTTTATCTGTTTTTAATGAAAGCAAAAAAGATAATAAAGTCATTCGTTTTTGTTTTGCGAAAGACCAACAAACACTTGAGTTAGCAGCAAAAAAGTTATGCAGGATTTAACAATTACTCTTATCCAAACGAAACAATTTTGGGAAGATAAAGTATCGAATTTTACTCATTTTGAATCAATTCTAACTCACATTGGAGTTACCGATTTAATTATATTACCGGAAATGTTTCACACAGGATTTACAATGAATGCTGTAGATTTTGCGGAAAATTACACTGATTCAACAGCAATTAAATGGCTCAAGAATATGGCGCTTTTAAAACAAGCAGCAATATATACATCTTTAATCATTTATGATCAGAATTATTTCTATAATCGGGGTGTTTTTATAGAACCAAATGGTAAATTGACGTATTACGACAAAAGAAAATTATTTACATTGGCTGGAGAAGAAAAAGTGTATCGTGCTGGGCAAGAAAAAAAAATCGTTGAATACAAAGGTTGGAAACTTCAACTCCAAATTTGTTATGATTTACGTTTTCCTGAAATTACCAGAAATAGTTTAGTAAAAAATAAACCCCTATTTGATATTATACTTTATGTTGCAAATTGGCCCGAAAGAAGAGCAACACATTGGAAGTCACTTTTATTAGCAAGAGCAATAGAAAATCAATCTTTTGTGGTAGGTTTAAACCGAGTTGGAGAAGATGGAAAGGGACTAACTTATAGCGGAGATTCTATGGTAATAAATGCAAATGGTGAATGTATTTCTTCAATCTTACCTCACAAAGAATCAATTCAAACGCTTACCTTATCAATGAATACTTTATTAGAGTTTAGGCAACAACTTCCATTTCTAAAAGATTTCTAAATGCACCAACAGACACTAATAAGTATAATCGTTCCTACATATAAAGTTACACCGCTAATTGAAGCATGTATCACAAGTATTCAAGAACAATCACACCCTGCTTTTGAAGTGATTATTGTTAATTACGCTGAAAACAAAGACGGCTATTTAGAGCAATTAATGAGCCGACTAAACGATTCCAGAATTAGACTGCATCAATTTGATGTTAAAGGCATTTATACTGCAATGAATGAGGGAATACGAATTTCAAAAGGAGAATGGATTATTTTTTTAGGATTTGACGATAAATTAGATAATCCGCATGTTTTTGAATCTTTTTTTAAAAATAAAATCGATACTTCTATTGATTTACTTCTTGGAAATGTTCGTATCATTAATCAAAGTTCAAAATTAATTCCTAAGGTCTATAAAAATAAATTTAGCAAAGCGATGTATTGGAAAAACACAATGCATCACCAAGGAGTATTCTATCGTGCAGGGATATTTAATGAAACAAAATTCGATGAACAATATCATATTTTAGGAGATTATCAGTTACACCTGCGTTTGCTGAATTTAAAGTTGCAATATTCCTACCAGGATACCTTTATTGCTATTTGTGATGGGCAAGGAATTTCTAAAAAATTCAACACACAGTTGTATGGTGAAGAAATCAGGTTGAAAAAAGAAACGTTAAGTTCTTTTCTCTTCGTGTTAAATTGTTGTTGGATTCCACTTAAAATGATTGTAAAACAGTTTTCATCTGCCGCTTAGGCGTATTAAAAAATTAAATTAAGCTAATCAATTTAAAACATTGAATAAAAAGAGGGTTTTAATAGCGGTAACAACGGATATTGTCTCTGACATGCGCGTTCAAAAAGTGTGTTCTTTTTTGCTTGAAAAAGAATTAGAACTTAATGTTATTGGAAGGGTTATGCCCTCTACGTTTAAGGCAAATTTACCATTCAAATACAAGCTATTTAAGTTAATCTTTAAAAGAGGAGCTTTGTTTTATGCTGAATACATGATCCGATTTTTCTTTTTTGGGTTAGTAAAGCGGACTGATATTATCGTAGCAAACGATTTAGACACCTTGTTACCTTGTTATCTTTTATCAAAATTAAAACGGATCCCTTTGGTCTATGATAGCCATGAATATTTCACCGAATCAGCTGGATTAATTGGGAAGAAAAGAACTAAATGGGTATGGGAATTGGTCGAAAAAAAGATTTTTCCTTCTCTGAAACGGATTTCTACTGTTAATGATTCAATTGCATTTATTTATAAAAAAAAGTACAACGTAAAAGTTTATGTAGTTCGAAATATCCCTCCATTTTATAAGGTGTTAAAAACCAAATCAAAGCTCGATTTTGGAATTTCAGAAAGTAAAAAAGTTATTTTACTTCAAGGGGGATACATTGATTTTGATCGTGGTGGAATAGAATTAATCGAATCCATGCAATTTGTTTCGGATGATTTTCTTTTATTAGTCATTGGCGCTGGACAAGAAATTCCGCGTATGATTTGGATGATGAATAAATTAAAGCTGAATCATAAAATCCAATTTATACCTAAGATACCTAGTGAATCCTTGTTGGCTTACACCAATATCGCAGATTTAGGAATTTCAATTGATAAACCAACAAACTTAAATTACACCTATAGTCTTCCAAATAAATTATTTGATTATATGCGTGCCGAAGTTCCCATGCTTATTTCTTCGTTGCCCGAATTAGTAAAAATACACACTGAATTTCCATTTGGACTAATCCTCGATAGCCATAAACCAAAACACATTGCTCAAAAAATTCAAGAGGCCCTTTATCATCCTGATTATGAGCAATGGAAAGTGAATTTATCCTTGGCATCAGAAAGCTTCCGTTGGGAAAATGAGTGTGAATCATTAAAAGAATTATACCGCGATTTATGGTAATTGAAATGAGGACTTTTTCAATAAAAATAAGTATAATACGCCATTATAATGTATAAACGAATCCTTGTTTGTGTAACGAATGATCTCGTTACCGATCAGCGTGTTCATAAAGTTTGCTCTTCATTAATGCTTCACTTTCCAGAAGGAACCATTATCTTACTTGGTCGGAAAAAAAGAAATAGCCTTCCGTTGGAAAAACGAAACTATCTTACCCGCAGAATGAAATTAATATTTGAATTTGGGTTTTTCTTTTATGCTGAATACACTATTCGATTGTTTTTTTATATACTTTTTTCTCGGACATCATTAATTGTTTCAAATGATTTAGACACACTACTTCCATGCTACTTAGCTTCACTACTGAAACGAAAAAAACTAGTGTATGATTCACATGAAATCTTTACAGAAGTGCCTGAGTTAGAAAACCGCTTGTTCGTTAAAAAATGTTGGGAAAATATAGAAGGATTTATTTTTCCTAAGTTAAAGAATGTATATACGGTTAATAATCAATTAGCTGATTACTTTACAACAAAATACAAAGTACCTGTTTCTATTGTTAAAAATGTGCCTATGGAACCCTGTAAAACGGCAACCAAATTGTCAAGGAATGACCTTAGAATTGACCCTAATAACTTCTTAGTAATCTATCAGGGATCCTTAAATAAAGATCGGGGCTTAGAAGAATTGATCGATTCATTTGCATTGCTCCCTTCTCATTTTTCACTTTTGATTGTCGGTAGTGGTGATTTAGAAAACACTTTAAAAAAGAGAGCAACAAATAATAAAGCGATCGTTTTTGTGGGGGAAGTTCCCTTTCAAGAATTACTTAGTTATACCCGTTTAGCAAATTTAGGGGTGAGTTTAGAGAAAATGAACAACCTAAACTATGCATGCGCTTTGCCAAATAAGTTTTTCGATTATATTCACGCTGGAATCCCTGTTTTAGTAAGTCCATTAATTGCTTATAAAGAGATGTTATCAAAGTATGATCTTGGTTTTTTAATTGAATCGCATCACCCTAGTGATATCGCAGCTGCAATTAAGCGAATGGAAAATACACCAAAAACAACAATGGAAATAAATCGTTTTAAGCATGATTTTAATTGGAGCAGAGAAGAAAAAATACTTAATGATATATATACAGCTATCTCTTGAAAAAATTATCCATTATCTCTTTTGCTGTTCCTTTTCCTGCTGATTTTGGCGGGGTCACTGATGTAATGTATAAAATTAAAGCACTGCATTCCTTAGGTGTAGAGATCACATTACATTGTTTTACGTACCGTGATTTTAAGCCAAGTAATGAATTAAAGTTATACTGTAAAGAGGTTTATTATTATCCAAGAATAATGGGATGGAAATCTTTATTGTCTTATTTACCCTATATCGTGAAATCGAGAAAAAACAAGGAATTACTTCATCGTATAACTCAAAATAACGATCCGATTCTATTTGAAGGCACACATAGTTGCGGATGGATAAATCATCGTTCATTATCAAATAGGATTAAAATCGTTCGAAATCACAACATAGAACCATTGTACTATAATCAGTTAGCAAACAATGAGAAGAACTACCTAAAAAAAATATATTTTTATGTTGAGCACATAAAGATTCTATTGTTTGAAAAACAATTTCGATATGCAAGCGCACTACTTCCAATTACCGAATATGATAAAACATACTACAAAAGAATTAATGACAATTCAGTTTTAGTAAATGCATTTCACGCTAATTTAGTTGTAAAATCGAAAATTGGACTAGGGAATTATATTTTATATCATGGTGATTTAAGCGTTTATGAAAATAAATTAGCCGCTATAAATCTAATAAATACCGTTTTCAGCAAAATTACCATTCCATGTATTGTTGCTGGTAAATCTCCTGATAAAGAATTAAAATCGTTAATTAGTCGGTTCGATAACATTCAACTTCATGCCGATGTAAGTGATGAAGAAATGCAGCTTTTAATAATACAAGCACACATAAATTTATTAATTACGCATCATAAACCAAACCAAACAACAGGGGTTAAATTAAAGCTGATCCAATCATTATATAATGGAAGATTTTGTGTTGTAAACCAATCGATGATTGAACATACACCATTGTCTCCACTTTGTCTGATTGCAAATTCGCCAACTGAGCAACTTGACACCATCCATCGTTTAATGAATCAAGCATTTGACCAGCACTCAATAGATCAAAGAAATGAGTTATTAGCGCAGTATTTCGACACAAACACCGAAGTACAGAAGGTCCTTACTCTTTTGTAGGTAACCTTTTAAGATCATATTCGTACTCTATAAAGCTAAAGCATTTCTTAATATAAATAGATAATGAATAAAACAGCGCTCATTACGGGAGCATCAAATGGGATTGGGCTAGAACTCGCACGAATTCATGCCAAAACTGGAGGTGATTTGGTATTAGTAGCAAGGCATGTTGATCGCTTAGAAGCATTAAAATTAGAATTAACCAAGCTTCATAATACCAATGTATACATTATTGGAAAAGATTTATCTGCTCCAAATGCTGCAAAAGAAGTATATAACGAGCTAAAAGAACAAGAGATTGAGGTTGAATACTTAATCAATAATGCTGGATTTGGAGAATTTGGAGAATTTAGAGCTACATCTTGGGAAAAGGAATCAGCTATGATTCAACTGAATATAATTACACTTACACATTTTACAAAGTTATTTTTACCCGATTTATTAAAAAAGAATCAGGGTAAAATTATGAATGTCGCTTCTATTGCAGCTTTTTTACCCGGACCTTATATGGCAGTTTATTTTGCTACAAAATCTTTTGTATTGCATTTTTCTGAAGCTATTAATGAAGAAATCCGAAATTCAGAGGTTACGATTACTACTTTTTGTCCTGGACCAACAGCTACTGGATTTATGAAAGTTGCATCGATGGAAAACAGTAAAATGATCAAAGGTAAAAAATTACCAACTGCTGATGAAGTTGCTAAGCAAGGTTATGTGGCAATGATACAGGGAGTTAGTGTTTTTATTCCGGGGCTCCTTAATAATATAATGGCAACTAGTGTACGTTTTGTTCCTAGAAATTTGATCGTCAAATTAATGCGATGGATGCAAGGTATTTGATTATCCAAGATGTATAAAACGCATTGTTTTAAAACAGAGTTCGGTAAATAAAATTTTTGAATTTGCATTTCTTTCTAAATGGTAATGCGCGTCATTAAAGTAATTCATAAAATCATTGATATTACTTCCAGTGATAAATTGTGAAAACTTATTTAAAAATTCTTCTTCCTCTCTCGAAATGCTTGTTAGTTGATTTTCCGTGTAATTTTTTAAGATACTTTGCCGAAACATGTGCAAGGCATAACGTAAAAATATTTTTTGTTTTTCTTTGCCTTGTGTGCTTATTTCATCAGCCCAAGAAATCATTGCTAGCACATCTTTTTTATAACTAACACGCATCATGTTGACAAACAGATCTCGGTTTAGGTCTTTTTCTTCATGTGTACTCCCCAATAAATCTAATGCTTCTATATAAGAACCTTCTGCCTGTGAGGCAATACTGATAGCCATTGACTTAGGAATCTCATGGTTTTTTTCTAAATAAATATGAAGTGCGTCAAATTCGATAGCCGGGACATTTATGAGTTGTGTACGTGATAATATAGTTGGTAAAATTGTTTCTGATGATTCTGAAATGAGAAAAAATAAGGTTTTATTTGGTGGCTCTTCTAAAATTTTTAAAAGTCGATTTGAACAACTTTCATTCATTGTTTCAGCCATCCAGATTACAATAACTTTGAATCCACCTTCAAAAGATTTTAGTCCTAATTTTTTTATGATTTCGTGTCCTTCTTCATTTCCTATGATCGATTGACGCCCTTTTTCATCTATTTCATTATTCCATTTATTTAAATTAAAATAACTTATCTTCTGTATAATTTCCCTCCACGTACTTAAGAAATAGTTAGATTTTTTGTCTATTGCTAAAACAACTGGAAATGTATAATGTACATCTGGGTGCTCTAACTTTTGATTTTTTAGGCAAGAATGGCACATACCACAACTGTCGTCAGTTAATCGATTTGTGCAAAACAAGTATTGAATAAAACCTAATACTAAAGGCAATGTCCCATTCCCATTATTACCTAATAATAATTTAGCATGACTTATTTTACCCGAATTTATTTCGTTAATAAAATGGCTTTTAAGTTTTTTTTGGCCTATAATATCTTTAAAAAGCATGGTTCAAATATAGTAAATTCCAATCTATTCTAAACATATTGTATTTTAGCAACATGCTAAAAAAATACAAATATCACCTCGTATTGCATGTAATTGTTTTGCTATGGGGTTTTACGGGAATTTTAGGTAAATTGATTTTATTGTCCCCTTTACAAATTGTTTGGTTCCGAGTGATTATCGCTTTTGTTTCCTTGTATATTGGCCTTTCTTTTTTAAAATTGCCAAAACGAATTTCTTCTCCATCTCAATTTTGGGCTACCTTATGCATTGGTGTTTTTGTTGCTTTACATTGGTATACATTTTATTTATCAATTCAATTATCTACAGCTTCACTTGGTATTTTATGCCTTTCAACGGTTACGCTTCATGTTTCATGGATGGAGCCGTTATTTTATGGTAAATCGTTTTCTTGGATTGAATTTTTACTTGGACTAGCTGTTGTTTTTGGTATATCTATCGTCTGTAATGATTTTAATTCAAATGAATGGTTAGCACTAGGATACGGTCTTTTCTCTGCCTTATGTATCGCGTTTATTTCTGTAAGTAATTCAAAATTAGCGCAATCAATTCCCGCTTATTCTATCACACTTCATGAAATGGGGATAGCTGTTTTATTTATTGGTGTAGTTTTATTCTGTAAGGGCGAATTAAATGCTACAACTTTTGTAATGCGTGGCACAGATCTTTTGTGGTTATTGTTTTTAGGAATTATATGTACGTCTTTCGCTTTTTTAATCACCATTGAACTTATGAAAAAATTAGGGACATTTACTGTTTCTTTGAGCATAAACCTAGAACCGGTTTACACGATTATATTAGCAATTATAGTGCTTAATGAACATAAGCTTCTGAGTTACAAGTTTTATCTTGGTACTTGTGTTATTCTTGCTGTATTAATTTTAAATGCACTCATAAAAAATAAGCGAACTAATCCTAAATAAACTTATCCCTGGATTAAACAAAGAATCAATTCTATTGAAGTCAAAAGAGTAAAAACAAAAAATGAAACTCCTTATTTTTAAGGATGGATGAATAACATCAAATCTTAAATATCGGCTTTAAAGTAAACCAAGCTAATGCTGGAAAAAAATGCAAAGTGATTGTAAAAGGCTGGAAATAAGAGGTAATCTCATCAATCCCTTTCACATCTAATGCTGGCGGAAATGTATAAAGTAATGGGCCTAAAATACTAATTATTGTTATGAAAGTAAAAAGTAGATTAAATAAAATCTCACCATAATTTTGAGTTATTCTTTTTAATAACATAAAACCGAATGAAGCAAACATACATCCTAAAATACATGCCGAATAATACTGATAAATTTTGATTACTGGAGAAAAATCAACCATCATCGTTTCCTTATACATTATGGAGAATGCAGTACATATGGTGCCAGATAATATTCCTGCTGCTAAACCTAATAAGACTATTTTTTTTTCCATCATTTATTTTTTAGTAACCGGGATTTCAAAACTCACTTTCATTACATCAGGAACTGACTCGCTTTTTTTACCAACACCAAAGTATATTCTGTCTACGTTGAATGAACCAGAGTAAGTCGCTTTATTTCCCTTTTCATCAATTTTTAAATTGATTTTAGTTGGTTTAACTTTCCCTTTCATTTTTAACTCTCCGAAAAGCACTACACCATCATCTGATTTTTCAATTTTTGAAGTGCTGTACATTATTTGTGGATACTTATCCGCATTAAACCATTCATCAGTTTGTGCTTTTTTATTCATCATGCCATTTCCAGTACTGATTGATGCCACATCTATTGTTACATCAAATTTAGAATTAGATAAATCTTTTTCATCTAATATAATCGTTCCTTTGAAATTTTTAAAAACTCCAGATGGATGACTGCTTTCAAACTTTATTGAGGTTGCTTCTAAGATTTTCCATTCTTGCGTTGGAAAAGAGACAAAAGCGGATGCAATAAAAAGAATTATTACAGCTATTGGGTAGATTGATTTTTTCATAAAAAAGTATTAGTTATTTTTTTTTCCTTGTGAAATCCAACAATTTAATTTAATTATGAGGGAATCCTCGATTTTTCCATTCGGAGGCATAGATCCATTTTGTATTGCTGTTAGTGATTTTGTTGCATTTTTATTTACCATTTCAAATGAACTCAAATTGGTATTTCCACTTTGATTTCCCGAATTATGACAAGATATGCAATTAGCACTCATTATCGGTGCAATATCTTTACTATAAGAGATTGTTGAACTGGTGCATGTTTCATTAGATAAGTTTACTTGATTCGTTTTATCTTTAGAACATGAAGCAAAACCTATGCCTGCAATTAGTATAAACTGAATGTGTGTTTTCATATATTATTCTTTTACATATTTTCTCCCAATACAAAATCCCAATCTAAATTGTCCTTTATTCCAAAGGGTATTTGTGTATGGTATAAACTGAGTTTCACCGAAACCAGTTGAATTTGTTAAAAATAGTTTAAAATTATGTCCAAATGTTGCCCAATCTAATCCAAAAGCGAAACTATTATAAAATCCTTCCCGTCTAATATTAGACTCCATTACTGCCGGATAAAACTCAATGTTTACAGCCAAGTTTGAATTGAACGCATAATTTATCGCACCTCCTATTGAAAATAAAATAGTTTGATCATTATACTTAACGTAGTTTCTTACAATCAAAGTAGGCATGATTGATACGCTCACTTTTTTATAAAATTGTCTAGCAATGTTTAATTGAGAACAATATGCAAATCGATGTATAAATTTTGGATATGATGTGATCTCATTTTCTAACCCGGATTTCGTCATATAAGTAAATGAGGATGTTCCTAATAACGAAGCAGAAATTGGGCAATTTGATTTCCCTTGCCTTAATAGACGGTATTTTATAAATCCATCCATAAGTGAACGATAAGGACTTCCATTTCCCCTACTTCTTCCTAAACCAAGCATCAAATTATCGGAAATGCCATATTCAAATCCAAATCGAATGTCTGTAGCGTTATCTAAGCCAAACAAGGTATTAGGCCCGCCTTCACCACCAGCAAAATCTCCGAATTTATGCTCTATTCTAAATTCAAGGATTCCTTTTTCTAAGGTTTGTACTGAATGCCCATTAATGATTCGAGTAGATATAAATGTGTTTTTTACTTCTTTTGAATTCTCAATAAAAACAGGTTCAATATAGCTCAAGGAGTCAGATGTCAAATCCTGAGCATGAACATTTATTAGTGAGAGTAATAAAAAAAAGTTTGCAGTTATTATATTTTTTAATGAAGAAAAATTAATCCCGATAAATAAAAATTTAGTGTTTAAATTCTTCATTAAATGTGTTTTTAATTTCATTGTTATCGGATAAAACGTCGCGGTAAAAATGGCTTCTCTCTAAAAATAGGAATTTCGTATTAGCCCCACCAAATATACGATGCATAAAAGTACGTATTTTTTGAACTAAATCTGTTTTCGGAATTGATTTAATGATAATTTAACCCCAGCACCTCAAAATAAAATTTACCCTTTTGTCCACGACCTAATCATATCTAATTTCAGTAATAAAATAAGAATTCAAATATGTATGTAAAACTAACTAAGCCAAGAAAAACAAAAAATCACGCATCAAATATGGAATTCCGTAAAATAATATAGATTTTTATAGCATTTTTAAATTTTTTTTTCTAAATTTGTTTAAATAATTAAAATATTACAATGAGTATTTTAGGATTAGTCGCTTTTTTATTAATTGGAGGAATGGCATTTTGGGTACTTTTCTTTTTGTTGGGTTTTATTCTTCCTTACTGGATCTCATTAGCTTTATTCGAAAGATTTCGTCCTAAAAAAGTTTTTGAAGAAGAAGACGCTGCAAACTAGCAATAACTAAGACTATTCTATGTATTTATAGTTTAGTTTATTATTTCTTATGTATTATTGCAGATTTAGGATCTACTTCAAAAATCGCTTCTATCGAATCTAAACCAAGTCGGTTTCTTATATTCGATGTGTAATGGTAACTTGCTCTTAATTTATCCTTCGTAATTTTTAGTACCAGATAACCATGGTCTTTGTTATTACAATACTTCAAATTTGGATTATTATCTAGATAGTCTTGTTTTATTTCTTCTGTTTTGGTTTCGGAATTATACTCATTATCGTTTGCCGAATTAATACTTGTAACCACAAACTCTACCCCAATATTATCCATGGTGTCTTTTGTGCCTGTTAGGTCTGTTTCTAGAGCGAATGCATTGTGAAAATCACCTGTAACAAAAACCGTGTTCTTCTTATTTTGGTCCTCTAAAAAATGAATTAAACGCTTACGTTCAAATGGATAACCTTCCCAACCATCCATATACTTTTCTTTTTTATTATTCTCTTCCAATGTTAAAGACCCAAATAAAACCTGATTTCCTATAATGTTCCATACGTGGTCTTTTTTTAACTGATTTGTTAACCATGCATATTGTTCTTTTCCTAGGATAAATCTCGTTGAATCTTGATAAGCAGGGGAATTCATCGTTACTTGCGATGTCCTTCCTTCTAAGCGACTATCTAAAATGATTAAATTTACTAATTTACCAATCTCAAAAGCACGGTATAATCGATTTGTTTTAGTTTCCCTTACAGGCAGCCATTCGTAATAGGCTTTTTTAGCTGCATTTTTTCTTGTCAGCCAAAGTCCTTCGTCTGATTGATGATTTTCAGCACCGTCTTTGTACGCATTATTAGCAGATTCATGGTCGTCCCAAGTAGTAATAAATGGTTTTTCCTGATGAACTTTTACTAAGTCTGTATCTAATCTATATAGCGAATAACGTGTTCGATAATCTGCTAAACTTGTAATTTCATAAGCCGGAACATTCAGTCTTCCTATTGAAGTATCTCCATATTTACCGACTCCGTATTCATAGATATAATCACCTAAATGGACTACCATATTTACTTCTGTATTCATTGCAATAGCACGATAGTTATTGAAATATCCCCATTCATAATTACTACATGAAGCAAATGCAATACTTACCTCACTCATACCTGAAGTTAAAGTTTCTGTTTTTCCAACAATAGACTTACTGTCTTTATATATAAAACGATAATAATATCTATGGTGTGATTGCAGATTTTCGACATCAATTTTTACTGTAAAATCTTGATTTTGATTTGTTTCTGAGATTCCTTTTTTGACAACATTAGTAAAGAGAGAATCGGTAGCTAACTCCCAGTTTACATTAGCTGTTTTGGTGACTGTGTCAAGGGTAACACGAGTCCATATGATGATGCTTGTTTGTGTTGGATCTCCACTTGCTACACCATGGAAAAACGGAGCCATTTTAAGATTCAAAGAGGGAATTAATCCTGGATGAATATTTAATGTGCCTGTTTTCTCAAAAGTTGATTTTTGAGCAACTAAAGAAATCACAAAAAAGACCTGTACAACTAAAATAAAAACGTACTTCATTCAACTAAATTACATTTTATCTGATTATCGAATCAATTTGATTGTGTTATTTTAAAATTAATAATTACGACTAATTGTGTTGTGATTTTATAAATAAAATCACTACGAAGTTTACTTTGTAAATAAAAGCGCTTGTTATCTCGTTCTAAGCTAGTCTTAAGGTCTTTTTTAGTAAATTTGTATTTCGTGCAATTAGAAAAAAAAATGAATCAAAAATATAAAGAATATAAAGGACTAAATCTACCTGAAGTTGCTAAAACTATTTTGGAAAAATGGGAAACTCAACACGTGTTTGAGAAATCCATGTCAACGCGCGAAGGGCATAAACCTTTTGTGTTTTTCGAAGGACCCCCTTCTGCGAATGGTCTTCCGGGTATTCATCACGTTATGGCACGTTCCATCAAAGATATTTTTTGTCGTTACAAAACCTTGAAAGGATTTCAAGTAAAACGTAAAGCTGGTTGGGATACGCATGGATTACCAATCGAATTAGGTGTTGAGAAAGAATTAGGAATTACCAAAGAAGATATAGGGAATAAAATTTCCGTAGAAGATTACAACAAAGCGTGTAAGGAAACCGTCATGCGTTACACCGACATTTGGAATAACCTAACCCAACAAATGGGATATTGGGTAGACATGAACGACCCATACATTACGTACGATTCAAAATACATGGAATCTGTTTGGTGGTTATTAGGACAATTGTATGAGAAAAATTTAATTTACAAAGGATATACCATTCAACCTTATTCTCCAAAAGCAGGAACAGGATTATCCTCTCATGAAATCAATCAACCAGGATGTTACCGTGATGTAAAGGATACGACTGTGGTTGCTCAGTTTAAAGTGAAAGAAGGTGAAAAAACACCCTTTGGAAACGAATCCTATCATTTATTGGCATGGACGACTACCCCTTGGACCTTACCATCAAACACAGCATTGTGTGTTGGACCAAAAATTGAATACGTATTGGTGAAATCATTCAACCAATATACCTTCGAACCAATCAACGTTATTTTAGC
>CAMDGH010000059.1 GCA_945897755.1 Chryseobacterium gleum | reverse complement strand
CATCCATTCATTTTTAGGATGCACATGACTAATCATCACACCTGCAGGTGTTAAATTACGGATGCAATGACAGGATACATTACAAGTTGCGCTGTCTTCTTGTGCACGAAATAAAAAGTGTATGCACAGAAAAGCAACGAGGCAAAGTTGTTTGAAAAACATCCTTTGATTGTTTAATTACGAAAAAGTGATTTATTGGATGAACTTCAAGAAAAAATGAGGTTCAAGCCAGGTTTACGATCTAACAATAGAACGTAACGCGTATTAAGAATATAGAATATCATTCACTACCGTATAAAAAGGGAATGAAAATAGAAAACTTAATACGAAGAAATTAAACCGTTGGTGGGTGGAATATTTCCACTAAATGAGCATCAGAGCGCGCTTCTGAATAAGCATAACAACTTGAAGAAGTGCTTTTTTGAGTCTGACCATCGAACGTAATTTGTTCTAATAATTGCGCAGTTAATTCTATTATTTTAACTTTAAAATCTTTCTTATCAGAAGGTGTTTTCTTTTGATTTTCTTGTTTGGCTAATTGTTTGGCTAAATAACATTTTCCATTACATTGCATTTTAGGCTTTGCTTTATTCTCACAAAACTTACGCGTAATTTCTAATTGATTTAATTGGTAGTTTATAAATAAAGTGAAATTAATCAGCGTATTAGAGAACAATACAGCTACCATACAAAAAAGGAAAAGATTACATATGGCTTTATTCATGTTGTAAATATAAGCAAAAAAAATAAAAGTTGGCTTTTCCTGTCCAGATAAATTAGTTACACATTATCTGTAAACCACCTCCCCACTCCATTCACATTTTAAACCATTCTCTTTCAATAAAATCGGAAGTCAAATGCTTTTTTATCATTTTTAACGTATTTAATAAATCGAACTAATTAAAAAATACATTCCTATAATTTTATCTTTGTTGCTTAATTGGTAAATTTAAATTACCAAAAACAAACTTCTAAAAAGACGCATTGAAAATGAAAAACAGCATCATTTGTTTATTCCTATTTTTCTCCTTCACATCGCTATGGGGACAATTTCCTGGAAAAGCAGGAACATTGGGTTCAACGGCAATACACAAAGACAGTAGCGTGTTTACATCTTGGGCAACAGCTTGTACCGTTTACAGGGGATTTCAAGACATTTCATCTGAAAACAAAGCCAAAGCGAATGCAGGAGACAGTTTAATGGCTACCGGAAAGGCAGGTGCAAATGGCTCTTTAAGCTTAGGAGACGGAGGTTACGCAATACTCACCTTTGCTCACCCAATTACAAATACATCCGGAGCAGACTTTGCTGTTTTTGAAAACGCCTTCGATGATCAATTTCTAGAACTTGCATTTGTTGCTGTAAGTAGTGATGGTCTTAATTACGTTCGTTTTCCAGCAACCAGCTATCTTCAAAACCTAGTTCAGATAGGTCCTTTTGACGCCATATCTGACCCCAGTAAAATAAACAATCTTGCAGGTAAGTACCGCGCAATGTTTGGAACACCATTCGACTTAGAAGAATTAAAAGGAATAGAAGCTTTAGATATAAACGCAATTACTCATGTAAAAATAAGTGATGTAGTTGGAAGTATCAATCCAAGCTACGCATCATACGACCAATACAACAATGTGATAAACGATCCATTTCCAACGCCATTTGCATCATGTGGATTTGACTTAGATGCTGTTGGGGTAATCCATAGTTTGTCGGAACTTAAATCATTGCATAAAACGATTGAGTTATCACTTTATCCAAATCCCATTTCAAAAGAGGAAGCAACATCCATTAAATGCTCTGAATACATAGATGCAATTTCAATATTCGAAAGCAATGGGAAACTGTTATTTAAAGGAGAATTAGCTGCGTTAAAATCGCTGCGATTTGAAGCTGGCGTTTACTTCATTATGGTCACTACATCAAAAGGGGACTTCCAACAAAAATTAATCGTAGAATAGCATTAGAGGGCGCTTAATCTTTTACCACTTGGTATCCAGGAAACTTTTTCAAATCAATTACAAACCTATTATCTTCTACCTCAGGATTTTCAATCATATTATTCAGAATGTAAGTCATAATACCTCCATCTCTTGTTTTCAACACTGCTTTCTTAAGCTCTAAATCCGTTTTAGAAATATAGAGAATCACTGTATGGTAATTTACTTTTTTAGGTTGCTTAGGGTATAAATTAATTACACTCACCTTAACACCATTTAGCACATCCTCTTTTAAGAATTCATTTTTAAACCCAGACTCCCAAATGGTCATCAACTTTTTAGGGTTTAAACTTTCACTCTCTTTTGAATCAGAGACATCAGTTTGGTATATCGACTTATCCTCTTTCACGACAGTCCATGTTTTAATGCCATTTGAAATAATCGTAGTTTCGCCGTACGAAGCGTAAAATTTATTTCCTTTTACACACCCTTTTCCAATGTTACTCTCTACAGCTCCAGTAGCTGCATTCTTAGTGTTTGAACTAAATTCTACCTCAAATGATTTTAACGCTTTCATTTTAGCAGATAATTTATCTAAAATATGCTGTGACTTTGGATCTTTATCAATCTCTTTAGATTGAGAGTAGGAATTCCAAGAAAAAAGGCAAAAGAAAAGTAAAATTTTATACATTAGAATCGTTTTTTAATAGATAGTTTATCACAAAATGTGCCAAATATAAGACAAATAAAAAACAAATTAAGTTATTCACACTTAAAGCTATTTTTTTTAATTGAAAAAGAAGTTATTCAACCCATAATTTCCGGATACAAACCTCATCCTCCACCGCTATCAAAACCTCATAAACCCCAGCGCTAATGCCATTCAACGGAATACAAACAGGAGAAAAAGAATCATTTTCTAACACTACCCTACCGCTTAAATCGATTAATTTTATTTTAAGGAAACCTGGCTTTTCCATGGAAACAAAAAGCGTTTTTGATGCTGGATTTGGGTATATCGTAATCCCTAAACTCGTTTCTGCTGGGAGTGATGAAAGCTTCTCTACTTTTCTAAGTAGGGAAAACCGTGGGTCAATTGATTTAAGCACGCTTAACATCAAGTTGTCCGGAATAGCATACACTTCATTTGTTGACTTTACATCAAAGCGTAATATTGTATCCGATAAGTTGTTATATCTTGAAAAAAGAATTTCAATCGGCATCGTAAAGAGCGGAGTTGTGGATGAAGACCCCCTATGAGCAAGAATTAACTTTTTTCCTTCACTCCCTTGTTGCAATTGCGCTGAATAAATCGGATACCCTTCTCCATAATACCATTCATTGAAATACGCTGTTAGATCGATTTTTGCAACTGTCTCCATGCACAATTTAAAATCACTTACACTTGCTGTACTGAAAGCAAACTTGGTTTGAAAACTGCGTAATCCAGCAAAAAATAAGGAGTCATTATTGATTAAATAACGAAGCATATGGATAATTGCAGCACCTTTATCGTAAGTCAATCTCCGTGAAAAAATGCGTGATGGATTTAACGAATCCTTCACCCAAACACTACCGTTTGTTAACGAAATCGCACTAGTTTGAAACCCTTTCAACTTTGGGAGTTCTAAGCCAGGGGCCAACTTCTCTAGGGCAAGGTATTCTGCATAGGTAGCAAAGCCCTCACTCAACCAAACATCAGGCCATGAAGCATATGTAACATGATTTCCCCACCACTGATGAGCCAACTCATGCGCAATCAACAAATCATTTATTGCCCCTAAGGTTGTCATCGTTTGATGTTCCATACCCCCTCCAATCGGCGCCATACAATGCCCATATTTCTCTTTGTGAAAGGGATAAAGTGTGAACAACTCAGAGTAATAATTAAGGTAAGCTGCTGTTTTATCCAGCACTGGCTTTGAAGCACTTAATAAAGAGGCATTGTTATATATATAATGTTGAATTAAAACGGAATCAACAGTATTTTTGGGATGTGCATACGTACTATGTTCAATATAATCACTTATTGAAAAGCAAATCAAATAGTATTCAATTGGATAGTTATGTTTCCACTCAAAACGTTTTTTATTCCCCGGCAAAACGGTCACCTTTTGCAATATGCCATTTGCACCTACCATACAGGAATCTGGAGCTGTTATTGCAATGGAAACACTATCGATTTTATCCGTCAACGATTGCTTACAAGGCAACCATTCATATGCAAAAAAAGGATCGCTCAAGGTCCAACTCACTCTTTTTTTGTAAGCAGAAACGTAACTTGATGTATACCCACCGCCACCAAAAGGATTGTTGACAGAGGAAGGCGCAGTTCCAGTATAACTAGTTTTAATCCGAAGCTTTTCACCAACACCGGCTTTCACAGGAACATACAATGCTGAATTACCTCTTCTGAATTTCGTAGTATCCCCATTAACCAAGACAAAATCAATGGCGTATGTTTTAAAAAGTTCATACACAACGGTGTCTAGTTGCTCTTTGGCTGTTAGAAACATCTCAACATCACCCTTGAGTTGAGATGTCAAATTAGTAGCTTCTAAATTTATCTTGTAATAGGTAACATCGTATTTTTCAGTCTCTTTAATCTGTTGTACCGTCAAAGTAGCAGAACGTTTTGATTTATTCCTGTTTTTTTGAAAAGAGCACGATTGTGTATCATCTTGAGAAAAAACACAAGTCGTCATAAAAAAAGTGAAAACCAAAAATAAATTTACAGCATGATTTTTCATCGGCATAGTCTTATTACTCAATAATCATCTTTACAATCTCTTTCGACGAACCATTCTCAACAGAAATCAGGTAGATTCCTTTTGAAAAAGATCCTAAATCTAACTTCTTATCGCCTACCACACGCTCTGAAAAAACTACTTTTCCACACACATCCATCATTTGAAGTTGATATACCCCCTGCATTGACATCCGATTTGACAAACTAATCATCGCATGGTCATTTGAAGGATTTGGATAAATCTGAAATAAAGACTGGGGCAGATCAGTAATCGATGAGGTAATCGATGATTTACAAAGAATTTGATTGGTCGGATTTAGCGAAACAACCCCTTTTAAAGCACTGGAAGTGGGAAAAGTGAAAATAACCTCCTGTGATGAAATTGGAAAACGAATAATCGTGTCTGGCAAATTATTTGCCCTGCTAAAATTCACATCAATTGGATTAGTAAACAAAGTCGTTGAAGCAGAACCTTGGTGGCTTATACGCAATTTTAGTTCATCGTTTTGTGCTTTTAAATCAACTTCATAAATCGGATACCCCTCTCCGTAATACCATTCATTAAAAAAAGCACTCAAAGACATTTTAGTAAAGAGTTCCATGGTGTTTTTAAAATCTACAGCACGTGCAGTTTTTCCGGAATAGGCTGTTTGAAAAGCACGTAATCCTCCAAAAAACAATGAATCATTATTAATAATATAGCGTAAAATATGAATGATAGACGATCCTTTGTTATACGAAAATCTACCTGAAAAAACACGATCTTCATTTAAACTGTCTTTCACCCATACACTTCCTCCTATCTGTTTGAGCACATCATTATGAATTGCTTTTAGCAAAGCTTGCCCAGACCCCTGTTCCAACTTTTCATTCATTAAATATTCGGAATAGGAAGCAAAACCTTCATTCAACCATATATCAGACCACGATGCACAAGTAACATTATCACCCCACCACTGGTGAGCTAACTCATGGGCTACAAGTCTGCGATTAAAAAACCCTAGGGTTGTCATTGTCTGATGTTCCATGCCACCGTTTATAGGAGCCATACAGTGTCCGTACTTTTCTTTATAAAAAGGATACAAGGTAAAAATCTCTGAAAAATAATTGAGATAGGTAGCTGTATAATCAATTTCGGATTTAAAGTAAGGTAAAACATCGGGATTTCGGTAGAGGTAGTTTTGCACTAAAATAGAATCTGTGGTGTTTTTAGGATGCGCATAAAATTGATAATCCTCATAGTCAGCAACCGAAAAAGAAATCAGATAATAGTCAATCGGATAACGGTGCTTCCATTCAAATCGTTTTTTTCCATCCTCTTGCAAAACAATCTGTTGCAATAAGCCATTTGAACCGGCCATACAGGAATCGGGCACAACTATAGAAACATCAACGCTGTCAATTTTATCGGTTAACGATTGTTTACACGGAAACCATTCGTATGCAGAAAATGGCTCACTCAAGGTCCAACTCACATTTTTCTTCCAACTTTTAGAGAACGCATTCGAATAGCCAGAACCGCCCAATGGATTTGTTGATTCAGTTGGAGCAAAGCCATTATAAACCGTTTGAACCTTTATATGCTCCCCTTTGACTGCCGTAAATGGAATAAGAATAGCAGATTCACCTCCCCTAAAAAACTGCATTGTATCTCCATTTACAAGGATACAATTGATTTTAAATGTAGGGAATAATTCATATAGAATCGTGTCTAATTTTTCACGTACAATCAGATGCATATCTACTTTACCCGCGATAGATGTATTCATGTTTGTCACATCTAAGAGAAGCTTATAGTAACTGACATCATATTTTTCTGTTTTAACAATATCGTTTAATGAAAGACTAGCTGAACGCTTTTTCGTGTGCTTCGTCTTATTCTTAAAACACGTATGTTCATCGGTTTGAGAAAACAGAAATTGAGTACTGACAAGTAGAATAATAAATAAAACGTTTTTTTTAATCATGATTTTTAAAAAGTAATCTAAAAAGTAATCTAAAAAATAAATTTAAAAATACGTAAATATTACGGATAAATCTTATTTAATTGAGCACTTTTAGAATCCAAAAGAAAATAAATTAATAAGGTAAGCCATATCGTCTTGATCGATTAAATGATGCTAGAAAATCATCTTGAATTTTTGAAAAAAGAATAACTAACTTTACCTGATTATTTAACCATTACGCATGAAACCTTCTTTTTTTATTTTAGCTCTCATATTCCTTTTCAATATTAATTCTTACGCTCAGTACACCGAATTAATTGAAAGTGCATCAAAAAAATCAAGTCAAAAAGACTTTATCGGCGCTATTGACATCCTTTCAAAAGCAATTGAATTAGACAGTAATAATGCGATTGCTTTTATTGCGCGCGGCAATTCATATTCTAGTATCAAATCCTACCAAAATGCAATAAAAGACTTTAACAAAGCCCTATTATTGAGCCCTGACAACCTAAAAGCATATCATTATCGAGGAATTTCAAAACGAAACAGCACTGATTTTACCGGAGCGCTTGAAGACTTTAATCGTGTCATTTCAATAGACCCTAATTTCAGTGCAGTCTATGTAAATAGAGGCATTATCAAATCTAAGTTAGGCGATTTCAATGGCGCTATCCTAGACTTTAACAAAACCATTGAATTAGACCCTAAAAATGAAGCCGCATTGAATAACAGGGCGATTACAAAAAGAAAACTGGGAGATAAAATCGGATCTTTAGAAGACTACAATAAAATAATTGAGCTAAACCCAGAAAATCCTGTCATTTATTTTAATCGCGCTAACGTGAAAAATGAAATTGGAGACAAAAAAGGAGCTATAGATGATTTCACTAGTGCAATTAAACTCAATCCAAACGATTATTTTTCTTATAACAACAGAGGAATTGCAGAGTTTGAGTTAGGCAACAAGACAGCTGCACTTTCCGACTTTGAAAAGGCAATTCACATCAATCCAGCTTATCCTGAATCATACCATAACAAAGGAAAAACAAAATCCGATCATAGCGATCCCAATGGTGCAATCCTTGATTTCAATAAAGCAATTGAAATTTCACCTTCCGACTTAGAGTCGCTTTTTAATCGGGGATTAGCAAAAAAAACAATTACAGACTATCAAGGTGCGTTGATCGATTTCAACAAAACAATAGCATTAGACTCAAACTACTACGAAGCTTATATCTCCAGAGGAAATATACATTACTATCTGAAAGAATACACCAAATCAATCGCTGATTTCAACAAAGCAATCACACTTAATTCCAAAAGTAAACTGGGCTATTATGGAATTGGTAATGCTAAAATAGGACTAAAAGATTACCAAAATGCACTGTTGGAATTTGATAAAGTAATTTTGATGGATTCAACTTATTCAGACGCTTACCTCGCTAGAGGAAACACAAAATCATTTCTTAAAGTTTTTCAAAGCGCGATTAGCGATTTCTCAAAAGCAATACAATTTGATTCAACGAACTTAAAAGCATACAATAATCGAGGTCTTGCAAAACGAAATATGCAAGATTTTATAGGTGCCATCGCAGATTTTGATAAAATCATTTCAATCGACTCACTGCATACCATGGCTTACACCAATAGAGGTATCGTAAAGTCCAAACTAGAAGACTTCAAAGGTGCAATTTTAGATTTTGATAAAGCAATCTCCATTGACCCAAATTACATTACTGCATACAATAATAGAGCGATCACGCTAAGAAAAAATAAAAAATTGAGCGAAGCCTTACTGGATTACGATAAAATCATCTCACTAGACCCAACTAATGCGATATACTACTTCAATAGAGGAAATGTGAAAACAGAGCTAGCGAATCGAAAAGGAGCGATTGAAGACTTTACGAAAGCAATAAAACTAAACGCTAAAGATTACGAATCATATAATAACAGAGGGATTACCCTCTATGAAATTGGCGATAAAACAAATGCCTTAATCGATTTTAATAAGGCAATTGAAATAAACCCAAATTACTCCAACGCATACAGTAATATAGGAAGGTGGCTTTATGAAACTGGTAATTACAACGATGCGATTTTAAATTTCAACAAAGCGATTGAAACAAATAGCAAAGATGAAAGCGCTTATTTTCACCGAGGCATTACAAAATACGACCTAGGAGATAACGATGGTGCAATTACTGATTTCAACGCTGCAATTAACATTGATCCCAGCCATTTGGAATCTTATTTTTACCGAGGAACGTGTAAAATGAATAAGAAAGAGCTTGAAGATGCTGTGCGCGACTTCGACAAAACAATCGAATTAGACAGCTCCTTTGTCGATGCTTTAATGAACAGAGGAAAAGCGAAAATGATGTTACTCGATAAAGAGGGAGCATGCTCAGATTGGAAAAAAGCACTAGAGCTTGGAGACTCTAAGGCCAGCGAATTGATGAAACAGAATTGCATCTAAGATATTAAAGAAAAACAGACTGATTCAATTTAAGAATCATCCTGTTTTGTTTTTAGTCATCCTGTTTCATATTTCTACTAATTCATCCTTCAGGTGACAATCCAATTTTATTAAACAATTCTAATAAATCCATTTTCACAGTTTCATAACTTGGGAGTTGTTCTTCTGAAATTTGATGACCTAAACTTGTTTTCCAAGCAGATTTTAATGTTTTATCGTTTGACTCATTTATCATTTGATCTATTCCAGTAAATTCCATGTTTTTGAATTTCATTTTTTGAAGAAAAGCTTCTTTTACTTTTACCCAATCTATGTTTTCCGATTTTTTAGATAAATACCAAATGTCATAAAAATCGCGTGGTGCAGTGTAAGAACGTTGAATCAATGCTCTTAACTTTTCTGATAGAACTTCATGTATTGCATAGCAAGGAATTATCAAAGGAATCTCTGAAAGTGAATCCGAATAAGGATTATTTACTTCCCTTTGTTCCACCGGAAAAATCATTTGTTCATATAAAATGATTTCAATTTTAACACTGCTTGTCCATCTTTCTGGTGGAGGTGGTGTTTGATTCTTCGGATGATCTGCTCCCCAAAATTTAATCATTGCCTTGTAGCCAGTCAACTGATCTTTATATTTAAGAGGTTTCAGTTCACTAATGTGAAGCGGAATCCCAGTCCTTTCAGTGATAATTTGAATAATTTCAGACAGATTTATTTTCGTTAGCTCAAATTCTTTGTTGATTGATGTAAAATCAAGATCTTCAGAAAAACGATACGTAGAAAAGTAACATTTACGAAGACATGTACCTCCTTTAAAAATAAGTTGGTTTCTCCATCCTGAAAAAGAAAAAATTGCATCAATAAAATGACCTAACACCCAATCTTTATCAATCGTTGACTTTGCAACACCATTTGATTCAGCATTAGTTTCTATTTCCTTTTTTAAAATCATTTAATATTCTTTATTACTGATGTTTAACAAATCTTCTCTACTGATATTTAACCTTAATTTCCATTCGTTGTTAAATTCACCAGTATCAACTCCTTTTGAATCAAATGGATTATAAGCATCTTTCACTTGCTGTTTTGCAAAACGAATAAATGTTTTCAACCCATTTTCATTAAATAGTTCAGCTAAAAACCCCATTCTTTTTATTGCAGCAATATTGTTTATTGCTTTACAATAACTAATCATTTTCGCTGAAGAAATTTTCGCTTGACAGAAAGCCCTAATAAGCTCGGCATATCCACCTGAATATTGCGGAAGATCAAAACAATCTACAAGTGTTTTCTCTACATCTGTTATAGCGTAGGTGTAATTACCGAAGCCTTCTTTAATTATACCGTATTGTTTGTGCTTATTAATCGTTACGAATTGATAATTTACACCAAATACTTTTTTAACCTTTTTAACTTTTGTTGTTTGAATAAAAAGTGTATTTGAAAATTGTTCTGTCAAACCATGAAGATTTAATGCAGTCCAATATGAAAGTACACCGTCAGGTACTAAAAAACAACCTATGACTTTTTCATCTCTAAAATTTGCTTTACAATATTTCCCTCGTTCGATTCGAGAAACTATTTTTTTATGAATTAAATTTTCAATGATTTCATTCGCATTTTTAGTATCGTTTGGAATTAACTTTTTCACATCATCCAATGAAAAAATATCAATTTCGTTTTCATCCAATAAGAGCATGAAATCCATTTGAGATTGGTTCAGATTTTCAGATATATATGTTCCTTTTGCCATTCTGTTTTGTTTTGTGATAAACCCCAAAAAATGGGGTTTATCTTGTATCGAAATATCAACAAAAATAATATAAAATTAAAGCTAAATAATAAATTGTTTAAAATTCGAAATTATTTTCACTAATCCCTCCTGCGGATCACAATCCGACTTATCTCTCCGAAAACTAACATGTGTATACATTACACTATCACTATATGTAAATAGATATAAAATCAACTGTATTATATGCAATGACATATTATTTTGTATATTTATTTTAAATCTAAATACATATAATGAAGAATTTATCCGAGTTTGTAAAAGAGCGCAGAAAAGAAGTGAATCTTACTCAAGAAGAATTCGCTAAAAGAACGGGGGTTGCTCTAACTGTGATTCGTAAAATTGAACAAGGAAAAACCAACATGAATTTGGAAAAGGTAAATCTTGTTCTTAAAATGTTTGGAAATGAGCTTGTTCCAATCGATAGTAAAGAAGTTAACTCAAAATAATTGAATTATGAGAAGAGCATCCATTTTACACAAAGATATTCATGCAGGCATTTTAATTGAGACAGATGAATTATTTTCCAATTCATTTAAGATTAGTGCAGTTAAGCGTACTAAAAAAGACCGTTTAGTGCGAAAAATTAATTTCATTCATACTAAATCATAATTTATGTCTTTAGAAGCCTACACTGGAGTTTGGGATGAACATGTAGCAACTCACTTATTAAGAAGAACCCTGTTTGGCCCTACTTTTCAGCAAATACAGTATGCTCGTCAAAAAGGCATGAAAACCGTAATTGATGAATTACTTATTTTGCCAGCTTCAACCTTGCCCTTGGTGGTTAGTGACAAAGAAGCAGTTGTTAGTCAGGGGAAATCCTGGGTAGATTCTCCTTTTCCAGTTGCAAATCCGCAAGAAACTCAAAGTGCTCGTAATGATTCGTTAGCAGGCTGGGTGTTTCAAAACATTTGCACTGAATCTTTAAGTATACATGAAAAGATGACGCTTTTTTGGCAGAATCATTTTGCTGTGGTAGATAGTAGTGATGCAAGAGCAACCTATTATTATTATAAATTACTACGGGATAATGCACTTGGAAATTTCAAGGATTTAGTTAAAAAGATCACGATTAATCCAAGTATGTTACAGTTTTTAAATGGAAATTCAAATACAAAGAATAGTCCTAATGAAAATTACTCACGAGAATTGTTAGAATTATTTTCTATTGGAAAAGGAGAACAAGTTGGAGAAGGCGATTATACAAATTATACGGAGTCTGATATAAAAGAAGGATCGAAAATATTGACAGGTTGGAGAATCGAAGGTGTTCAAAGTAGTTTAAGTACGAAAGTAAATGCAACATTTATTGCTAGTAAACACGATACAACAACCAAGAATTTATCTTCCAGATTCGGAAATAAAGTTGTTGTAAATGGCAACGAAAATGAATATGCAAATTATATTGATATTTTATTCGAAACAGATCATGCGGCGCAATTTATTTGTAAAAAATTATACCGATGGTTTGTAAATTATGCGATTACGCCGGAAGTGCAAGCTACCGTTATTGATCCAATGGTTCAACTTTTACTGTTACATAATTATGAATTGAAGCCAGTAGTTAGGGCTTTATTAACCAGCGCTCATTTTTATGAAATTACAAATCGAGGCACTATTATTAAGAATCCAATTGAATTGGTGTTTTCAATGTTAAATAGTACAGGGTCAAAGATTTCGTATACAACACCAATTAATTATGATTTTTATAATCAGTTGGGTGAAATATGTGCAGTAATGGGTATGAATTACTTTAGACCACCAAATGTTGGAGGTTGGCCTGCCTATTATCAGGCCCCTAATTATACGAAGTTATGGATTAATTCTAGTTATATTAATTTACGCTTTTTGATTTCTTCTGTATTAACTTTAAGCAATAAATTTAAATCCAAGGTAGATAAAACTAAATCTTGGCAAATTGATTTGATCGCTTTTATTCAGGGATTATCTTCACCCTCTGACCCAGTTCTACTGATCGATGATTTTGCATTGATTTTTTGTGCTAAAGGATTATCAATAGAAGCGAAAGCGAAGCTTAAATCTATTTTAACGAATGGCCTTCCTGATTTTGAATGGTCCGTTCAATATGATGAATATCTAAAAAATCCATCGGATCTTGCTATGAAACAGGCCTTACTATTTCGACTAGGTTTAACTTTAGATAGTTTGTTTAAGTTACCCGAATTTCAAACAATATAAGGATAGAATTATGGAAAGAAGAAAGTTTATAAAAAATTCAGCCCTTGCATCATTGACTATACCTTTTATGTTTAAGAATTATAGTTATGCTGCTGTAACGGAACCCTTATTTAATTTAAAACGAAGCGTAGAAGATAAAATATTAGTATTGATTTGTCTTAATGGGGGAAATGACGGATTAAATACTGTAATCCCTATGGATTTCTATGCTAATTTATACAAGCAACGAACAAATATCATTCTTCCAGAAAATAAATTGATACAGGTGAATACCAAAACCGCCTTTCATCCAGCAATGACAGGGATGGCAAACTTATTGCAGAAAGGTAAATTATCTGTGATACAAAATGTAGGTTATCCAACACAAAATCGCTCGCATTTTCGTTCTACGGATATATGGACCAGTGGTTCACTAGAACAAACGATTACAACAGGTTGGTTAGGTAGAAATTTTGACAATGATTACCCAGGTTTTCCAGAGGGTTATCCGGATGAAACGCATAAAGATCCTTTTGCGATAAGTATGGGGTATGAAGTTTCTGCTACTTGTCAAGGTATTTTAGGGAATTTCTCACATACCGTTAATAATCCAAATGATGCGGTAAATGTTTCTTTATCAGCTGCAGTAAATGATGGGAGCTATTATGGTAGTCACATGGAATTTTTAAGTACAATTATCGCTCAAACAAATAAATACGGTACACGTGTACTGGAGGCTTCGAAAAAAGGCAACAATTTATCCCAAAAATACGATTCCAAAAATCAACTAGCCAAGCAATTAAAATATGTTGCTCAAATGATTTCAGGTGGTTTGAAAACGAATGTGTATGTTGTTAATGTATCTGGTTTTGACACCCATGATTCACAAGTTTTAGAATCAGATACAATACTTGGCAACCATGCGAATTTATTAAAATCAGTATCAGATGCAATTGAAGCCTTTCAAGATGACCTTACATTACTTGGTTTGGAGCAACGCGTTGCAGGGATGACATTTTCAGAGTTTGGTCGACAAATTGCGTCGAATGCTAGTTTTGGAACAGATCATGGAGATGCAGCGCCATTATTTTTGTTCGGATCGTGTTTAGAAACACCTATTTATGGAAGCAATCCAGTGATATCCGATCAAATAACCCACCAAGAAGGCGTTCCAATGGAGATCGATTTCAGGGATGTATATGCTTCTATATTAAAAGATTGGTTTCAGGTTTCGCCTATAGATATTCAAAAAATGTTTGCGCATGAAATTAAGTTTCATCGAATAATTGGTGGTTGTACATTACGTTTGGATGAATTGGCGGAAAATGACACTATTACTTTGTTGTATCCTAATCCTGTTTCAATTGCTGCAACACTTCGGATTGCTACAGCAAATGAATTTGTCCAAGTTTCTGTTTATTCATTATTAGGACAGGAGCAACAGAATATGTATGAAGGCATGCTTGAACAAGAAACGCATAAATTAGCCCTTGATTTTACCGAGTTGCCGGCGGGAAATTATATTTTGCGTATACAGAAAAAATCTGGAGAAGAGAAAGTGAATTTTGTTAAGTTGAAAGCTTAATTATTTATTTCAATCTTATAATTACTTCGTTTTTCAACCACTCAAACGCTTCCTGTTGATTGTACTTTACCCCAGAACGAATCAAACCATCCATGTCCGTCAGAAAGTGTTGGTCTTGTTCCTTTTCTTCGATGTTTAGCATAAATTGACGTTGTGTTGGAATGTGGTCTACTGAAAATTTCATGTATGCTCTGAAACTTTCAATGATCTTATCCATATCTAGTTCCATGGTCAGACGAGAATAATCCAAATCGAATAAATCTCTTCCTTTTTTGCGTTGGTATAAAGCTCTCAATTTTGTACCAAGTAATTCATTCACATCATAGGTTCTTATCTTTGTTGAACCACTGAACCAAGGATTATTGACTTCAAATGGATACTCAATCCAAGGTAATACATTGAAATGTTCTTTGCAATTGATTTCTAATTTCAAACGTAAACGTATTTCTTCGTGTTCGGTAGTAAAACGGTAATTTGCTTTTGCTCCATGACCTTTCAACATCGTATTTCTGGGTTCTTCAAAAAAAGTAATGACTTCTTTCAAGCGTTCCATGATGGGTTTAATTGGACCCGATTTTATTTGAACTAAATCAATGTCTTCAGAATAACGTGGGGCTGGATTTAAATACAACTTATGTAATGCTGTACCACCTCTGAAAGCCAAGTTTTCGTTTAAAAATTCATCGGAAAATATTTCTACCAACACACGACTTATCACTAAATCCTGTTCGACTTGCTCAAACGAGTTCCATGGTGCATGGTCTTTCCATTGTGCTATGTATGGTTTTGGAATCATAAATCGTTTTCTAGAGTTATGTTTACATCAATTTTCCAACGATTGTTGGCTGAGCCAGGTTTCTCATTTTTTATTGGACTTAATAACATGGAGTATACTTTCTGTGTCTCCAAATGTTTTTGTATTACTTCTAGTATTTTGTCATCTACATCAAATTGTTCCAATAAGTAACCCATTCTTTGAAAAGTGTTTACGTGTGGGTACCAACTTATCAACTCGTTGACATCATCTAAATGAATGGTTTCAGATAACTCCTCAATAATTGCGAGCATTCTATTTAACCCTCCCAACTTATTTTGAAAATGAAGAAAGTCTGCTAATGTTAAAGCTGGAGATGAGACGTTAAATAAACCTGAATCCGATTTTTTTTGTACGATGTTTTTCTTTGGCCAATTCGTTGTTTGAAAAAATTTAATTGAGAAATTGCCTTTGTCAATCTCTCTCATTGCTGGTGGTTTGTAAATAATATAATCTTTTTGAATTTGTTGGTGAGAAGCACCATGTAATGCAGCTGCAGAATACAAACCTAAATAATAATCTTTATGAATAGAACCAAATAACCTCTCCACATAAAGCTGTATAGGAATTTTTGAAACATTTTGATATTTGGCAGGTATGATTACATAAAAACTTTTTCTAAGATTTTGAATAAGATTTTTCTTAATCAATCTCTGTAATTCTTTTCGCAACGTTATTTCTGGAGCAATGCAGTTTTTTAGTACATCATCGTATGAAAAACCATACACTTCATAACTTTGAAGTGATCTTATGTACTCTGAAATTTGCATTTATATTAGTTTTTAATTGCGAAAAGTATAAAATTATTATATAAATCGCAAGAAAAAACTAAAATAGATTTGTTTTTACATTAAATATTAATTACAAAATTTAATAAAAGTCTGAATTTAACTTAGGATTTCGAAAGAAAAGTGTGAACTTTTTTTTATGTTTACCCTGATAGGTCTTAAAACAACGAAACCCCTTGAAAATCAAGAGGTTTCGTTTTGTTTCAGTGATCCCGCTGGGATACTGGTTAAAAGCTCAACCGATTGTTTATGTGTTGTTTATGTTGTAGTCTAAAATTGTCGGCGCGATTGTCGTCCTAATTTTTAGTGTTATTTAGTAGCAATTAAAAGAACTAATTTCAGTTGTAAATTTAACTATTCAATCTACTATTTCCAATCAAATTCACCTAAATTTAATTGATTAAATTACTTTATTATA
>CAMDGH010000058.1 GCA_945897755.1 Chryseobacterium gleum | reverse complement strand
GATCAAGCGCAGTTCCAGTTTTAAAAAACACAACTGATTTATTAGAGATGGGTGTTTACAGTATAACAAAGCAGGGTCTTTTTTGTGAAAGTTATGATTCTCTAAAAATTAATGTAGTTATTGACGATACTTCGGCATTAGTAGATAATTCAATATTTAAAAAAGAATTATGTTTAATCGACAAGCCAACATTAAAAGATGTTTCTCAATTAACTAATTTAGTTTGGTTTGCTGTTCTAAATCCAGGTATATCAGATTTACCATTAGATCCGTCGGTATTTTTGACTGGTAAAAAGACGTATTATGCAACACAAAAAAGTAAGGCAGGTTGTAAAAGTTCTTCGGGAAACATAAGTTTACTGATTGATGTAAGGGATCCTGCACAAGCCGATTTAATTAAAATAGACTCAAACTTTTGTAAAATAAATCAGCCAAAAGTGAAAAATTTAGCGCCATCAATGCCTAATTATGTTTGGTATGATGAAAAGGTGAGCACTATTTCGTTAGATAATAACTTATTACTTGTGCATGATTCAACCTATTACGTTAGGTTAAAAGAAGGTGAATGCCTTAGTTCAACGATTAAGAGTGTTAAAGTGAAAATAGTAGATCCTAATAAATTATCTGCTCCGGATACTTTAGTCTTTTGTGCATCAAAAAAACCCCAAGTGAAGGAATTAAGCACTAAAGTTGCAGGCACAAATATAAAATGGTATGATAAGCTAGACGCTACTGTTCCACTTCCAATTACGACTGAATTAGAAAATGGTTTTTATTATGGCTCCCAAGTGGTAATAGTATCAAGTTTGTCTTGCGAAAGTTCCGTAAAAACAAAAGTAACCGTGAAACTTGATTCAGGTGAAAAAATTATTCCCAGAGAGATTACCATATGTTTAATTGATGCAAAGACCTTAAAGGATTTTGAAAAACCACTTTTAACGAGCCCTATATATAACGTAATTTGGTTTGATAATAATGGAGTAATTATTAATTCAAACACTAAGTTGACTCTTGATTATGAGTACCAATATAACATTCAAAACTCAAACATGTGTACTGCGGAATTGAATCAACCATATAAGGTAATCGTTAAAGATGGTGATAAGCCTTCAATCTTACTTTCAAAAACTTTTTGTGATTATGATAAACCGACGATTGCTCAATTATCATCATCTATTCAAGTTACAGGTCAATTAAAATGGTATTCTTCTAAAACAAATACTACTCCACTCGTTTCTTCTGATTTATTAGTAAATAATACGATTTATTACGCCTCACTTAAAGAGCCAGGTACAGGTAAATGTGAGAGTTTTGATCGTTCAGAGTTAAAAGTAACCTTGTTTAGCTTTGGTTCAACAAAAGTGAAATTGTCAGATCCTATTATTTATCGTGATTTATGTTTAGGTCAGAATGATACACTTTTATATGTAAAAAACGATCCATACTCAGGAAATTCAGAGTTTATTTGGTTAAGTGATAAAACGAAGAAACCTTTGTTGATGACTGAAAAAGTAAAAGAAGGAAAATATTATGCCTCTTTAAAAAATTCAGCTTCAGGCTGTATTAATCCAAATTTAGATAGTGTTTATGTAAGACTTGAAGATGTAAAAGGAAGTTTTAGCCTTACGAATCCAATTTGTGGAAAACAAAATGGGAAGTTGGCTTTTACTGTAGATGGTGGTTCTCCTGAATATATCTATAAATGGACTTCTGGGGATGGATTTCCAATGACAGAAACGACGCCTTCCTTGTCAGGCCTTCGTCCTGATAAATATACCATTGAGGTAGTTGATAAAAACAGATGTAAGTTTACCGCTGATGTTTTATTGGAATGTGTTCTTTCAAAAATTCCACAAATTATTACTCCAGGAGATGATAACGATAAGAATCGTTTTTGGGTAATCGAATACAATGCGAAATACCCTAAAGTTGAAGTAAGCATTTATAATCGCTGGGGAAGTTTGGTATATAAGAGTAATGGCCCTTACAAAGATGATTGGGATGGTAAGTCAAATGTAAATGGATCAATTGGGACAGGTGTATTGCCTTCAGGGACATACTATTATATAGTAGATAAGTTAGCTGATGGAACGGATGTAGAATCCGGCTTCTTAGAAATTATTTTTTAATTTCTAAGTGTGCTTAAATTTAGTTTAAATTACAAATAGCGATAAACACGTCCCTACTTTGTTAATAACTATTTCTTAAAATTACGTAGTATTAGATAATAAAAGAGTGTAATTTTGTACTTCAATTTTTTTGAAAATGTTAACGTTAGATCCAACGGAATTACCAATTCCAAAATTACATCAAATGTTATTGGGCGCAATAGGTCCGCGTCCAATTGCCTTTGCTTCGACTATAGATATTGAAGGAAATCATAATTTATCTCCCTTTAGTTTTTTTAATGTATTTAGTGCTAACCCGCCAATATTGATTTTTTCACCTGCCCGAAGTGGAAGAACAAATACAACAAAAGATACATATAATAATGTAAAAGAAGTGCCAGAGGTGGTCATCAATGTTGTTACTTACGATATTGTTCAACAGATGAGTTTAAGTAGTTCTCCATACGATCCAGCTGTGGATGAATTTGTAAAAGCTGGATTTACCGCCTTGGAGTCTGATATGGTAAAGCCTAAGAGAGTTGCTGAATCTCCTGTTCAATTTGAATGTGTGGTGAATCAGGTAATTGAATTAGGTAAAGAAGGAGGTGCAGGAAACCTGGTTATATGTGAAGTTGTAAAGATTCATGTTGATGAACGTGTATTAGATGAAAATGGTTTAATTGACCAGAAAAAAATTAATTTAGTTGCTCGTATGGGAGGGAATTGGTATTGTCACGCTAACGAAGCATCTATGTTTGAAGTTGTTAAACCATTGACAACAATAGGGATTGGTTTTGATAATTTGCCTCAAGATATTCTTTCTTCATTAGTATTGTCAAAAAATGATTTGGGATTATTAGCCGGAATTGAAAAATTTCCAAATGAGACAGATGTTAATGAATATAAATTATTAGAATTAAATAATTATTTCGTAAATTTAAGTGATAATCCAAGTGAGTTAGAATTGCAATTGCATCAAGAAGCTAAACGTCTTTTAGATGACAATAAACTAGATCAAGCTTGGATGACATTATTAGCTTTTAATAATTAATTAGAGATTAAATTAAGAATAATATAAACCAAAAAAAAATAGCGTATGTATAAACTATCAGGTACAGTTAAAGTTGTAAATCAGACAGTTCAAGTTTCAGAAAAATTCTCTAAAAGAGAGTTTGTTGTAACTGAGTCAAGTAGTATGTATCCTCAGGATATTTCGTTTCAGTTGTCACAAGATAAATGTTCACTATTAGATGGTGTGAATGTTAATGACACTATTGAGGTATCTTTTAACATAAGAGGTAGAGAGTGGACAAGTCCGCAAGGAGAAGTGAAGTATTTTAATTCATTAGATGCATGGAGAATTGATCGAGTTAATGCAACTGGTTCAGGGATTCCTTCAACAGGACCTTCAGCTATGAATTTAAATCCCGTTGCTTCAACGTCAACTTCACTAGTGGCTGAAACAGCTGATGACGATTTACCATTTTAATTTTTTTTTAAAAAATGTAAAGCCACCCAAAAGGTGGCTTTTTTTATGTCAATACCTTCTGTTTTTCCATGTGGGTTTAATTCGATTTAAGGCAAAAATGATTGCGATAAAGTATATTGGATATAAGCAACTGAATAAGGGAATGTATATGTGTTGTTTTATTCGTTTTAATATGATTAAGTAGGGGGATATTATCAGTGTGTCAAGTCCGATTTTGAGTAGCAGTAATTCTATTGTTGGAGAAGAAATAAACTGATAAAAAAAATAGAGGGTGTAAATACAACCAATCAGCCCTATTAAAATCGATGCTGAATTAGATTCATGTTTTGTTTTTTGTATCCACCTTAGTCGTTGATTGAAGAACGATTTAAAATTATCAGGTGTTGAGGTTGTTGGGATAAGTGAGTGAGCGATGCTCATTGAGATCTTTTTTTTTCGTTTAGAGAAGTATTGAAGTAGGAAGTAGTCATCACCACTCGCTATATGCTGATCCGTTCGGTTTTGGTCAAATTCCATGAATTGAGCTTTATTAAAAAGCAGACTTGCTCCGCTAGCACTTATGAATGAAGCATATCCTCCTGATGCTATGTTGATACTATTGATAAAGTAATAGTCTAGTTCGTAAAAAAATGAAAACCAATTTTTCGCCTTCATTCGAACTGGGATGAGTAGAAGGTCTGTTATCGGAGTCTTGTTTAATTGCTCGAAAAAATTAGGGTAAATTATAATATCAGCGTCTAAGGTCAGTATATAAATCCCTTTTGCTGCGTAAATTCCTTTTTGAAGGGCTTTTTTCTTTCCTTCACGACCTAATTCTAGTGATAATAGTGTGTGGTTTCCGGAGAGGGATTCCAGGATTTTCTCAGAATGATCTTCAGAATGATCATTTATCCAAATGAATTCTAAGGGTAGTAAGTTTAATTGGTTAATTGAATTTATTAAGATGGGTAGATTATTTATTTCGTTTCGATAGGGGATGATAACGGAAATTTTAGAAGTTTCTATAAAATATTTTTCAGTTCTATTTTTTGATAAATAGGTGTACATAAATCGGCAGTACCCAATGATAAATAATAATGTGATGCATATAAAAAACACAATCGTTATGCTAGTTAATAATGAACTCATTTTTTTTTCTGTTAATGACAATAAGACTAAATAGTGTAGGGATAACTTGATTGAGGATCCATAACAAAAATGAGCAGCATAATATAATAGTAGCTTGATGAAGTATAGGGCTTAGGATTAATAATGCGATTGATTCACGGATCCCTAATTTACCAAACCAGAGTGACGGAATAAGTGTGCTGAAAAAATAGACTTGCCATATCCAACCGATAAGTGCTAAATTGATGGGGATTGAAAATGTTTTAAATAATAAAAGAAATTGAATACTAAAAATGAGGTGTCTAAATATACTCAATGAGATAAATTGAACGCGAATAATCGATGAGTCTTTTATAAAATCAATATCAATGAATTTTTTACTTTTGAAAAGAGAAGGAAGTTTTTCAATAAATAGATATCCCATAAAACACAGGGTGATTAAAAATAAGATACTGATTTTAATATAACTAGGCAGGCTTGCGATACTTATTCCTAAGCATCCGATACTGATTAAACCAAAGGTAATCGATGCTAAAAATTGAGAGCCATTAGCCAGTAAGGTGAAAGCTGTTATGTGGGAACGGAATTCTTTAGCGTAATAATAGATCCTTCCAATAAAGTTTCCTAATAAATTTGGCGTGATAAATCCAGTAATGATTCCCGCTAAAAAAGGATGTAAATGTGTTTTAAGTCCTGGTGTTGATTTTAAGTCTGGAATAACACGTTTAACGATGAGTGTCCATTTTAGGTATTCTAGATATATATTTAGGGGCATTAAAAGAATACAACATAAAAAAGGTAGGATACAGTTGGAATTAATATGGATGTGTGATAGTGATTTTAATTGATTAAAATGACTGTGAAAAATGGTGCAAACACCAATAAATGTAATAATCTTAAATAAAAAGAGGTAGTTAGGCGGTTTTTTTATAGCTTTAAGCATTTAAGAAAAGATGATTATAGATAAAATTATATTGGGAATTGATCCAGGGACAACTGTTATGGGCTATGGTATTATTCAAATTCAAGGTAATAAATTGTCTATGTTAAACTTTGGTGTTATTCATTTGACAAAGTTACCAACTCATCCGGATAAATTGAAACGAATATTTGATAGATTAGATGGATTGATAAATGAATATCATCCAGATGAAATGGCTATTGAAGCTCCTTTTTTTGGAAAAAACGTTCAGTCAATGCTTAAACTAGGTAGAGCTCAGGGAGTTGCTATTGCAGCTGCATTAAAAAACAATGTTCCTTTTGAGGAATATACACCGAGAAGAATTAAACAATCAATTACTGGAAATGGAAATTCATCAAAAGAACAGGTCGCTGCAATGTTGAAAAACTTGTTAAATTTTGATGAATTACCTAAATATTTGGATGCTACAGATGGGTTAGGTGTAGCTGTTTGTCATCATTTTTCCAAGGGAATAGGCGAACACAATAAAACGAGTGGTAATAGTTGGTCCTCGTTTATTTCTAAAAATCCAGAACGAAAGATTATTTAATTGTATTAACCTGTCTTGATAGGTCGTCCATAATATCTGTATAGATTGTTTTCATCACTTCTTTGTTTGCGGCATAATACTCGAATGATGATTCAAACTGTAAAGGTGTAATGCCTTTTTTTTTGAAAAGCATTTTAAAAGGGTAATCTGTAAATAAGGAATCCCCGTTCATCTCTAAGTCCTTTAGTTGACTTATTTCTTCTTTTATCATTACCTCTTTAAGTAGGGAAGTAAATGTGATTTGGTCTATTAAGTCTTTTGGTTTTTCAACGAATTGAATTTCAGATGTAGTTGTACAAGCTGTAATAATGATGAGAATAATAAATAAGATACGTATCATCTTGTCCGAAATCATCGATTAAAGGTAAGGCGCATTCCACGTTCATCGGAACATATTTTTTCACCATCATATACTTGAATACCATTTACATAAGTTGAAGCAACCGTGTTTGAAAAGTGGGTACCGTCAAACGGTGTCCAAGCACACGCATACAGCACTTTTTCATTTGATACAACCTGTGATTTATTTGGGTTAACTATAACGATATCTGCATAATACCCCTCACGTAAAAATCCTCTTTCTTCTAACTGAAAACAAATTGCAGGAGCATGGGCCATTTTCTCAACTACTTTTTCAATACTTAATCTTCCTTCTTTCACTTTTTCCAACATTGCTAATAGTGCATGTTGAACAAGCGGCCCTCCGGATGGTGCATCTTGATAAGGATTTGATTTCTCTTTTAGGGTATGAGGAGCATGGTCTGTTGCAATAATATCAATTGCATTTGACAATAAACCCTCCCAGATTCCGTCTCGGTCTTTCATTGTTTTTACAGCAGGATTCCATTTTATAAAGTTCCCTTTCTGCTCGTAATCCGCATCCGAAAACCAGAGGTGGTGAACGCAAGCTTCTGCAGTAATTCGTTTTTGTGCAAGTGGAGTTTTTGAATCAAATAAGCCAACCTCTTTGGCTGTAGAAATATGAAGTATATGTAGTCTGGTATTGTGTTTTTTCGCCAATTCAATCGCCATAGAAGATGATAAGTAACAGGCTTCTTCTGATCTAATAAGTGGATGTGCAGTAATTGGGATTGAACCAGCGTACATTTCGTTATATAGCGCAAAATTTGATCTAATAGTTGCTTCATCTTCACAGTGGGTAGCAATCAAAAGGGGAACTTGAGAAAATAAATTAGACAAGGTTTTTTCATTGTCAACTAACATGTTTCCAGTTGATGAGCCCATGAAAATCTTTATTCCACACACATTTTTTCCATCGGTTTTTAATACTTCTTCGATGTTGTCATTTGATGCTCCCATGAAAAAAGAGTAATTAGCAATTGATTTTGAAGCACCGATTTGATATTTTTCTGCTAATAAGGATTGTGTTAACACGTTCGGAATTGTGTTTGGCATTTCCATAAAAGAGGTTATACCCCCTGCTACAGCAGCCCGAGATTCAGTATAAATACTTCCTTTGTGAGTTAATCCAGGTTCTCTAAAATGAACTTGATCGTCGATACATCCGGGTAAAACGAGTTGACCATCTAAATTTATTACATTCATTTCTGCTGTTGCTGAAATGTCAGAAGCTATTTTCTCAATCCTATTCCCATTTATCAAGAGGTCAGCAATGATTTTTTTTCCTTCGTTAATAAGTGTGCCTCCTTTTAAAAGCGTTTTCATAGATCAATTTTTGAAGTGAATTGAGTTAGTTATAGTTTCATTTTTCTCATTGTCCAAACGCCAAAGAAGGCTTCTTTAAAAATACTTGAGTTCATTTTTGAAGTACCTAATTCTCTGTCTATAAATGTAATAGGTATTTCTATGAGTTTAAAGCCATGTTTTATTGCAGCATATTTCATGCATATTTGAAAAGCATATCCTTTGAATGGAATTGAATCAATATCTATTTTTTGAAGAACGTCTTTGTGATAACATTTAAATCCTGCTGTGGTATCTTTAATCGAAATAAACAATACCATTCGAACATAAACGGAAGCGAAATAAGACATGAGTATTCGTCCGAGCGGCCAATTTTCTGTTTCTCCTCCCTTACAATAACGAGACCCAATACTAAGGTGAGCCTTTTGCTCCGTCAACGCATTTTTAAGTCTGATTAAATCTTCAGGGTTATGAGAGAAATCACAATCCATTTCAAATACATAGGTGTAATTGTGAGCTATTGCCCACTTAAAGCCATGAATGTAAGCAGTTCCTAAGCCTAACTTACCCTTCCTTTCTTCAATGTAAAGTTGGGTAGGGTATTCATTTTGAATTTTTTTTACAATTGAAGCAGTTCCATCTGGAGAAGCATCGTCTATAATAAGAATATGGAAATTGTGTTCGTATCCTAAAATAGTACGAATCATTTTTTCTACGTTCTCTTTTTCGTTGTAGGTAGGAATGATGACAACACTAGTATCCATTTTTTTTTGATAAAAATACTCAATAATTTATTAAGCTAGGATTAATTTTAGACACTTTTTTTAATGTAAATAAAAAATTAGTTGCATAGTTAAATGATATTTTTTTTTGGCTTTTCTTCCATGTTGTAGAGGGGTAAATCCAATTGTTTTTAGATATTGGAAGTGGCATATCGAAGTTGACAATACAATTAGTCCATTTGTAAGATGTTTCTTGATTAGTGAATTTTAATTCAAGAACTGGAATTTTTGTAGTTCTAAGGTATTGTTCAAATATGAAACAAAAATTGATACCAGTAAATTCGCTAATAAAAGTTTCTAATGTAGCAGAACTTATCGTTTTTTTTTCGAAAGTGGAATTAAGGGTACGAAGTAGTTTTTTGAATTTTTTGTCATCATTAATCAATTGACGAATCATATGAACCAAAGCAGCTCCTTTTGAATACATATCTCCACTACCTTGACTATTAATACCGTACTCTCCAGTAATGTTAATGTCATTATCTATGTTTTTCATCAATCCTTTCATATATTGATTCCCTGCTTTTTCCCCATGAAGGTATTCAACAAATAAAACTTCAGAATAAGTAGTAAACCCTTCATGAATCCACATGTCAGCAATATCAGATGCTGTAATGTTGTTGCCAAACCATTCATGACCACTTTCATGGATTAGGATGTAATCCCAATCTAATCCCCAGCCAGTTCTTGATAGATCGGTGCCTAAATAACCATTTTTAAAATTATTACCATAAGCTATGGCGCTTTGATGTTCCATTCCTAAAAAAGGGGTTTGAACAATTTTGTAGCCATCTTCATAAAATGGATAAGGCCCAAACCAGTTTTCGAAGCAAGTTAACATCTTTTTAGTTTGGCTAAATTGTTTTTTCGCTTTTTCTAATTCGTAATCCAATACCCAAAAATCAAGAGGTAATTTTCCTTTTTCACCATCAAATGTTTCCTGCCAATGGACAAAATTGCCAATTGTCGGAACAATGTTATAGTTGTTGATTGGATTAATTACGTTCCATGTGAATGAAGATAATTCTTTTGTTGTGTCTAATTTAATTAGTTTACCATTTGAAATAGCAGTAAGTCCTTTTGGACAATGGATTGTTATACTTGCTCCTTGATCTGGCTCATCACTTTGGTGGTCTTTGCAAGGATACCACACACTAGCACCTAATCCCTGACATGCAACACTTATAAAGGGTCTGTTTTTTTTGTCTTTTTCCCATACCCATCCTCCATTCCATGGAGCATTAGTAGCTGGCTTAGGTGTACCGGAAAAATAAATTACTATTTCATTCTGTCCTGTTGGTGCGTTTTCGATGTGGTATACATTTTTGTATTTATAAAATTTTAGCGCATTATTTTTAAAAATCACAGAGTCAATTTGCATAGGATATTGAAGATCTATCTGCATTTTTTTAATGGGTTGAAGCTCTTTTTTTTCTGTTTCAATGGAAGAATACAAAATTGTATTTTTCCCAGAGATAGTTCTAGATTCAATAAAAGGAGTAATATCAATAGCGTATTTTAATACATTCCACCAACTTCTATTTTCATTGAGAGACCCTCTCAAACTATCTTGACTGTAGGAAAAGTTTAAGAAAAATAAGCTAAATAGAATGTTGGTTTTTTTCATTTTGTGTAAAATTAGTTTATTTTTACATTCACTTGATTTTTATGGAACGTAAATTCGATTCAAAAAATAAAATTTTAATAATTACTTACTATTGGCCGCCTTCTGGAGGTGCAGGTGTTCAACGTTGGGTTAAATTTGCAAAGTATTTGCCTCAGTTTGGTTTCGAGCCAATCATTTTAACAGTTGACCCTAAAGATGCAACCTATTTATTGATCGATGAGTCTCTTTCAAAAGAATTGGATAGCAGTTTAGAAATACACAAAACACCAACTGCAGATATATTAAGATTGTTTGGAAATATTTTTGGTAAAAATAAGCTTCCTCATTCGGGATTTTCAGGTGAAAAAAAAGCGACTTTTTTGAACAAAATACTTCGGTTTATTCGAGGTAATTTTTTTATACCTGATGCAAGGATAGGTTGGAATAAATATGCGTATGTAAAAGCAAAAGAACTGATTGTAAAAAACGATATTAAATTTCTTGTCACAACCAGTCCACCTCACTCTACACAACTTATCGGACTTAAATTAAAGAAGAATTTTGATATTCATTGGGTAGCAGATTTACGAGATCCTTGGGTAGATATTTATTTTTATAAAGAATTAATGCATACTTTTTTGGCAAAATGGATTGATGCAAGGTATGAACGAAATGTGTTGTTAAAGGCGGATAAAATAATTGTTGTAAGCGATGCAATTAAATGTTTGTTAGATGATAAAACACCTGAAAGACTAATATCTTCTATAGCAGTTATTCCTAATGGATATGATGAAGCTGACATTCGAAGATCTACTAAAACCGTCTCTTCACCTTCTAAATGGACTATCACCTATACGGGGAATTTAGGGTTTTCATACCCAGGAGCTGCATTTTTAAAGGTGTTACGAAATTTAATCGATCAAAATCAAGCGCTTTCTATTCTTTTCCGATTTGTAGGTGTTTTTCCGAATCATTTGTCAAAACTAATTGACGAACTTGGTTTATACGATTCGATTGAACATGTACCTTATGTGCCACATGATCAGGTTTTTAAATATTTAAATGAAACTGATGCGTTATTCCTTGCTATTCCTGAAGCTAAAAATAATGAAGGAATATTGACAGGGAAATTATTTGAATACCTTGCGTCTCAAAAACCAATTTTATGTATTGGTCCAGTTCATGGCGACGCCGCGAAAATTATTCAGTCATGTGAAACAGGGCAAACTTTTGAAAAAGAAAATGGTAGTGAAATACTTATTTATTTACAGCGTTTGGTAGATGCTCATAAGGAGGAGCGACGCTATTTTACTCCAAATTTAAGATACAAAGATTATTCAAGGGAAAATTTAACAAAAGAACTTTCTTGTATTCTTAATACGATGTAAATCAATTTAATTTATATCTTTCATTCCAATTTTAAGAGGATTGCTGTATGTGTGGAATTCATGGGTTTATTAATAAAAAGATTGCGTCTTCTGACGGTCATAAGTTAATTCAATCTATGATTGATGCAACAATACACCGTGGGCCAGATTTTTCCAATTTAAGTCAAATTGATGGGTGTTATTTAGGGCACAATCGATTAAGTATTATTGATTTATCTGTATCAGGAAATCAACCAATGTTTTATAAGGACTTTGCTATTTCTTTTAATGGTGAAATTTATAATTATCAGGAAATTCGTCAAGAATTAATTCAATTAGGCTATCAATTTCAATCATCATCAGACACAGAGGTGATTTTAAAAGGATATGAACATTGGGGAGAGTCTGTAGTTGAGCGATTTTTAGGAATGTGGGCCTTTGCAATTTACAACAAAGTAACCCAGCAGTTATTTTGCTCGAGAGATCGTTTTGGAATTAAACCATTTTTTTATATTTCAAACGGGATTGATTTTTACTTTGCTTCAGAAATAAAGTCGCTGCAAAAAACGCCTCTATATTCTTCTGATTTAAATTTAAATCAGGTTAGCAAAGGACTTCAAATGGGTTGGATTGGTTTTAAAGAACAAACATATTTTAATTCAATTAAAACCTTGGAACCGGGTTCAAATTTGATTGTGAAAGCAAGTGGTGATATCTCAATTTCAAGGTATTGGGAAATTACGTCTAAGCCAAACTTGATAGTAGGATCGTCCTTTAAATCTCTTTTTGATGAATCGTTAATGCTTCATATGCGAAGTGATGTTCCTGTTGGAGCAACTTTAAGTGGTGGTCTTGATAGTTCTAGTATTGTTTGTCGTATTTTAGATAAAAAAATAGCGAAAGATTTTCACACATTTTCTATTTATTATGAAGGAGATCATGCAGTAGACGAGCGCCCGTTTATCTCCGAAATTGATAAAAAATACCCAGGTCAATTTACAGCTCATTACTACTCCCCCAATCAAAATGAAATTGAGGAAGATTTTCATTCAATTTCCAAGGCCTTGGATTTCCCTATGACAGGATCTTCTCCTATTTCACAATATTATGTGATGCAAATGGTTGCTAAAAGCGGAATTAAAGTCGTGTTAAGTGGTCAGGGTGCAGACGATTATATGGGAGGTTATCTTCATGGGTTTTATCGGTTTTTCGCGGATAAATTTTCCCGGTTTCAATGGGGTAGTTTGATGAAAGAGTTCATGTTGTATAAAGAGTTCCAAGAAGCGTCATTTGGTAAAATAACTCAGGTTGGGTTAAAGAGTTTACTCTGTGTGTTTCTTTCTGAAAAATTCTTGTATACTACTGAGTATAACAATTACCTTCCATTTCTAATTAATAAAGGTGAAATAGATAAAAAACTCGAATTTGATGAATTTAAATCATCCAAATTAGATTCATTTCATTATAGCTTAATGAAGTATTCAAGTTTACCATCTTTGTTACATTATGAGGATCGTAATTCAATGGCTCATTCAATTGAAAGTAGGGTTCCTTTTTTAGATCATCGTTTGGTAGAATTTATGTTTTCAAGTGATGAAACTCTTAAGATAAAAGGAGCTTATACCAAAAGGGTACTTCGTGATTCAATGGAGGGAGTATTACCTTCAGCGATTCAGTATCGAAAAGATAAAAAAGGTTTTGTTACTCCAGGAGAGGTTGTATGGTTGAGAGGTGCTTTAAAGCATTTGTTAATAATTGATTATGATGCCATACCATTCATAGACAAACGAAAAACAGAGCAGATTATTCAAAGTTTCCAAAAAGGAGACAATAAATACGCAAATTTGGTTTGGAGAATTGTTAGTTTAAATTATTGGGTGAAAAATTTTAATTAAATGGGTTTTATTAAAAAAGACGCTTTTCGCACCATGTTATTATCCTACTCAGGGATTGTATTAGGGTATGTAAATAAGGGTGTTTTGTTTATTATCTTTCTTACGACAGAACAAATTGGATTGATAAATTTAGTCGTTTCTGTTGGAACATTGTTTGCGCAAATTGCAAATTTGGGTTCTGTGTATTCAATGTGGAAGTTTTTTCCTTTTTTTAAAAATAAAGAGTTAAAAAATCATGGGTTTCTTGCTTATATATTAGTTTACGTAACACTGGGTATTCTAATAACTTCCGTGTTAACTTTGGTTTTTAGAAATGACATTGGGTTATTATACCATGACAGATCTCCTTTATTTTTACAATATTTTAATTGGATTTTCCCTATCGGGATTGCGTATGTTTTTTATTTAGTGTTAGAAGTCTACCTAAGAAGTTTTTACAAGAACATTATTTCGGTTGTGGCTTATGAAATTATATTACGTCTTTTAACAATGTTAATGCTCCTAGTTTTTTGGATAAAATGGATTGATTTTAGTTCATTTGTGATTTGTCATAGTTTTTTATTTTTCGTTCCTACTTTAATTTTAGTATGGTATTTAAACCGAATGAAAGAATTTAATTTATCTATATCCAAGATAAGGATATCGAAGAAATTCAAACGGGTTATATTTCAGTTTTCAATGTATAACTATATAAATACGCTTGGTTCTGTAATTGTTAATTCATTGGATGTGCTAATGATTGCTTCTATAGTAGGGTTAAAGTCGACTGGTGTTTATGCTACTGTAATGTTTTTAGTGAGTGCCATTCAAGTTCCATATAAATCACTACTTAGGATTAGTACTCCTTTGGTATCAGAGTATTGGAAGTCAAAAGAACTAGATAAAATGAGTGACTTGTACAAGAAAGTTAGTTCTTTCGCTCTTGTTATTGGGCTAGGTTCCTTTGTTTTTTTATGGTTGAATATTGATTTTTTATTTTCTTTTCTAAAACCGGAGTATAAAGAGGGTATTTGGATCTTTTTCTTTTTAATGTTAGGGAAGTTGTTAGATATGTTTTTTGGATTAAATGGAGCTATTTTTACAACTTCTAAAAAATACAAATACGATTTATTGTTTACCTTATTTTTGATTGGTTGCGTATTCTCTTTAAATATGATTTTTATTCCCAAGTGGGGTGGGGTGGGCGCTGCAATTTCTACATCGATTGCGTTAATCATTTATAATTTGGGACGTGTGTTTTTAATCTGGAAAATGTATAAAATACATCCATTTACAAAAAATCAATTTGTTATTATTGGACTTGGTTTCCTCGCGATTTTTATTGGTGGTTTTGTTGATGTCATGATATTTGGTAGTTGGGCGCAGTTAGGTGTTCAATGTTTGGTGTTCTTTGGCGTTTTTGTTTTTCCAATTTACCATTTTAATCTTCAGCCTGAGATTGTGGGCTACATTAAAGATGGGGTTTATTTTTTGAGTAAAAGTTTAAAAAAAAACGTAAATAGATAACTCTATTTACGTTTTGATATTTTTTTGGCTTAGAAATTAAATCCTCCCGGGATATACCTTCAGTGCTTCTTCTAGTACTTTTACAGCTTTGTGTAAAGAATCTTGATTCAATACGTAAGCGATACGTGCCTCTTGGGTTCCAGATGATGCTGTTGCATAAAACCCGCTAGCAGGTGCCATCATTACGGTTGCACCTTCGTATTCGAATTCTTCTAATAACCACTGGCAAAATTTTTCCGCATTATCGACTGGAAATTTTGCTACACAATAAAATGCACCTCTGGGTTTAGGACAAAATACTCCTGGTATGCTGTTCAATCCATCTACCATAATGTTTCTACGTGTAACATATTCAGCTACAACATTATCAAAATAAGACTGGGGAGTTTTTAATGCTGCTTCAGAAGCAATTTGATCAATGGTTGGAGGAGATAAACGTGCTTGACCGAATTTCAATGCAGCAGCAATTACCTCTTTGTTTTTAGAAATTAACGCACCAATTCGAGCTCCACACATAGAATACCGTTTAGATACAGAGTCAATCATAATTACGTTATTTTCTATTCCTTCAAGGTTCATTGTAGAAAATGGGACAGCTCCATCGTAACAAAATTCACGGTAAACTTCGTCAGCGAATAAGAATAAATCGTGTTTTTTAACGATGTCTCTCAATTTCTCTAATTCCTCTTTTGAATATAAATATCCTGTTGGATTCCCTGGATTACAAATTAAAATTGCTCTCGTTTTAGAACTAATTTTTTTCTCAAATTCTTCTACCGGAGGTAATGCAAAACCGGATTCAATCGAAGAAGCTACTGGAACTACTTTCAACCCAGCAGTAACGGCAAAACCATTGTAATTTGCATAAAATGGCTCGGGAATTATAATTTCATCGCCTGGATCACAGGTTGTCATAAGACCAAAAATAAGTGCTTCAGATCCACCCGTTGTGATAATAATATCTTCAGAATTTACAGGGATTCCCGTTTTTTGGTAATATGCTGCTAAGCCATTCCTGTAGGATTCAAAGCCTGCGGAGTGGCTATACTCAATTACTTTTTGATCAAAATTTCTGATGGCATTTAATGCTACTTCAGGAGTTTCAATATCTGGTTGTCCAATATTCAAGTGAAAAACTATTTTTCCTTTTTTTTTGGCAGCGTCTGCAAATGGAACCAATTTCCGAATTGGTGATGCAGGCATATCAATTGCTTTTTGTGCTATTTTAGGCATAATTAAAATTTTACTGAGCAAATTTAGTTAATTCTTCTACTTTACGCAATGGTTTAGTATTTCCTTAGTATTTATGTAGTGATTTGAGCTTAGAATTATATTTTAACATTCTATCTATAAGGTTGGATCAGGATATGAAATTAGTTTATGATTGTCTCCCTTTTTTTGAACATAAATCAAAACCAATTAAAACATAGCTATTGGGACTAATTTGATGTTTCCTATTCATTTCTCTGATTATTAATTCAGTAAAGCTCTAAACTCCTCAATCGCTTTATCGACTCCTTGTTTGTTTTTTCCACCAGCAGTTGCGAAGAATGCTTGTCCACCGCCGCCGCCTTGGATGTGTTTGGAAATTTCACGGATGATTTTTCCAGCGTCTAAACCTTTTTCTTTAGCAAGTGCTTCGTCGAGGATGATGGTTAATGAACATTTATCGTCTTCTACACCACCAAAGATTCCAACGAAATTAGAAGTTTCCCCTTTTAATTGGTACGCGATGTCTTTAATGCTTCCTGCATCTAGGTTTACCTTTGTACCTAAAAAGTTTATCCCGTTAATTCCTTCAATTTTCGATTTCAATTCGTGTTTAACTGCTTGTGCTTTCTCACGTTGGAATACTTCGATTTGTTTTTGTAAGGCTGCATTCTTTTTGCTTAGTTCTTCGACTGCTTCAACAATGTTTTTAGGATTCTTAAGTACTTCTTTGATTTCGTTTAAGGTCTCCACTTGTGAACGATAGAATTCTTCCGCTGTAGTACTTGTGATTGCTTCAATACGACGGATACCTGCTGCAACAGCTGACTCCGAAGTGATTTTGAATAGACCGATAGCGCTGGTCGAAGAAACGTGTGTACCTCCACATAATTCGATGGATTCTCCGAATTGAATAGCACGCAC